>CAYWUT010000018.1:0-40554 GCA_964460545.1 uncultured Spirochaetota bacterium
AATTACCCCTGAAATGGATCGAAATGGTCCAAGGGATAGAACGGCTGTAGATGTTTATGGTATAATACCGTCCGTCCCCGGATCTTCGCGGGCAATCCGTTCGTTCTGTTATCCTTCTCTATCTATTTATGCTATACTAATTATCCTGTTCCATAATTCCCTGTGCAGCTTCATGTTCCCGAAAAAGGGGTCATGAAGGGTTGTGGATAAGCTGTTGGTATCTCATAATTCTTTAATACACAAGCGATAGTGAGAGGGGTCCGAACCTTCATGCTTTCAATCATCATCCCCGCGTTCCGGGAAGCCGAAAACCTGCCGGTTCTTCTCGACCGGATCGTTAAAACCCTCGAGCGCTCCTCCATCCGGGCCGAGATCATCATCGTGGACGACGACTCAAAGGACGGAACCGTGCAAGCCGTTGAGAGATTTATATCTTCGGTCCCGGTCTTCCTGATCGTCCGGAAAGAGAAACCGGACCTCTCCGCGGCCGTCCTTGCGGGCATCGATAAGAGCAAAGGGGAAGCTGTACTCGTGATGGACGCGGACCTCAGCCACCCACCGGAGACGATACCGCAGATCTCGGGTCCTGTCCTGTCCGGAGAGGCGGACTTCGTCATAGGCAGCCGTTTCATAGAGGGCGGCGACTTTTCTTCGCTTTCAGCCGCAAGAAGACTTGCCGCTCTGCTGGCACGCGTCCCCGCCCTCCCCTTCACGAGTGTGAAGGACCCCCATTCAGGGTTCTTCGCGTTCAGGAAAGACCTGCTGGAAAGAACGGGGAACGAAGACGATACCGTCACGCTCGATCCCGTGGGACTCAGGATCGGTCTGGAAATCCTGGTAAAGACCCGTCCGAAAAGGATACTCGAGATACCGATCGTATTCGGGAGGAGGCTCCACGGCAGGAGCAAGCTGAACCTGAGGGTCCTCATAAGCTGTTTTCGCCACCTGATGAGGCTCCTTGCGTACCGTTACCCCGTGCTCGCGGAATTTATAAAATTCTGCGCGGTCGGAACGGTCGCGACCCTCCTGGACCTCGGTTCGGTTTCGCTCTTCTACGGTGTTCTCAGTATTCACTTCAGGATATCCCGAGGTCTCGGGTTCATACTCGGGTTTACCTCGAACTTTACGCTCAACAGACGATTCACCTTTAGGGGCGCCCGTAAGGGGAAAGCCGCGATGCAGTACTTTGTTTATCTCGGGGTGTGTGCCACCGGTTTCTTCTTGAACTGGTTGGTATCGGTCCTGCTCTTCGAGAACGTCCCCTTCTTCAACCGTCACTACCTGGTCGCGTCCTTTATCGGAGTCCTGTGCGGGCTGGGCATTAACTTCACCGGCGGAAAATACGCGGCGTTCAGACCGCGTAAAAGAAAAAAGCGATTCGAATAGAACGAACCGCAGCCGGTCCTCTCCATTCAGCCTGTCGTAAGGCAGGGCCTCACCGCACGATCGGTAAAAGTACCATGATTTGAAAAGTATGGCTGACAGCCCGGGTCCCGCGTGCTATTGTCTATAACGAGGAGACAAAAGGTGAAGGTGTTCGTATTTGGAGCCGTGCTGCTCATGCTCTTTGCACTCTCGGCATGCGCAACCATGCGTTCAGCAAAGCGTTTCGAGCTCACCCTGCTCGAAGCTGAAAGCGATCCGGCCGGAGACTGCGACTGCGTGGATCATTCAAACTCCATGGACATAACGCAGGTCGGACTCTGGCTTGTGGATGAGCACTCGCTTATGTTCGAGATCGTGCTCACCGACGACATACCGCCGAGCTACGATCAGAACAGGTCATACGGTCTCCTGATCGACACTGACGGGAACCGCGGCACAGGGCTCGACAACGGCGATATCGGAAGCGACTTCAGCATCCTCCTTTATTACTCGAGCGAATCCTCCCTCTGGTACTGCATCCTCCACGACATGGTAAACACGAGCAGGCTCAGTATCATCAGGAGTTTCACCATTCATGCAAACGCGATCACCATCTCACTGCCGATCGCCGTCATAGGAGACCCGAATGAGATACGGTGGATCGCCGTCACCCAGGTACAGCCCGAGATCACCTTTTCGGATATCGCCCCGGATACCGGCCACATCCGAACCCGCCTTCCGGGAGAAGAGAAGGGAAAAAAGAAGTGGGTCGAACCCCCTCCGCCGTCCAAAGGGATCGAGGTGTAATACCGCATCCTTGAAACCAAACCGCCCCTGGAAGCCGAAAAGAGAGTGGTCAATGATGAGGGCTATACGTCGTATCTTCGCGCGAAGCTCGTGGAGTAGCGCTTGATCCACTCCTTCGCGACCGCAGCGAAATCGAGCTTCACACCGTACCGTCTTTCCAGCCGTTCCTTGAAGAGCTCCATACGCACGACCTGCTCGGCCATCCTCGCCTTGAGAAGTGCGCTCGGGGAATTGAACGCGACCGCTGTGATAAAGCCGCCGTTCTCCGATGGCTCGCAGCGGATGACGTATCCGTCAAGCTCGAATTTTCTCTTTTCGACCTCGATGGTGATTCCGACCTCGGTACCACGCTCAAGGGAGCGACCGCTTATAAATTGAACACCGCCCGCGCCGATATTCATGGACTCCGTCCACACATCGTCTTTACCGGCGGAACTTCCAACGGAAGTTCCGACCGAATTACCGCGGATTATTCGTGTACTGAGTGGATAGCTCAGGGGATGGCGTATGTAGCTTCTTCTTTCATCCTTCAAATCCATGTGCGTATGCCTTGATCGTCGTTTACTTCTGAGATCATATAAGGGATATCACTTCTCCGGCAGGAGGTAGGTGTAATTCTTGCCCTCCGCGAGCTCCCTGAACTGCCCGGTGAGCTGCTCAACGTCCATGACCCTTCTGAAGGTTCCGCCGGTTATCGCGGCAATTCGTTTGAGGAGCATCTCGTCATAGCTTATAAAATCAAAGGGTGAACCCACTCCAACGGTATCGATGACGATGTTTCGAGAAGCGGCTTCCTTTGCCATGGAAATGATCGACATCCTTCCCGTGGTCGTGGGCATGCCGTCCGTGAGGAGGACGATTCTTTTTGCTCCTCCCACCGAAGCCAGCTCGTCGAGGGAAATCCTCAAACCCTCGTACATGGCGGTCGAACCGTTCGGCACGAGCGCGTCCACCCTTCCCTCGAGGCGCTCATAATCGCTCGACGGTTTCTCGACGAATGCAGCGACCTGCCCGAAGGAGGCGATGCCAACGCGGTCTCCCTGTGCCATGAGGAATTTGCTCCTGATAAACTCCACCACCGCGTTCTTGGCGGCATCTATCTTGACCTTTCCCGAAATAAAATCTGACATGCTTCCGGATGTGTCGATGAGGAGTATGAGGGTTTCATGGGGGATGACTTCGATATCGTCGCCGAGCTGCGCGTTCAGGAGTTCCCTCGCGCGGGCGTTCATCCTGATAATGGACCGGCTTCCGTCCGATGCCGAGGACACCTCGACGCGCGCCCTGGCAACCCGATCGCCCCGTTTCACGGAGACGTAGTCGCCTCTGCGAACGCCGAATCGTTCGCGAAGCTGTTTCGAAAGCCTGATCAGGGGTTCGGAGAGCTCGCTGTCGCCCTTGAATCCCTCGCGGGCCGTGAGCCGGGGATTCTCGAATACCGCTGGAAGCGCGGTTTCTTCTTCGCTGTTCTTTTTTCCAAAGAGGCCCATGCTCCTGTCCGGTCATCCTGCTGTAATATTTACTACAAGTTCTTCCTGCCGAAGAGATCCAGAAACCGGTCCTCGTATTCAACAAACAGGCTCCAGCGGTCGAGCTCCCGTTTCAGCTCTCCCGCCTTTGAAATGTCCTCAGCCGCCGCCTCAAACAGCCGTTCGATACGTTTGCGAACCTCATCAGTGACGGTCTCGGTTTCTTCCTTCCCGGACTCGTAATCCTGTTTGGAGTCGCCCGTTTCCTCATTGCCGAAAAAGGTCTGCTTGGTGGTCTTGCTCACCTTTTCAACCTCTTCCTCGACAAAATGGGCCATCTGTGTAAGCCCATCGAGCCCGAGACTGATATGCTTGTATTTCATGAATACCTTCAGTATGGCGAGGGAGGATTTGGGATTCTCTATCTTCGCCGTATAGAACGGGATCTCACCGAGCAGACAGATACCGTGTATGCCCGATTCCTTGCCGACCCCGAGCAGAAGACCGTTGAGTCCCCCGATGTGTCCGGCATCCATCACCTTGACACCCAGAGAAGGCAGGGCGCTCAGCAGTTCCCCGTCGGTGGCCACTCCCCAGACACCCGGTTCGGAGCGGTGCGTGATATTGACCGGGGTAGCGGCGAATGTAATGATCTCGTTTACTTTCAGGAGAACGGCGACTTCGACCACCCGCCTTGCAAGCTCGTACTCCTTCTCCATAACCGGCTGCGATTCGCCGATGAATATGATGATATCGTTTCGTCCCTCAGGGTCCCGGTAAAAATAGAATTCACTCTGCGGAAGACCGGGGATATCGAGCAGCCCCTCCCGTATCTGCACCCCCGTTTGATAGAACACATCCTCGGGTTCGATGTCGGCGAACTTCACCGCTTTAAGGTTCTCTCTGAGATAGGAGGCCGCACCGAATGCAACGTTTCCCATTCCCGGCCAGGCAGCGACAAGAACGGCGTTGACCGGCTCTATCCGGGAGTATAATCGAATCGAAGGGTGCATAATTTCCTCCGCTCAAGCAACAGCCGTTATTGTGGTTTCATCCATCAATAATCCGGTATTTTATTCCGGAATACAAAAGCCAATGGCCTTTAATTTGACAATTGCTTATCAAGCATTCATAAATTCAGGTAAAAATCAAAGGGCACGTGTTCATTTAGAAATTTACGATTGAACGTTTACCTGCCTATATTTAAGATGTCATCGAAATAAGCCTGCTACGGTAACACCACCGCGCGTACACAAAAATCGGTAAGAACCGGCAAACAGGAAGCAAACGAAATCACAGTATTAATGTAACCATATTCATTTTTCGGTGCAATCCTTTTCGGGAAGCAGGGAGTCTCATGCAATCTTACAGAGGAGTTTAGCTATGGATATTTTAGTACTGAACAGCGGGAGCTCGTCGCTCAAGTACGACCTGTACAGGTGGGAAAAGAAACAGAGTATCGCGAAAGGACTTGTCGAGAGGGTCACGCAGGGAGATTCATTCATTACCCATGAGGTCATCGGCAGGGAGGCGGTCACGGTCAAACGGGACTGTCCAACCCACCGCGAAGCCGTGGATCTCATCATGGAAGTCCTTACGGGAACGGAAAACGGAGTCATCGACGACATCCATCAGATAAAGGCGGTCGGACACCGTGTGGTTCACGGCGGTGAAAAGTTCCACAAGTCGGTCATCATAGACGATACCGCGCTCAATACTTTTCGGAAGCTCTCCGACCTCGCGCCGCTCCACAACCCGCCCAACATCACCGGAATCGAAGCCGCGCGCGAGGCCCTGCCGAATATACCCCACGTCGCAATCATGGATACGGCCTGGCATCAGACCATGCCGGAGCACGCCTATATCTATCCCCTTCCCTATGAGTGGTATACAGAAAACCATATAAGAAAATACGGCTTTCACGGCTCATCCCTCCTCTACGTGGCGAAACGGGCCGCCGTTCTCCTCGGGAAGAGTCCCTTTGAGACAAACCTCGTGCTTGCCCATATCGGGAACGGCGTAAGCTTCAACGCCGTTCGGAACGGAATTTCGGTGGATACGAGCATGGGATTCACGCCCATGGAGGGCGCGGTCATGGGAACGCGGCCCGGAGATCATGACGCGGCGATCGATCTCTATATGATGGAAAAACTCGGGATATCGGTAAAAGAGATGAACGTCCTACTGAACAAAAAGAGCGGTTTGCTGGGCATAACGGGACAGTATATCGACAGACGTGATATTGCCGCGGCGGCGGCGGCCGGGGACGAGCGCGCGCGCCTCGCAATCGAGATCGAATCGTACAGGGGCAGGAAGTACATCGGTGCTTATCTTGCGGTCCTCGGAAGCGCGGACGCGCTGGTCTTTACCGCCGGCGTCGGAGAGATGAGCCCCCTCATGCGGGAAAAGATGACCTCCGGGCTCGAAGCTTTCGACATCGCGGTAGACCCCGAAAAGAACGGGCTTTCAAGGACGCGGAACGCTGAGACCGAAATCACGGTAGCGGACTCTGGAGTGAGAATTTTCGTCATCCCTACGGATGAGGAGTTCGTCATGGTCGAGGACACCGTGGCCCTGCTCGAGGGGCGGTACGACGTGCACACGAACTTCACCTATTCCTTCCAGGACCCCGGGTACGTCAACCGCTTGCGCGAGGAAGCCTTCGCGCGTGAGATCGAGGAGAAGCCCGAGCTTCTGAAGATAAGGGCCTCCGCGTTCCCGGGATAACGCCGCTCACGGGATAACGTCGCTAAAAAAAGTACCGGCGCCCGCCTTCACGCGGCCGGCGTTTTTAACCATACCGAATAAAGCATAATTTTCTATTCACGCCTAAAAAATTGCATTATCGTATTTGGGGGAATCGGGGAGAATTCCGATTATTCCATCATCCAGCCGGAAACGGAAGGAGAACGTACGGGTTCATTGCCTGTCAACCATCAATTACCGAGAGGCAAATATGTCCTAAAAAAGGAGGAATAAAATGAAAAGAAAAGCCTTCATCGTCGGTGCCGTCATTTTTCTTGTTATAATGACCGCGACCGGTTTTTCAGTCTTCGCCGAACCTGTTCAGCTCAAGGGCTTGAAAACCGTGGCCGTGGATATCCGTATCGATCAGACCGTCGTGGAATTGAAGGAAGCCGACTTTAGAACGGATATAGAACTCAAGCTCCGTATGGCGGGCGTGCGTGTCGTTCCGATGAACGGGGCCGAGTCACGAGACGGAACGTTGAGGATCGATCTCATAGCCGTGGAGGACAATGCTAAAATTATGTACTCCTATGGAATCAGGGTCGACTTCTCCCAGCGGATGGTACTTCCTTCGAGGTCCGATACCTCGATTTTTTCAACCACCTGGTCCCGATGGATGGTGGGACTGGGGGGAAAGAAAAAGGCGCCTCCGGTCATGAAGGAAACGGTTAGAGCATTTGTCGACGAGTTCATCAACGATTACCTCGCTGCTAATCCGAAGTAGCGGAGGTATGATGGCCATAGTATATTATGGTACGATACCGGTATAAAAAATTCGTTGAATTTTAAAAGGGGGTTGGAAAAATGAAAAAATATTTACTGATCACTGTAAGTATATTTTTAGCCGCTGTTTTTGTCCTGGGAGGATGCGCTTCCACAAAAAAGATGAGAGGGGTCGAGGACGAGAACGCCCGTCTTGAGGAGGAGAACCGGTCTCTCAGAAACGACCTGGACCAATCGAAGAAAAGGATCGAAGACAAGGATTCCGCCCTCTCCTCACTTGAAAAGGATAAAAAAACCCTGGAGAGCGACGCAGCAAAAAAGGATGAGGAGATCGTCGGACTTCGGAAAATGCTGCAGGCGCAGCAGACGCAGTCCACGCAGGAAGTGGAGAAGTTGAAAAACACCTATGACCTGCTCGTTAAGAACCTGGAAAAGGAGATTAGAAACGGCACGATACAGATTGAGCAGATCAAGGGAAGGCTCAACCTCACGATTGCGGAAAAGGTCTTCTTCGACACCGGCAGCGCCGAGATCAAACCCGAGGGGCAGGTGGTGCTCAGGAAAATCGGAGAAATACTGAAAACCATACCGGAAAAAAACATACGGGTAGAGGGTCATACGGACAGCGACCCGATCGTCTCTCCCGCGGTCAAGAAACTCTACCAGACCAATTGGGAACTGGGATCGGCGCGTGCGACTACGGTCGTCCGTTTTCTGATTGATGAGGTGAATGTGGATCCGTTCAGGTTAAGCGCCGTGTCCTACGGCCAGTACCGTCCCGCGGCTTCTAATAAAAACGTATCTGGAAAGGCGAAAAACAGACGGATAGAGATCATTCTGATCGACCGTGACCTTGACCTCGCCCGTACGATGCGCCAGTACCTGCGATAGCGTTTGAACGAGGGGTTTTATTCGGCAACAAACCGGTGCACATAATTATGGGGATCCGTCCGCCTTTACGGCGGTTGCCGGTGATACGTACTCTACGGAAAAGAGGAGAAAGATATGAAATTTGTAATCGGTGTAATAATAGGCATTATCGTTATCGTTTTCATGGTGCAAAATGTCGAGAAAGTTGATATCCAATTTTTTGCATGGTCCGTAACCGTGTCCAGAGCGATCATGATATTAATAGTATTTGCGGTCGGGATCATACTCGGATGGGTCATAAAGAGCCTCGGGTACCGAAAGAAAAAGAAAAAGGCAGTCGAGGAATCGGAGAGAAACGGGATTAAGAAAGAGGAAAAAGAGTAAGAGTAAAACCAATCACACGCGTTCTATTCAGCGCTGAAAAATGGAGGAGCCATGCGATTCAGGGAAAGAATTGAAAAAACCATGCAGAGAGGCCTCGAAATTTCGAAAGAGGCGCTCGAAAAAACGAAGGAAGCCGGTGAAAAGGGAGCCTTAAAGCTGAAAATCATGCGTCTCGAAAACGATGCGCACGGGAAGCTGGCCGAGCTCGGTGGAGAGGTGTACGAACTGCTCGTCGACAAGGACAATGAGTCGATATCAGCCGAATCCGGGAACATTAAGAAGATAATCGACGCTATCAGCGGGATCGAGAAAGAGATTGCGCAGAACGAGGAAAAGTTCAAAAACATATAAACAAATATTCCGGTAAAAAAACCCGCAACGTCGCTCACTCACCCTCTATGAGGTCGGTATCGTATATTTTCCAGGTCTCCTCTTCCTTTCCGAGCCGTACCTCGATGGTGTGTTCCTCCCAGGTGACGGGCCCCTCCCTGTTCTCGCGGTACTCGAGAAGGGCGACGGCCCAGTCGGATTCCACTGACTTGACGGTGATGTTATCGGGGGGAATGAACACGGCGTCACCCGCCCTCAGCATCCTGTATGTAGTCTTACCCTGCTTTTTCCCTTCCATCCAGTAGTAATTCGCAAGACGCCGTGCCATGTCCTCGGAAAAGCCCCTCCTGAAGAGGTCGTAGACGTCCTCCTTGTCGTTGAAAACGAGTTTCCCGTCCCACAGAGCCTCCTCCAGGCTGAATGCCGCTTTTACGGCGCCCGCTATCTTATCCGATGCCTCATCTCCAACCCGAGCTTCCTCTTTCCTCGAGCACCCGGAGACAGCGGATAGCGCTATAAGAAAAACAACCGTGCACATCACACGTTCCGTGAAAATACGCATCGGGACGTTCCTCCTCCCTTCAGTCTGAAAAGAGATCCGATATACCCCGAATGTCTTTTTCTATTACTGAGCCAGATACTCGCGCATCCTGGCCGCAAGATCCATGTCCCTGTCAACAAGGATAATCTCGATTCTTCTGTTCTTCGCCCTTCCGGCCTTTGTCTTATTCGAGGCCACGGGCCTGTACTGGCCGTACGATACGGCGCTCAACCTGAGCGGATCGATCCCCGCCTTTTCGTGGAGAAACCGGGTCACATTGACGGCACGTGCCGCTCCGAGGTTCCAGTTCGTCGGATAAACCGTTTTGAGAGCGGACCCTATACGTACGGTGTCCGTATGGCCCTCGATCCTGACGTTCTTCTCGGGAATTTCTTTTAATATATTTCCGATCTGGACCAGCATCTCCTGCCCCTCGGGCCTGATATCAACGGAGCCCGAATCGAAGAAGAGCTCCTGGGCGATACTCAGCTGTATCCTTCCCCTGAGCTGCTCGATCTGCACTCTCCCTTCCTCCACCTCCACGCTGAGTTCCCCGGCAAGTTTCTCGTACGCCTGCTTTACCTTTGCCGCCTCTTCCGCGGATTCAGTACTCTCAATAACGCGGGCCTCGAGCTCTGAAATCCTCTTCTCAAGATCCTCCACCAGCCTGTTCGCGGAATCGAGGTGCCCTTTCAGGGTCTCGTTCCTCTCTTCCAGCTCCCCGTACTTCTTCGATGATGTGCAGCCTGCAAGTATCGCCAGTACAAATATTATGAATACAAGGAGTATGAAAACCGTCCTTTTCATGTTATTCCTCCTTCTTTAATTTACCCCATTATAAAAATAATACCGGCAGCCAGCTTTTGGAACACACACCGGTTCAAAGCTCGCGCAGGTATCCCCAGTTGTGAAGGCGGTCGCTGTCGTCTATCCAGCGGTCGCCGATGTCCTTCCGGTAGTACATATTCGGGATGAGAATGTTTTTAATCCGCGCGTAAGTCTGGTTCTGGGCCTGCCGCATGGTCTGCCCCATGCCCACGATCAATAACACCACGCCCGAGCTCCCTGTCACGAGCCACTGACCCCTTACGAGCTTCACGTCCTCTATGTGAACACCCTCGGTGGGCTTCTTGAATATGACCACGGCGTCCCTCGAGTACGCATCGAAGGTCTCACGGTCCCCGCTGTACGGGAAAGGAGGGACCACGATCCTGACGCCGATCTGAAAACCTTTTCTTGCCCGGAACTTCGTCAGCGTTCCGTATGCAAGCCCGTGGAGAAAATCCCCCATCTCCATCTGTATGCCTTCCTGCTGGATGAATATCGTGGGATAACCGAAACGGGAGGTGAATTCCAGGGGATATATGCCGTTCGCATTCACGATGCAGTTGATATCCATGTAGCCCACGTACCCCTCGTCCCTGAGCCTGGGCTCCATCTTCTTGAGCGTGGCGTTGAACAGGCGGTTGGGCATGGACCAGAACATACTCGTACCCATCTCGCCGGTTGCGGGACCGATGTTGCCCGGAAAGAGCTTCTTGTGCTCGAAGTTGATGTTTACGGGAAAAATGAATTCGCTGCCGTTGAAAAAGGCGCCGACAGCCACCTCCACTCCGCTTACCCTCTTCTGAAGCTGGAACTCGCGTATCGTTCCCGCCCAGGCCTTTTTGTACGCTTCGAGTACCCTGATGACGTCCCTTCCGTCCTCCTCCTCGCCCACGAAGAGGAGACGCTTGATGTTCTGCGCCTTCCCGCTCGGCTTCAGCACGTACCGTTGGGGTTTTTGCCTGATGAACTGCACCGCGTCGTCGAAGGAATCGAAGCTCCACTGGGGAATGATCGTCACCCCCGCTTTCTTCAGCTCCTCCTGCCCAAACGCTCGATCGTCCTCGAGCCTGTCCGTGTAGGGGGTTCCTCCTATGACCGCCTTCCCCTGTTCGCGCAGATTCCACGCAAAAGTGCCGTGCCCCAATACATCGTCGAAAATCACGACGTCGGCCCAGTCCGTTTCGTTTTCCCAGTCGCCCGTTTTCGGAACAAAACCGTCGCCGATCCCCGACGCGGACTCGCTCTTGATATAATAGCGGACGTTGTGTCCCTCGCGGCTCACTTTCCACGCTATGTCAGTTATAAGGGCGTCATAGGATACGAACAGGAAATTTTTCTTCTCACCACCCATCTCTCGTTCTCCGATCGAGTCTATGGTACAGTATACCTGAACTTTCATACAGGGGGCCGGTTTTTTTCTTCCCCGTTATCCTCCATCCTCTTTTCCAAACTGAAGTAGAGGGGAAGGCTGATAAAAAAGGGAACCAAATTGAATGCCACCCTGAATATGAGTATGGCGCCGAACGCCGTGCCGAGCGGTACGCCGAGCGCCGAGTAGGCGAGCACCATCGATCCCTCGAGAACGCCCAGGCCGCCCGGAACCATGGAGATTATGCCGAACACCTGGCCCACCGCGAATCCGACGATCATGACACCGGGATGGATCCGGATGCCGAGCGATAGAAAAGAGAAATACATGGTCATTATCCAGAAAAACCAGTCCGCGACCGCTGCGAGGAGTATAAAAAACAGATAGCGGGGAGTCTTGAGCAGACCCCGCATGCCGGTTTCGAGCTCCCCGATGAACAGAGCCACCTGTTCTCTGTGAAGGAGCTCCCGTTTCTGGAAAAGACGCGCGATTCTGTTCAGTACGCCTGCCGATACCCGTATGATGAATCTCCTTACTTTTTTCAAATAGATCGATAAGAAGAGACATCCGCTGAGGCAGAGGAAAAAACCTATGAGCGCTCCCAGCGGCGCGACATAGACGTGATCGATCCCGTTCAGGAGAACGGATATGAACCCTCCCAGGAGTATGACATCGAAGAGACCGCTGAATATAATAACCTGAACAATCCTGCAAAGCGTCGCCTTCGAGGCTGGAATGGAGCTGTGCTCCAGAACGTGCACCTGGGTGGCAAAGGGCGTGATACCTCCTATTGAAATGAAATACCCGACCGCATTGATAATAAGTGAATACCGGATGGAACGGGAGAAGGGGACCCGCTCGGCGAAAATCCGGAGCGCGAAGTACAGCACCGCGCCCTCCAGTAAATAGACGGAAAAACCGCACAGGCCCGCCCAAAAAAGGTAACGGGGATGTAGAGACTGGAAAAGTTTTTCAAACCGGATAAGACTGTAAACGGCGACAAGAAATCCGATACCGATCACACAGAATATGCCGTACTTGAGGAATCTTCGGCCGCTCATGCGACGCCACCCCGCGGAGTACACCACATCCGACGAGCGAAATATTTAATTTATTTCGATAAAAAAGTCGAGTGAATTCGTTCATCATTCACCCGATTTTCCGCGCCTAATTCTGTTGACTCGCTCAAGCTCGGCATATACATTGACTCAGTTTTATGTTATGATACCGTATGGTATCATCGGAGGCTTGGAAAAATGAACAAAGATGACCTCCTGAAAACCCCGATCGAACATTTCAACTTCAAAACGGTCAACACGATTCCCATTATCGAGCAGTTCGAAAAAATGGCCTTCCAGGCGAGGAACCTGGCCAGGGCGGCGAATATATACGACCGGATGCTCGGTGACGGAGAGTGCACGATCATCCTGTGCCTTGCGGGCTCGCTCTTCAGCGCCGGGCTGAGGAAGATCGTGTCCGACATGATTGCCCTCAACATGGCCGACGTCATCGTATCGACCGGTGCGATCATCGTCGATCAGGACTTTTTCGAAGCGCTTGGAGCTTCGCATTACAGGGGAACCCCCCTTGTGGACGACGACCTGCTCATGAAGAAGAGAGTGGACAGGATATACGACACCTTCATAGACGAAGATAAGCTGAGAGAGTGCGACATGACCGTAAGCCGTATCGCGGACTCGCTTCCCCCCGGTCCCTATTCCTCAAGAGAGTTTATCAGGGCCATGGGCGACTACCTCGTTCAAAGGGACATGGGGAAAAACTCGGTTGTCAGGAACGCCTATCAGCAGGGTGTTCCGGTATTCGTTCCCGCGTTTTCCGACTCGAGCGCCGGTTTCGGACTCGTACACCACCAGTGGAAAAACAAAAGAAAAGCCCGGGTAACGATAGATTCGGTCAGGGATTTTCTCGAGCTTACGAGGATCAAGATCGCTTCCGATGATACGGGACTTCTCATGATCGGCGGGGGCGTTCCCAAGAACTTCGCGCAGGACATCACGGTGGCGGCGGACGTGATCGGCGAAGGTGCATCCATGCACAAATACGCGGTCCAGATCACGGTCGCGGATGAACGGGACGGCGGGCTTTCGGGCTCGACGCTCAAGGAAGCCCATTCCTGGGGAAAGGTCGACGAGGGAAACGAACAAATCGTATTCTCCGAGGCCACGATCGCCTTTCCCCTTGTCGCGAGTTACGGCTATCACAGGGGCAATTGGAAGTACAGGGAAACGCGTGACCTGAACGGTTATCTGGAAAAAGGGGAAGCCGATTGATTCCGAAGAAAACGTTCCTCACACGGGGGTCCGGGGTCCACAAGGACAGGCTCTCCTCTTTCGAGGTCGCGCTGCGTTCAGCCGGCATAGAGAAGTGCAACCTCGTTTATGTTTCGAGCATACTCCCTCCCGACTGCAGGGTCATAAACAGGGACGAAGGGCTTTCTCTTTTGAAACCGGGTCAGATAACATTCTGCGTGATGGCACGGAACGAGACGCAGGAGCCCAACAGGCTTGTATCCTCGGCGATCGGAATCGCCCTCCCGAAGGACAGCAGCCACTACGGCTACATTTCCGAGCACCACGCCTACGGCGAAACGGCCCGTGTTTCGGGTGATTATGCGGAGGACCTCGCCGCTACCATGCTCGCAACCACGCTGGGCATACCCTTCGATCCGGAGCAGGCATGGGATGAACGCAAGAAGGTGTACCGGGCGAGCGGCCATATATTCAAAACCAGGCATATTTGCCAGTCCGCCGAAGGTAATAAGAACGGGCTGTGGACGACCGTGATCTCGGCCGCCGTCCTCCTTATCGAAGGCTGACTGTCGAAACAGCGGTATCCTCACGGAAAAAGATAATGCATAACTTCGGAGCCCTTCCCGACCGGTACACGGAATTTATTAAATCCCGCATTGCCGTGCTTCCGGTACCCTTCGACCTCACGTCAACGTGGATCAGGGGAACGGATCGCGGACCCGCCGCCATGATGGAAGCATCTGAACATCTCGAGCTCTTTGACAGGGAAACTCGAAGCGAGGTGTACCGGTGCGGCATTTTCACCGATGAGCCGGTAAAAGCGGCCGACTCGGAGTCCATGATCGAGGCTGTTTACCAAAGAGTGCGATACCTTATAAATAAACATAAATTCGTCGTTACGGTCGGGGGAGAACATACCGTTTCGGTCGGATCCGTTAAGGCACACAGCGAAGCCTATCCCGGTTTGTGCGTTCTGCAGCTCGATGCCCACTCAGACATGCGCGACAGCTATCAGGGAGACCTCCTGAGCCACGCTTGCACGATGGCGCGGATCAGGGAGATCGTACCCCGTATCACGGCGGTCGGTGTGAGGAGCATGGATTCTTCGGAGCTTTCCGCGGTCGAATCGGTTCACACCTTTCCGGCACGGCTTATAAACAGGAAGGGTAACTGGCAAAACGGTGTCATCCGCAGTCTGGGCAGGGATGTTTACATCACCATCGATCTCGACGTCTTCGATCCGGCCTTTATGCCCTCTACCGGAACGCCGGAACCGGGCGGTCTGGACTGGTACGCGGTAACCGGGCTCTTGAAGAAAGTCTCCAAAAAGAAAACGATAAGAGGCTTCGATGTGGTCGAGCTCTGCCCGTCTTCGAACAAAGCTCCCGACTTTCTCGCGGCCAAGCTCGTGTACAAGCTCCTGAGTTATGTATTCCGGAAGGAGGACTCTTAGAGCGAGGGACGGGTTTTCAGAAATATTCATTACATGTGAGACCTGTGAGGATTTCAAATATTTCATACCCCTGCATGGAGAGTGTCCATGACATTACTCGATTCCGCCGTCTTTTCCTTCATCATCCTCCCCCTGCTGATATTCTGCTCGAGAATATTCGACGTATCGCTCGGAACGCTGCGCATCATATTCGTTTCCCGCGGTCATAAGGCCCTTGCTCCGCTCCTGGGATTCTTCGAGGTTCTCATTTGGCTCATGGCAATCGGGAAAATCATGCAGAACCTGAGCAACGTGGCGGCGTACATATCGTACGCCGGAGGCTTCGCCATGGGAAACTACATCGGTATCCTGATAGAGGGAAAAATTGCCGTGGGGTCCATCGGCGTGCGCATAATAACGCGACGTGACGCATCAGCGCTGATAGAGGCGCTCAAATCAACGGGATACGGCGTGACCGTCCTCGACGCACAGGGAAGCACGGGCAAAGTGAATGTCATATACACCGTCATACGGCGCAACGCCCTGTTTCGTGTCGTGGAAATCATCGGCGAGTATAACCCGGGAGCTTTTTACTCAGTCGAGGATATACGCTCGGTGAGGGACAGCATAGCCCCGGTAGGGAGGCCCATTCGAAACGAAAGGCTGCTTGGGGGAACGAGACGCAAGGGCAAGTAGGAATCGGCCCGGCGCTACAGTTTCTCGACCGTCTTTTCTATCTCGTCGTTCTCGAGCTTCAGCACCTCCTGTTCGTAATAGTCGAGGTAGGCCGAAAACCGGTCGAGCCGTTTGAACTGTATACGCGTCCTCTGATGCGGCACGCCCGGGGGCGGGAGGAATATTTCGTAGATGTTTTCGTAAATCTTGTAGTAGGGAACCCCCTCCTTGTCTGAGTCTCCGTATTTTTCCGCGAGTTTTTCACTGACGGAATCCGTGAGCCTGTTCATGATTCCGGGCGACTGATTTTCATTCAACCGGAAATCGACACTGAAATAAATGAGATTTTCATCCTGGTCGAAGAAAAGATACATCGTCTCCCCGTAGAACTGCTGATCCTTGATAAACACGGCAACGGAGGAGCCGTACGAGGAGAGCTGCTCCTCTTCCTTCACCTCGTATCCCTCGGACCGGGCCCTGCTCAGGAGTGTACCGGAGCTGTCTTCGAACGAGACAAACCCGTAGGACGGGATTTCCTGCGCCGTAACCGTCAGAACGGGCATGCAGATAAACATTATCGATACCATGAAGAGTAATTTTCGCATTTCACGGCTCCACTGTCGAAATACCGGACCCGCACCTTCACCTCACGGGAACCGGTAAAAAATGGTTTCACACAGCTTCATTATCGGTGAACCGCGCTCCAAAATACACGCAACCACGGTTTTTTTTGAGTCCCTATACGAAATCCCCGAAGAAAATAACGGGTTCCGCCGGGGTGGGGTTTTCGAGGTTTCCGAACGCAGGCATTTATAGTGCCCTTGTCGCGCGCTTATCGCGCCCTTGCCGGACGAAGCATATATTATCGTGCACTTATGATGTAACTGATCATACCTCGAACGGTGATATCTTCCTTGATGGGATTGAACCTGAGCCTGCGCACCTCCTCCATGACGGCCGTATCCACATCCGTGTACCCCGAGGACCTGACGACTTTCACGAGTGCGGTATGTCCACCCGGTGTGACGTTGAACACAACATCCACCCTGAGGCTCAAACCCTCCTCCTTCACCCAGGATGGTATCCTCGGCACACCCGCTTTTGAAAGGAGCGTTCTTCCCTCCCTTTCATCCTCCCACACGATAACCGGCGCGTCACTCCGCCTGGCGGGCGGCTTCGTGCTCCGCTCAGTGATCGCTTCACCCGTCTCGCTCTCCTCGATCACTTCCGCGGTTTCCTCGGCTTCAGGTTCCTCCTCGTCTTCAAGCTCAGGGGGCTCGGAGCGGGCCTCCTCTATCGCGCGATCGAGCCTGTCGAAGTCGAATGCCAGCGGCTTCTCCTCCTCTTCAACGGGCGGAAAGGTAAACTCGTGTTTGGCGGACCTGTCCTCGGTCTCTTCCTCGGACGTGCCGAAATACTCCTCCGCGGGTCTGACCGTCTGCTGAGGCACTTCCATCCTGGGATCGACACCGCGCCGCTCCAGGGTGGCCGCGGGAAACTCCTCTATCCCCTCATCGGTGCTCGGAACTTCATAACGCTCGAAGCTCTGCCGTTCCGCGGCTTCCGGCTCTCCCCCGCCCTCTGAAACCCGCCCCATAACCTCGACCTCGGTGCTCTCAGGGACCGATTCGGAGGGCGGCCTGAGCTCCTCTTCCACCTGTGCCGTCTGGTCTGAAGCCTCATCTATGACCGCGGGCACTTCCTCCTCCGGAGCGTAGAGCGTCACTATGACGGGGCCGCTGTATTCGGGTATCTCTTCCGGCTTGAAGGGCTCCGCGTAATAAACGGCCGTAAAAATGCCCGCGTGGATCACCAGTGCGATGAGCACGCTGATGGACAGCCGTTTTCTTGCCTGTTGTTTATCCGAGCTCATTTTCCTTCGTTCTGAGGTTCACGCCCCTGAATCCGTTCTTTCTCAGTACATCGAGAACCTCGACCATGAGTTTATATGATACGGTTTCATCACCCTCGATAACGACCGTTCTGACCTCCTCGCGCTCCTCGGCCGTAATGGACCCGAGCCTCTCATTGAGCCCGGGGATGTCGTAACGCTCCTTGTTCAGGTAGAGCTCGTCCCTCGACACCACCGTTATCACGAGCTTCGTCATGACAACGGGTTCCGAGGTCTCCGATCGCGGCAGAATGAGGCTGATGCCGGGAGTGAGAATAAAGGTCGTTGAAACCATGAAAAAGACGACGAGCTGGAACACGACGTCAATGAGCGGTATGAGCTCGACGTTCGTGCGCGTTGTCAGTTTTCGACGGAATCTCATAGCCGGCTTCCTCCAAGGAGCAGAACGAGTTCGTTGACCCGGTTCTCGAGCCGTATGATGGTATGGTTCACCTTGCTCACGAGGTAATTGTAGAAAATTACGGCCGGAATCGCCACGATAATACCCGCGGCCGTGGTCAGAAGCGCTTCAGCTATACCTTTTGCGAGCAGTCCGGGATCACCCACCGCACCGAACTTGCCGAGTACGCCGAACGCGGAGATATTTCCCGTTACCGTGCCCAGAAGCCCGAGAAGCGGCGCGATATGGGAGATAGTCCCGAGCGCCGGCAAAAACCTCTCCATCTTCGGTATCTCCAGGTTCGCGGCGTCGAGAATGGTCTCCCGAACGGTTTCCCGCGGATATTCCCTGTATTCTATGCCCACCTTCATGAGATTGGTTATGGGAGTGGGGTTGTTTTCGCAGATGGAAAGGGCCTCGTCGTAATGCTTCTTCGCGAGCGTCGATTTCAGGCGGTTTATCATCTTCTCCTCGTCCGACCTGATTTTTCGAAAATAGATGAGGCGTTCAATGATGATGATCGCGGCGATGAGAGAGAGAAACAGTATAATCCACATAATTATGCCGCCCTTGAGCAGAATATCTATCATGGCGATCTCCTTAAAAAGTAAAGTATGTCTTGAGCGTAAACTTCAACCCTTCATCCATATAGGGGTACCAGTCGTATCGCGGCTCTTCAAGCAGCGGGTAGAGCAGATCGTCCAGCTCCGCGCCCAGCCGTATCGTATCCGTTATCCGGTAAAAACCGTGCACGTCGAAAACCGGAGCCTGGTTCGAATCGTTGATACCCGTATAATAGACCGAATAGACGCTCCCTCCGAAACGTCCCTTCTCCTCGATCCAGTTGATTTCGAGGTTGAGGCTGTTCACCGGGTAATGCTCGGGTATTTCAAGAAGCTCGGTCTTCCAGCTCAGAAACGATGAGAAGCCTATGGACCTGTTCCATCTTATCCCGGCCTCGGCCGTGAGCTGGTCAATACCGGCCTGCTCCGCGGCAAAGAGCCCTGTCGTGTTGTCCGGGGACGCTGCCGCGGTCACCATCTTCTCGTGCGCCGTGTATGCGAGACCGCCGTAGAGTACCCATCCCTGTGAAACCGTAATGTGGGAGTTAAAATCGAAGAACCAGCCGCGGTCGTCCTCGAGCCCTTCAGCCGTGTAAGCAAGCGGAGAATTTTCAGCAATGTCCCACAGGTTGTACTCGAAGATGCCGTATCCGGCGGAGAGATTGAGAAAGAAGAGCTCCGTGGGATAGGCTGACAGCGTCAGGCTGAAGGGGAAGAGATGGCCCGCACTGTCGCTCCAGAACCACCCCGCCTCTCCTTCGAGCACGCTTCTTTCCCCGAGCTCGGTACCGAACAACCCGAGCACCTCCGTCCTGTTCAGTTTATCGAGGTCACTCCTGTAGGAATACCGCGGCGCGAGACCTATGAAACCTTTATCGAAACTGTACACGCCCTCCAAACCGGACGATACCAGGTACTCCCTGAACGTGTCGGCACCCGCGGGCGACGGGTCCGAAGTTGTCAGTATGCGGCTCGTCTGAGACACTCCTCCCTCACCCCTGAGTACGAAACGGTCCCCGGCCTCATACTCCAGGTTCGCGTTTCCCTCGATGAGCCGGTCCATCTTCGAGTGATAATTTCCGTTTCCCTGAAGGCCCCTCTCCCTGTCGTCGAACGCTCCCTCGACCTCGGCCTTCATCCGGTTCTTGCTGACTCCCAGGGAACCGGAGAGCAGGTCTTCCCTTCGGCTGTATCCCGTGCCTATATCCATTTCCGAGAAACCGTCCGTGACATCATGGCTGAACTTGAGTCGCGCTTCGGGCTGTTTCTCGTAATGATAGAGTGAGAAAGAGCTCATCAGGTGATTGCGCGTGCCCGCGCCGAGCACACCCTCGAAAGTGAGGTTCTTCTCCTTCGTTCTCTCCGGCAGAACGCCCCCAGCCTGGGGAAGGGTAAGCTCCGCGACCGGTTCCTCTATCCTGATATCCTCCGGTTCCGGGAGGGGCATCTCTTCGAGCAGTATGAGCGGCTCCTCCTGCTCCGGGATGCCCGCCGCGATCTCCTCCACACTCAAGTCCTCTATCTCGAGCACGACTTCCGGGAGTACGATCTCAGGCTCCTCGGGCACCGGCTCTTGAGCCGCCGGTTCCTGGGCCCATGCCGGCACGAAAAGGGCAAGTGCCAGAATTGAGAGCACGGCTGTAAAAACGACGCGATTCCTCATCATTCCGCCCCCTCGTTTTCGATCAGCTTTTCGCCTTTCTCCGTCCAGGGGGAAGCCGGGAAGCTGCGCCTGAGCCGCCCGACGATCTCCTCCACCTCACGATCATTTCCGGTTCGCTGCATCGCGTGTGCCGCCCTGTACATGGCGTATGCCATGAGCTCACGATCCGACGGATTACGTGTCGAAGCGTAGAAGAACTCCCGGCTCGCGCGTTCGAAATCATCCTGCTTGAAATAATACTCCCCGAGGAGTACACCCGCCGCGGCGGACGTATCGGCGTCCTTTTCCTGAAGGACCCGGCTTAAAAGCTGAAACGCCCGCTCGATTTTCCCCTCCTCTTCGTAAATATAGAGACGGGCGAGGTCTATCATCGCCCTCCTCCCTTCCACGGTATCCGCTCCCCCCTCCCTGCTGATACGGGCGGTCAGCTCCGCTTCACGTCCGCTCAGCCCGAACTTCAGGTATCGAACCTGCTCTATCCTGAATTCGGCGTCCACGCTTCCCGAATAATCGGGATATGAGTGGATAAGCAGGGCGAAGAGCTCTTCAGCGCGCGCATATTCCTTCATGGATGCGTATGCCTCGGCGCTGCCGTTGATCGCATCCGGCCGGTAGGGGCTTTTAAGATAGCTCGAAATCACCTCTTCCCACAATACGAGCGCTTCCCGCACCTTCCCCCTCTCCATAAAGGTGATACCTTCGAAGTAGAGCGCGGCATCCCGAAGCTCTCCCCTGGGGAAATTCCCGCTGTAAAGTCTGAAAGCCGACCCGGCCTCCTCGTATTTCAGTGCCGATAGATAAAGCTCGCCGCGCTTGTACAGGGCCTCCCCGGCAAGGGGGCTCGACGGATAACGCTCCCACAGCGAGCGGTACGCCTCGGCGGCGTTTTCCATCTCGCCGGCCGGGAGCAGCGCGGCATATTCGAACAGCGCGTCGTCCGCGTATTCGGATTCGGGATGGTTTTCGTACAGGGTGCTGAACAGGGATGAAGCCTCGATTTCCCTCCCCAGGTTTACCAGACACTTTGCCTGCAGAAAAAGCGCCCGCACGGCCTTTTTTTCGTCTCCCTCCCGGGTGAGCGTTTCGAAGCTCGCTTCCGCCTTTTCGTAATCCCCCACGCTGTAGGAGCACCATCCCCCGAGATAGAGTGCGTCGGGAACGAGATCGTTCTCCGGAAACCGCGCGATAAAATCATCGGTCAGCACGATAGCGCGGCGCAGGTTGTCCGTTCTGTACTCGGCCCAGGCGGTGTAGTACAGAACGTAGGGAGCGATCGAATCCAGTCCCACTTCAGACGCCCGGTCAGAGACGACCCGGAACGCAGGCTTCGATTCATCGTACTTTTTCTGTGATATGAGGGAGAGCGCCCGGAGGTAGTGAACGAGCACATAACCGTACGGATTGGTTTGTGCTTCATCCCCGACGTTTTTGAGCAGGAATGAGGAGCGTCCGATCACCTCATCGTGCGATCCCATGATAAAGAGCTGCTTGAGAAGGCTGAGCTGAGAGGCCGCGTCTTCCGGCTCCTCGGCGACATGCGCGCGAAGTACCTCGAGGGCCTCCTCCTGCCGGTCGAGCCGGATAAGTATCCTCGCCTTGATTCTGATAACACTGTTTCGCATGGCGGCCGCACTTGCGATCGCTGATGCAGCCTCCAGGTAGGTGTTGCAGTAGTCGAGCGCGCTTTCGAGCCTGTCCTGCTTGTACTCGGAGTATGCCAGAAGGTAGCGGGCATTCTGGAGATAGAGACCCTGGGGATACTCGGCGACATACCGGCCCAGACGGCGCGAGGCGCTTGAGTAATTTCCCTCGCTGATGTAAATGCTCCCGAGGTTGAGATGGATGTGCGGCCCCTGGCTCCCCCCCGCCTCGAGGTATGATTCGAGCAGGGCCGCTGCCTTCTCCTCCTTTCCCTGCATCACATAGATTCGGGAGAGGTAAAGCGGCACGGTCTCGGACACATCACCCGGGTCTCCCGCGTTCCACACCTTGTTGAGAAAGTACTCGGCCAGCTTCAACTCCCCGCGCTGGAAGCTCTCTATACCCATCTGCAGCCAGAACTCCTGCAGTATCTCCGGATAAGCCCCAAGCTGCTTTTCCGCCTGCTGGACGATGTATTCCTTGCGAGCGAAGTCGCCCCTTTCCTGCGCAAAATGGTAGAGCCTCCTGTATGCGACCGGAGCCGTCTCGATACCGCGTTCCACGAGCCGTTCATAGGCCTCTTCGGCCTTCACCATATCCCCCGTCCTCAAATAGGCTTCCGCACTGTAGAGCAAAATTCTATCCCGCAATTCATCGGGTAAAACCTCCATATCCATGGTTTGCAGAAACCCGATGAGTTTTTTATAGGAGCCGCTCACAAGAAGGGTATAACTGTACAGGACCGACTCGTAGCCTGCAAAGCCGCTTTCCCCCCTTACCGTCCCGAGCTCCTCCATCGTACCGACCGCCTCATCGAAACGCTTCAGGGACACTTCGACCAGTGCCTTGTGGAGAAGGGCGGAGGGAACAAGCACCGGATCGTCGACCGTGTCGAGGAAGCGGGTAAGGTTGTCTCGAGCTTCCTCATACCCTCCGGTCTTGTAATGCGCAACGCCCATCCAGAAAGGCACATACCCGAGAAATCTCGTTGACCGGTAACGGGTGGTTACGAGCCTGCACTGGGCCAGCGCTTCGTCGTACCTGTCCATTCGGAATAGACACACGGCCTTCCTGTACTGCGCGTCGGGTACGAGGTCCGAGAGCGGATACTTTCCGGTAAACTCCTCGTATATTTCATACGCGCCCATGTAGTTTCCGTTCAGGAACCTGCTCTCCGCCTCATCGTACAGCTCTCTCTCGGGCGGCGCGGCACACAGCATCACGGGTAGGACCGCGCAGATCCCCGCAAGAAACAGGATGAAACCGATTCTGCGAATAATCCCCATGTGCGTTTTCCAATCACTATTCGGATTACCAGCCGACAGGGACATTATATCCCACAGGCCGTGATTATTCAATGGAATGAGGTGCCCGTCACTCGACGGCGGAGACGAATGAATCGACGAAAAGCTGCGTGAGCGGCGGGAGCTTGACTCCCTTCTTGGTAGCAAGATAGTAGTTGCGTTGAGCGGAAAAATTTTTAATCTCGATAACCTTGAGGTCCCCCTTATCCATCTCCCTGTCGAGCACGATCGAGGGGATGAAGGCGCAGCCCATTCCCTTGCGTACGACCTGTATGAGCGAATCGGGGAGCCCGACCTCTGATATAATGTTCATATCGGCAAAGCTCATTCCCTCATCGGCGAGCCTCTTTTCCAAATATTTTCGGACACCGGATTCCTTCTGGTTGATAACAAGCGGGACTTTTTTGAGTCCCGCGAGCGTGATGACCGGTTGAATATCCATTTTCACACCCGCGGCGAGTTTGAGCTCGTCACCCGAGAAACTCCGGAAATTAAGCTCGTCATTGACGATCGCTCCAACGAAGCCGACATCGAGCATCTCGTTCTCCACCATGTACACGATGTTCTCCGTATCGTTTATCTCATACATGATATAGGTATTGGGGTATTCCTGCTTGAACTGGGCGATCTTCTCATAAAGAATGTGCGATGTGGGTATGTGACTTGAACCGATCTTGAGTATGCCCTCATCGCGGGAATCGATGATCTTCAGCTCCCGCTCTAGGTTTTCCATCATCTTGAACGTGTTCTTTGCAAACTTGTAGACGAGCTTTCCCTTCTTGGTCAGCTCGGTCTTTTTATGCCTTCTCCTGAAGAGGACCGAGCCTATTTCCCGTTCAAGTCTGTTTATTTGCTGCGTTACGGCCGGCTGCGTTAGGGCTTCAAGCTCCGCCGTCTTCGAGAAGCTCTTGAGATCCGCAATGAGAAGGAAAAGCTTGAGCTGTTTGGTATTCATTGAGAGGACCCGCTTTTTCGTTTTCCGTTTTGAATAATACTATCCTTTCAACGATAGAGCAATAGGTGAAAGAGGGACGGCCGGTATTTTGTGCCGCCCTCCTTCATCGACGCTCCCGACAGCCGGTCCGAAGACAGGGAATACGGCCTCCCTTTACAGCAGTATGCCGGTAAAACCGAGCGCGTATATGAGGATAAGCGTAAAAATCCCCACGCCGAGCTCAGTTGTTATCCCAACTACAAAGGGCTTGAAGCCCGTGCCCCGCATATCTTTTAAACTGGTTGAAAGCCCCACGCCCGCAAAGGTCAGCATAAAGGCCCACTTGTAGAGGTTACTGAAGGCCTTGACATGCGCGCCCGTAAGGAAGACATAGCCGTTCTCGAAACGAATCGAGGCGAATATGGAAAAGAGAACGAAACCGATTACGAACTTCGGAAACTTCTCCCAGATGAACCGCCCCTTGTGCGAGATTCCTCTGGCCATGCCGCGGTTGGCGTAGTAGACGGCGAAACCCAAAATTGTAATACCCATGAGCGCGTTTCGCATGAGTTTCGTCATGGTCGCGTACTTGCCGGCGGTCTCCGAGTAAATATGTCCGGTCGCAACCGCCTCGGCCGTATTGTCCACGGCAAGGCCCGCCCAGATACCGAAGGACTTGTCCGACATATCGAGCAGTTTACCGATAGCGGGATAGAGGATGAGCGCCATGGCGCCGAAAATGAGAATGATCGCAATGGCGTAACTCGAGTCCTTCTCGTCGGCATCAATGGCCGGAGCACATCCGACAATGGCCGAGACCCCGCAAATACCGACTCCTATCGAGATGAGGCTCGAGAGTTTTTCCGAGAGCTTGAACTTCCTGGAAACGACCCTGACAATCAAGATCGATGCCATGATCTCGAGAATAACGAGAATGATACCGATACCGCCCAGCTTGAAGAGCTCCTGTATTGCAAGCTTGGCCCCGATGAGCACGACGCCGAATTTGAGAAAAAATTCATAGGTCGCTATTCCCTGCCTGAAAATACGTGGAAAATTCACGAGGTTCCCGACAATCATCCCCACGATGATGGCGAAGAGAATGTACATGTCCTTTGCGAGCACTTTTGAGGACTCATTCAGAAGCGAGGCAAAACCACGTTCCAGATATTTCCCGCAGATCCCGATTGCCAGGAGCACAACCAGCCCGGGTAAAAGCTCCACTCCGCGCTGCAGCAGGTTTTTTCGATCTTCCATAGTCCGGTCTCCTATTCGATTTTTCATTACCACGGGATTTTTGTAATAACGCCCATCTTGATGAACAGCAGGGCCAAGACTGCGATGATGACGGACCACCAGTCCACGCCGATCTTCTTCTTCACGATCTTCCGTTTTTCATGCACACGTTCCGGCATGATCTCACCTCCCTATAAAGTGAAGTACATTATTTATTTTTGATAGCCATATTATGTAGATATGTCAAATTTAAATCTAATAAATAATACTTATACTATTTAATTTTTTATAAGGAAAAGTTATAGGGGCTGGTGCTTTAAAAAATGAGGCCGGTTTCCGCCGATCGGTCCGGTAGAATTAAGGGAAGCCGCGGCGCAGGGGTCCCCGCCATGACGGGAACCCGGGACCGCAGGTGTAAGGTGTCAGACAGCCTTCAGCAGGGATGCCGTTTTCATCTCCGCGTCAGGGCCGTTTATTTCGATATCGGTCATGGTGGCAAAAGGCTCGAGGTAGTGGACCTTCCTGTCACTCTTCAGCCTCGATTCCCCCCCTCCCGTTACATTGAGTGCCACAATGTCCTCGGGGGATACCCTGCCCATATTTTTCGCCTGGATCAGTGCTCCAAGCGCCACTCCCGCGGCCGGATGGATATCGCATCCCTCGAGCTCTTCGAAGAGGTCCATGGATTCTTTCATCTCTTCATTCGTAACCGAGTACATAGAGCCCTTCGATTCCTCAAGAACATCCCGTACCCCGCCCCTGACGCCGTACGGCGGTTTCCTGTTCGAGAGGACCTTTGCCTGGATGATTGCGATTTCCCTCTTCGCCTTCTCCGTGTCGAGCTCCGGAAAAACATCGAGCCCGTTGTTCCACGCTTCAGTCAATGGGGTAAAGGGGTGGTTCTGGGCCAGGTGGAGCTTCATCACCGTTTCGCCGTATCTTCCGTCCTCTCGGAGCCTGCAGCAGGATTCCCATGCGGATATCCCGCCCGTGCCGGAACCGACGGCCTGGAAGTAATGATCTGGAATGCTCCCTATAACGCACGCCGCGTCGAGAACCGTGGTCGCCATACCCTCACGCCGTGCGACATTCGCAGCGCCGCCCTCCGGAAAAAATCCGTCCAGTTTCACGATCATGTTCGCGAGTGTTATGGCATCCGAATAATCGCTGTTCCCGCTCGCGGTTATGCATTTCACGCAGTCGTTGAATGGCTCAACGGACCAGATTTCATCCATGGATTCTTCAGGTATGACGAGGAGAAGAGGTATGTTGTTGCTCGAGCAGACACCGGCAAAGGCACGCCCCGTGTTTCCCGCTGATGCGACCACGATCGTACTGTCGTGGTTTTCAGGAATCCTGGCAAGAACCGAGGGTGCCTCGAGCTCCTTGAAGGAGGCGGTTTTCATCATCGCGTTCCGCTCCGGCCAGTACCCGTTGAAAATGATATAGAGGTTCTCCAATCCCAGGCGCTTCCCGAGTTCCTCGCTCTTGTATGTAACGGGAGCCCCGTCCACATCGAGGCACCTGCTCACAGGCAGGAAATCCATGAATTTGAACATGCCCGGGAGATCCTCCCGGAGCGTGAGGTTCTTGTTTCTGTATTCCGTTCTCAAAAAAGACGGTTCGTGCGACCCGTCGCATTTGAGCCTGAAATGATCGTCGCTGTACTCAGCCCCGCATTCGAGGCATTTAAGCGTGTATTTTTCCACTCTTCACCCTCCTGTGTCGTGTTGCCCGGCACGTGCCGTGGAAGACCGTGCTTCCGTTGTTTGCTCAATCACGTTAAATAGTAACCATATCCGTCAAAAAAAAGAAGACCCCGGATCGCCGGGGCCCATAAAATGTCGTTATACGGCAGGGAGGTTGATAATATTTTATTATATCATGCAATTCAGGGCTGGAATTCAAACGCTCAGAGTGATTGGAGGTCTTTGTAGCTTTCCCTGAACAGGGGGTAGAGCGTCCGGTAAAACCTGAATAATCGATCGTATATATCGACCTTGTCCCTGTCGGGTTTCAGGCTGCGCGCGGTCCGAACGAGCTTGTCGCACGCTTCCCGTACGCTTCCGAAGACGGACGCGCACACGCCTCCGAGAAGGGCCGCCCCGTAAGCCGCTCCCCCCTCGTCCGCGGCCATGGTGTATATGGGCTCGTTGCTCACATTCGCCTGAATGCCCAGCCAGAGATCGGACTTGGCACCTCCGCCCGTGGCCCTTATCTCATGTATGGAGACCCCGAGCTCGCGCATGACCTCCAGGCAGTCCTTGAAGGCATAGGCGACACCCTCGAGTACCGCCCTGAGCATGTGGTCCCGCCCATGGCCCATATGAAGGCCGAAGAATACACCCCTGGCGTTCGTGTCCGTGTGCGGATGCCGTTCACCGGAGAGATAGGGAACAAAGAGGAGCCGGTCGCTTCCCGGTGAAACGGACGCGGCCATGTCCATGAGAAGCTCGTATACGTTCCTCCCGGTTTGCTCGGCCTCGGCCCTTTCCGCGTCCGCGAGCTTCTCCTGGAACCACTGGAGCGATCCCGCGGCCGCGTTGATGCATGCCAGGAGGCACCATCTTCCGGGCACCGCGTGGCAGAAGGTGTTCGCCCTTCCGCCGGGGTCGCTGCGCGGGCTGTCCGTGGCCGCATAGATGACGCCCGAGGTGCCGATCGAATAGGTGACGATACCCTCGTCAACGATACCGTTTCCAATGGCGGCAGATGCCTGGTCGCCGGCGCCTCCGGCCACGGGTATCCCGGAAGGCAGGCCCGTGGCCCGTGCCGCTTCCGGTGTAACCGTCCCGCTCACCACCGGAGATTCGAAGAGCCCGGGAAGGATCGTCTTCTTCGCGCCGATCAGCCCGACGAGCTCTTCCGACCAGCACCTGTTCGGTACATCGAGAAACAAGGTGCCCGAAGCGTCCGAGACATCGGTCGCGATAACGCCGGTAAGCTTGAACCGCACGTAATCTTTCGGGAGAATGAGCTTGCACACACGCTCGTACACGTCGGGCTCGTTGTCTCTTACCCACTCAAGCTTGCAGGCCGTAAAGTAGGGCGCCCCTCCCGTGCACGCAAGCCGCAGGAGGTTTTCACTTCCGGCCCGCTCGATGATCCTGTCTGACTGAAGCTGCGTTCTCTGGTCGTTCCAGAGAATTGCGGGCCTCAGAATCCCGTTGTCTTTCCCGAGGAGCACCGACCCGTGGTACTGACCGCTCAGCCCGATCCCGGCAATCTGACCGGGCTCGACCGCGGCTTTAGCGAGTATGTCCCGGATCGATTTCACCGCCGCATCCCACCAGTCGTCCGGATTCTGCTCGAACCAGCCGGGGTTCGGCGACAGGAGCGGATAGGTATGCAGAGATTCGGCCGTGAATTCTCCCTTATCGGATATGAGAAGCGCTTTGACGCCGCTCGTCCCAACGTCGATTCCCAAGAGATACATAGAGGTGTCTCCCGTTTTTGCAGAGTATGGTATCAGAACACGTTGGTATTGTCGAGTTAAATGAGAATCAGGTCCGGATCAGACCTCTTTTGGAGGGTCGGATACGGGCATCTGCTTGATATACACGTCATGCTGCGGAAACGGAATGGTAATATTGTTCTTCTTGAATTGCGAGGTGATATTGAAATGCAGGTCGCTCTCGGTTTTGAACCTCTTTTCCGGTCTGTCGATCCAGGCGAAGAGCTCGAAATTCAGGGAGGAATCCCCGAATTCCTTGAAGAGGACGTTCGGCTCGGGGTTTTTCATAACGTGCTCCGTCTCAAGAGCTGCCGCGATCAGTACGTCCCGTACGAAAAAGGGATCGGTCCCGTAGGCAACGCCCACACGCACGCTGATCCTGAGCTTAAGGTCGCCGTATGACATGTTCTCGACCACCGAGTTCATGAATTCCGAGTTCGGAACGATGAGATGCTCGTTGTAAATGGTCCTGACCACGGTTGCCCGAAGGTTAATCTTCTTGATCTCGCCGACCGTATCTTTCAGCCGTACCATGTCTCCTTCCTTGATAGGACGTTCAAAGAGAATGGCAAAACCGGAGACGAAATTGGCCGTTATGCTCTGCATACCGAAACCGATCCCCACGCCGAGCACCCCGGCAAATACGGTCAGGGCCGACAGCTTGATACCCATGCCCTGCAGGGCGATAAAAATGCCGATCAGGATGATCGAGTAGCCGATGAGCTTGGAGAGCGAGAACCGCACGCCCTCGTCGAGATTGAACCTGGGAAAAACCGTTTTGTTGAAATAATTCCGGGCCAGACGCGCCAGCTTGGTGGCGATCCAGACAACGACTCCGAGAATGATGAGTGTCAGGAGGCTGACGTCCGTGCCGCTCATCGTAAAGAGCTTGAAGTTGATAACAGCCTTGATGAAATCGAACGCATTGGAAAGCCGCACTCCGAGCACCCGCATAATGGTAAGGAATACGATGACGACGAGTATCCAGCGGAAAATCCTCATGAGGTTCTTGACAAACCTGCCCTCAAACCCCCTCTTTTTATTGAACCTCCTGTAAATCCGGAAAATGAGGAAAGCTGCGAAGATTACCGGTACAATGATGAACAGGTCGCGTATACTCACGTCATAGGAGCCAAAGCTGACTATCTGTATTGCAATGAAATCTCGTAGTGAATCCATAGAACACCTTCTCTCGATTTTGAATCGACTATTCAGAATTCATTATCGGCAAGTATTCCAAAAGGCTCTATTCGAGCATGGTGTTAATCTCGATCTCGGTCCTCTTGAGCTCATCCGCCGGATCTGACGCATCGAGGATGATGCGCTGGAGCATGGCGCCGATCTTTTCATTTATTTTGTAATAATCCTCGTGCTGCGGAATGGACCGCGCGAACTCGAGGCTGTCGACAGGAACCTTGAAGTTGGGGTTCTTCTTATGGAAGGAACGCAGGCTCAGGGAGTTCAGGGCCGATTCCCGCACCGGAATGTACCCGATCTCCTTATGGATCCGTATCGTGTTTTCCTTGCTCACCAGCCAGAGCATGAAATCATTGACCGTTCTCCGGACCTTCTTTTTCTTCGCGAAATTCACGAGACAGGACCCGCCGAGCAGGGTGTACCGGTTCCCATCGATGGACGGCAGGGGCGCGATGCGAAGTTTCCAGGGCAGGTTCTGCTCACCGTACGAGATGGCCGCGCTCGTAAAAGGGCCCATTGCGAGACGGCCCGTCAGAAACGCCTGTCCGCCTTCCCAATCCGTCCATTTCTGCGGCATAATCTCATGCTTGAAAACGAGGTCGTGCAGCATGGTGACGGTTTTCAGCATTTCAGGCGTTGTAAGATTTACACGCTTTCCATCGGCCGTAAAGAGCCTGCCGCCGTTTGCCCAGAGGAAGGGTGCGAATCCGTAAAAACCGTCCATCCAGAACATCATGGCGTACTTGTCGTTCAGGCCGTCCCCGTCGGTATCCTCGGTGAGGATTTTCCCCATCTCGATCATCTCATCCCATGTATCGGGCGGCCGGTCGGGATCGAGCCCCGCCCTCCTGAACGCGTCTTCATTGTAGAAGAACACGGTTGTACTTACACAGAAAGGAATGCCGTAGGTACGTCCGTCCCGGGTGGCGACTTCCCACATCTTGTAGTGTATGTCCTTCCTGTCCTCTTCCGGAATTATATCGTCGATCGGTTCGATAAGGCCGTTTTGCACATAGGAATCAAGATACTCGAACTGCACCTGGGCTATCGCGGGAAGCTGGCGGGTTACAGCGGCGGTGAGCATCTTGACCTGCATATCCTCGAAAAGACCCTGGAATACGGGCTCTATTTTTACCCCCGGGTGAGAGTCGTTATACTCGTCCGCAAGCTCATCAATGACGTCCTTGATGTGGAAACCGAGGCTGTGCCAGAATGCAATCTCCTGCTTCTTCGCAAAGACCGACGTGCAAACCATGAGGAAAAGCAGCACAAAGCATATTTTCTTCATCTTCATCCCCCGGATTTAAGGCCCGCACACCCTATGCGGCTGTTTACCTCCGAATACGGCAGGTTAAACACTCTATCTCTTCAAATTTAATGAAATTCTTTTGAAGAACATATGGAATTTATTTCGTATATTTAAACGAATTTCAAGTTACAAGTAATGTATGTATCGGATTTTATAGGATATCGTAGCACGGAAAGGGCTGAATTTCCATCAAACAGGAGAGAAAAAGACATGAAGTTCATGCGAATAAAGAAGGGCGATCGTGTACTCGAAGGCGTATTCAGGGACGGCATGCTCCAGGTAATCGAGGGAACGATGCTCTCCGATTTCCGGATAACCGACGAGCTCGTTGATCCGTCCGCCGACGGCTCGGAGACCCTCTCCCCCGTTTCTCCGTCAAAGGTCGTTGCAGTGGGGCTGAACTATCGCGACCATGCGGAAGAGTTGGGTCAGGTCATACCCTCCGAGCCCATGCTCTTCATGAAGCCGTCAACGAGCGTTATCGGGCACGAAGCCGCTATCGTATATCCGCCGTCCGCGGGCCGGGTCGACTACGAGGCCGAGCTCGCGGCCGTTATCGGAAAGAGATCATACAGGGTAAGCGAGGAAGAGGCGCCCGGATTCATACTGGGGTACACCTGCCTGAACGACGTGACCGCCCGTGATCTGCAGTCCAGAGACGGACAGTGGACACGCGCGAAATCCTTCGACACCTTCTGCCCGGTCGGTCCGGTTATAGAGACAGACATGGACCCCAACAGCATGCATATCGAATCGAGGGTAAACGGCGAGGTCCGGCAGTCGTCCAATACCCGCAACTTCATATTTGACGTTTTTCAGCTCGTGTCCTTCGTCTCACACATCATGACCCTGCTCCCGGGCGATATCGTTACAACGGGCACGCCCTCCGGAATCGGGCCGGTGGTTCCGGGCGATACGGTCGAGATCGAGGTCGAGGGGATCGGGGTACTGCGCAATTCCGTTACGGGCTGAGAATACGTAATTGTGAAATACGGCACAGTCCTGCAACAATGAGCGACATTCTTCCTGGTTTCGCTCGTTTCTCCAATATCAAAATTTTATTAATCCAGCCTCAAAATAATCGCCTTTCTATCGGCCAATCGCTTTTCCGATTTTTTTATTGCATAAATATTATTTATCCGGTAAGGTGACTAAACGTTGGTACATATCGATTACTCAATAAAAAAGGAGGAGTAGGAGAAATGAAGATCAAACGTCTATCCCTGGTATTAATGAGCGTGCTCGCAGCGGCAATTCTGGTGTTTGCCCTTTCGTGCGGTGACGATGGCGGCGGAGGAGGTGGAGACGTAGACGGCGGGGGAGAGGAAGTTACGATCACGCCCCTGATCGTGGACGCTGCACCGGTATCCGGATCCGGTACGGAGTACGGCGAGTACGTACGGTACTCCCTGTCCGTAAGCGGGGGAAACGCCTACACCGTGGTACTGACTCCCGTCACCTATCCGGCGGAGGGCGCGTCCGGATTTATGTCCATCTGTACGAGCTCCGACTGCACGAGCGAAACCTCCGACGCAATCAACCTGGAGGGCTACGGGAGCTCGGCGCTCGGTCAGACACTTTACCCCGCGTCGGACACCACCTACTACATCAGCGTCATGATCGTTGACTATGACTACGCCTTTACCATTCAGGCCGTTAAGGTGGACGCCACGGCCCTGACGCTCGGAGCGGACCCCGTGGCAGATTCGGTATCTGCGGGAGAAGATGTCATGTGGTCCTTTACAGCCGAAGCCGATACCACGTATGTCGTGACCGTGGAACCCACGGGCAGCCAGTTCGACGTGTACGTCGGCAATATCGGCTTCCCGGAGATGTCAACCGTGGGTCTGGCGGCCGACGTGAGCACGACTACGGTGGAAATCGTGTGCCGTATATACGAGGCGGGCACGTACTACGTCTCGATACACGGCGACACGGACTCGACCTTCAACCTTTCCGTGGCCACCGGAGGGGAACTGACCCTGGACCTCACCGCGGTGGACGGCGATAAATTTTTTTACTATTTATTTGATCAGGACGGGGTAAATATCAGGTATGCCCTCTGGTCGATCGACGAGGTCTACAGCACGGAGGGAGATGTTTTAAGCGGAACCTTCTATCTCTATATCAAGGTCGATCAGGATTCCGAGGGCAGTTTCCATTTCGACGCAGGGGAACCGGGCTATTTCGACGAGATCACTATAACGGAGGACACGACCCTGATCCTGACAAACAGCGACATGGTCGACGCGGTCGAGGAGGCCGTGACGGTGGAAGGAGAGACCGACATACCGGACGGCTCGGCCCTGTACTGCTACTGGTACGTGGACCCGGACCATCCCATTCCACCCGACTCATACGGAATTACGTCGAGCAGGGCCAACACGGACGTGTATTTCAGCAGCGGGTCCGTGACAACGGATACGAACGAGGCGATCATCCCGAGCGACGAATTTACCTACAGCCTGTACTGCGTGGCGGACATCAACGATGATTTCGGGTCCGAGGAGAACCTCGCTGAACCGGGCGAGGACTATATCGCGGTAGAGGACGGCATCACCGTGACGGGCGAGGGAACCACCGTGTCCGAGCCGTTCGAGCTCCTGGAGGAATAAGTTTTACTGTGATGTTCATACGGCGTTAAAGCGAAGAAATAAGAGGGGAGGATGGGCCACCCCGTCCTCCCCTCATTTCAATGGTGACTTCGGTCAGTATAAGGTTTCATCATCACCATCCTCGCCGGTTTCGAACTCGAGCATCTTCACCGGCTGTACCGAGTTTCCGGCGATCCCCCTCACCGAGCTGTACATGCCGGACGTGCTGAGCAGGACCTTCTCGATCTGTTTCTCCCGTTTCTTCCACTGGGCCTGGATGGCGCGCTTCTCGGACAGGAGGTCCGTCTGCATCTGGGTGAAACCCTCCACGATGGCTTCGACCTGCATTCTGAACTCCGGGCCGGTCACGAAGTCATAGAGCATCTCCTTCTTGGTGCCCTTGTTGACCTGGGTCGAGGCCAGACTGCTGATCCTGATGACGTTCTCACGAAACACGGCAGACAGCCCCTTGAACTCTTCCAGGCTGCATATCCAGACGCCGTCGCGCATGCCCATGCGGTCCATGTCCTGCGGCATGGCCTCCGTGACCAGAACGCCGATATCGGCCTTCTTTTCGCGGATGTCGTTCTTGAACTTCTCTATCCACGCGGGCTGGAACGACTTGGTCCTCTTGCTCTCGTAGTATATGGACCCGCAGTTGGCCCTCGACCTCGTGTTTACTATCTGAAGACAATCCGCGCCCTGGGCCCCCTTCTTTATCTCCTCGACCGTGTCCAGGGGATAGGCCGTTCGCAGCCACTCCTCTATGACCAGCTCCTGCGCCTCCCCCTGCATCTGCATGGACCCCTGCTCCGCCTTGCGCTGTGCATCCTGCAGTTGGGTGTTGAGCTGCTCGATAAGGGTGTCCTTTTCCTTGAGCTTCAGCTCGGTCTGATCGCGCGTTTCCTTCTTAATCCTCTCCCGCTCGACCCTTAGGGTCTCGGTAAGCTTTTGCTGGTTCTCGGCCTCGATTTTGTCCTTCTGCTCGCTCATATCGCGCTTCAACCGTTCTATTTCGGCCCTGGACTTGTTCAGCTCCTTGACCTGTTCGGACTTTTCCTTCAGCTCCTCCCGCATCGCCTCGATACGCTCGGCCTGCGCCTCCTCCGCCTCCGCCTGTGCCTCCTTTCTGAGCTTGTCCGTTTCCTCCTTGAGGCGCTCCTTCACATCCGAATCGATCCGCTGCTGGAGCGATTTCTCCTTCTCCTCCACTTGATCGAGCCGCTCCTGAAGCGACGATTCCTTTTCCTTCAGGGCGTTCCTCTCCTTCACCCGCTCTGCATTGAATGCCTTTTTAAGCTTTTCCTCGAGCTGGTGATACAGAATCTCGCTCACATCGAACTCATACCCGCAATTCGGGCACTTCACCTTTTCCGCTCCCTGCGCCACCATGTGCCTCCTATCAATTCAAATGGGTTTCTCGTAAAGGGTCAGCCGCTCCCCCTTGACCGTAACCTCTCCCACCGGTTTGAATCCGAAACGCTCGTAGTAAGCGCGCAGACCTTTTACCTCGGTACCGCAGTCAAGCCGGAAAACCGTTTTCCCGTGCTTCCGGAAATACGCCTCAATGAGGCTCAGGACCTCCGCCCCGATCCCCCGGCCTGCAAGGCTTCTTTCAATTGTAAACGAATGGATGTAACCCGCGTTGTCCTCACGCTCACCCCAGAACAGCGGATCCCGCCACTGCATCCTGACGCAGCCGATCGTATGTCCTTCTTCCTGTATCATATAAAACTGGCCACGATCGAATCCCTCTCTGATCCATTTCACGAATATTTCCGGGGGATCGATCCACTCCCGCCAGTGATCGATTCCCTTTTCCCGCAGCCACAGGGCGGCTTCCCTGAGCAGCGCGAGAACGGTTCCGATTTCTCCGGGCTTCGCTTTTCGAAATCCGAGGTTCTTCATTAACCATCCTCCCCTCTTTCTCCTCGAGGGGACGGAGAGTAATGAACAAGTTGCAGTATTTTTTCTTACACATTATATAATGAAAGGATGACTTTTAATGGAAGGAAAATGACATGAAAAAACTGAAAAAAATCGATTTACGGCCTGATAAAGAAACCGCGGCAGTATGCGGGTTGTTCTGCCCGGCCTGCACTATTTATATAGGGACCAGGGAAGACCCGGCCCGTTTACGTTTTCTGGCAAAACGTTTCGAAAAGCCGGTGGAAGCACTGCGCTGTGAGGGGTGCCGGGCGGATCAGCGTTCATATTACTGCCGGACCTGTATCTTTATAAAATGCGCCGCGGACAAGGGAGTGGACTTCTGCGGAGACTGCCCGGACTATCCCTGTGACGATCTGAAAGAATTCCAGAGCCAGGCGCCGCACCGGGCCGAATTGTGGGATTCACTGGACCGGATCAGGAAAGAGGGTTATGAGAAATGGTACGGGGAAATGGCGGAGCACTTTGCCTGTGCCGAATGCGGCACCATCAATTCGGCGTACGATCCTGCATGCAGGGAGTGCGGCCGCAAGCCGGGAAGCAGGTTCGCCGAAATTCATGAAGAGCTGATACGCACGCACATGCAACAGAGAAAGAAATGAGAGCCGTTATAAAAAGTATTATCGCCGTCCTTCTCCTAACCGGAGTGTATACCGCGCCCGCGGCCGGATTCCGCGCGCCGAGAAACTCGCCCGCGGATTCGGTGAGCACGCTCGTAACCAGAGACGGCCTGGACACCGTGGAGGTGGCGCTCGAGCTCTACAGAAAGGAGTACGGAGAGTATCCCGAAACGCTCGATGAGATACTCATCAAGAAGGGTATAGCGGAGCGGGACGTTATAGAGGACGGGTGGGGCCGAGAATACCGTTATATTAAAATACACGACGCGTACGAGCTCTTCTCAATGGGACGTGACGGAAAGCCTTACACGAATGACGATATTTACCCGGATGACGAGTGAGCCGAAAGCCCGCCGCTATCGCGCCGCTACCGCGCCCCCAACGCGACCTCGCTCAACCGCGGTATGTCCCCGGCCGATATCTCGATATCGAACACCTCGGCCATGACCTGCGTCCACCCGTGAATGAAGTATATCCACCCGTCCTCCACCACGAGGTTCCGCCGTTCCTTCTGTTTCAGGGCCTGATGCATGAAATCCAGCGCTCCCCTGTAGTTGAACTCCCACACGTACCCGTTTCGCGGAAACACGGCTTTGTCGGACAGGGGTGATCCCGGCCTGTCCTTTCCCATGCCCGTGGCATTTACCACGAGAGATCCTGACGGCAGGGACCGCAGCACTTCATCGTTGGTCTCGGGCGATGTCACCTGCACGTACTCCACATCGGTCGTCCTCCCGATTCTGTCGTGCACCTCCCTGCAGTGATCGAGCCTGGAGATGCGCCGGTTCGATATAAATATCTTGGACGGAACGTTCCTCCCGTGCTCCGCGCGCATGAGATAGGCGCTCAGCGCAATGCCGCTCCCTCCCGCGCCCAGGATAAGAACGCATGCCTGCGGATTTTTAATCCAGTAATCTTCGGGCAGAAATGCCTCGAGTCCGAGCCCCGCCGTAACAGGGTCCTTTGCATGGCCCCGCAACTTTCCGTCCCGCATGGATATGCACGATATCTCTCCGAATATTTCTGCGTACTCGTCGAAATAATCGAAATAGTCGCCCGCAGCATCCACGATGTCGATCTTGTGCGTGGTTACGAGCGCTCCGAGCGCCATCTCCTCTTTCTTGATGTGCTCCACGATCTCCCTGTACTTGTGGGCCGGTCCCTTGACCTCCACGTCGTAACCGACGATGGCCGTATCCGAAAGCCCGAGTTCCTTCACCCAGAGCGGGAAAATACGCATGATCGAGGACCTGGTTGTCGTAACACCGATAAAATAAAAGGTTGGCTTTTGGGGTTTCTGTATCATCGCTCCCTCCATCATCGTCGTCGGGCGGCCAGGGAAAGCGCCTTCCCGGGATTAATAACGGTCATGAGCTCGATATCGCCGTCGCTCACGCCTTTTCTCTTCAGCATGGGGACAAAGGTCCGGCCGATGTAATCGAGCCCGATATCGGCGCCGTACGACCTGAACCGGTCCCGTGTGGAATCCATGCCGAAAACGATCCGGCCGGCATGTCCCCTGTCTGCCATTGTCTTAATAAGCCGTACCTCCTCCTCGTCGGAGTGGTACTTGTAGCGGGCGATGGTGTCGTAGTCGAGAAACACGCCCAGGTCGGCGAGCCGCAGATGATCCTCCAGGTCTATGACCCTGTCCATGTGACTTATAATTATATGCTCCGGCGGAACACCGTTTCGAATGAGAAAAGCCGTCTGCTCTATTCCGAACGTGCTCAGCTCCGTGTGGGTAATAACGGGCGCACCGGTTTCGGCATGGGCCCATGCCGCCGCTTCAAAGATCTTCGTATAGTAGGGGGTCAGACCCTCTTTTTCAGTCGCGATCTTGATGACTCCGGCTTTCACGCTCGATCTCTCCTCAAAGGGTGAGGACCTGTGGTACGCGTACATGCCTTCTTTGATCTCGGAAACGAAGAGATCGGTCATATCGGATGCGGATGCGTCCCTTGACCAGAAAAACTCCGGATAGAAGAAGAGCTTGTGAAAGCCCGTTGCCGCCACGATATTGACGCCGGTTTCCCCGGAAAGCTGGTGAAGCAGGCGGGCGTGCCTTCCCGCGCCGAAGGGCTGCAGATCGACGAGGGTCTTCCCTCCCTCCCGCCTGAAGAGTTCGACTTCGCTCTTCGCTTTTTCATAATCGTCGAAAATGAGCCGGTCCGGCAGGTCGACCCCCTCCACGGGCAGGACAAAGAGGTGCTCGTGACAGTGCGTGAAACCGAGACCGCCGGATTCGATATCTCCCCTGACCGTCCTGACTTTAGCCGTCATCCCATGTTTCCGTAACGGGGATTCTCGATCAGCTCGGGTTTTCCGTTTTTCTCCACGACAACGTGCATGAAGCCGCTCGTTTCTATGGATCCGTAGTCATGCCCCGCGTCTCCCGGGTAAACGGGCAGCGAGATAAGCGGTCCGGTCCCGGTGTTGACGGAACGATGCGCGTAATACGCGGGCACGTAAACCGCGGCCCCGGGGTACATATCCTCGAGCCTGCACTCACCGCTCTCCAGCTCCATGAGCATGTAGCCCCGCCCGCTTATGCAGTAGTAGAGCTCGGCAGTGTCCCGGCGGGAATGGAAATGCCCCTTTGTCATGAAGTATTCCCCTCCGATCGTACCGGGATAGGTAATGCTGGAACAGTACCGTATCTCTCCGTTCGTCTCGGGGATGTCCTTCTCGTATACCTCGTAAATGAGGGTGTCCCCGTTCTTTTCAAGGTATTCCTCGGCCGCATCCCGGTCGACGAACATGGAGGTGAGCTTGCTGAGATACCGCTCTATCCTCGTGTCGAAATCCTCCATGACCCCTGTCGCGGGATCGAGCTTTGTTGAGAATGCATCGGCCACTCTCCCGTTTTCAATCTTTAACTTCATGCTTCATTCCTCCGGTATGTTGTATGAATTCGTATGCACGGTCCTTGCGTCCGCGGTCTCGGCCGCGGTTATATACGGCTCACGGCCTCGACCGCTTCGGCCGCGTTCTTTCTGATTCCCTCCCAGTCCTCAGACGCAATCATCTGCTTCTTCGCGATCCATGTCCCTCCAACGGCAATAACTTGCGGAAGCGACAGGTAATCCTTCAGGTTCTTCATGCTGATACCGCCCGTCGGTATGAACCTGACTCCGAGATGCGCGTAGGGGGCGGACACCGCCCCCAGCATCTTCGTTCCACCGCTCGCCTCGGAGGGGAAGAACTTTAAAATCTTCAGTCCGAATGACAGTCCGAGCTCTATATCCGTGGGCGTCATCACTCCGGGGAAAAAGGGGAAATCAAGCTCCAGGGCCCGCCGAACGATATCGGGATTCAGTCCCGGGCTCACGCCGAAACGGGCGCCGCATTCAGCGGCCCGCTCAAGGTCCCTGACCGAAAGTATGGTGCCCGCCCCGAGAAGCAGCTCCGGCCTCGCATTATTCAGCTTCTCGATAACCTCGGCAGCGGCCTTTGTCCTGAACGTGATCTCGGCAACGGGCAGCCCTCCCTCTATCAGGGCGTCCGCCATTGAAAGTGCGTGCTCAGGAGACTCGATCGCGATGACGGGTATGACGCCGCCGGTTTCCATCTTCGCGTACAGTTCTTCTCGATCCATAACAAGATTCCCCCATGATTTTATTTTAACAGGTTTAATAGTCAGGTCTTTTTCAGCGTTTTCAGGATGTTGTCGACCGCTCCGCGTGTGGCACGGTCGACGCTCTCCACGGTAAAACCTCCGATGTGGGGAGTGGCTATCACCCGGTCGTGTTCCGCGAGCGCCCGCGACTCGGGCGGTTCCCGGTGCCAGACGTCCGTCGCAGCACCAGCCACCCTTCCCGATTCCAGCGCCGTCAGGAGCGCCTCGTCGTCTACGAGACTCGCCCGCGAGGTGTTGATGATGAAAACGCCCTCCTTCATCTTCCGGATGATCTTATCCGTTATGACCGGCTCACCCGAGGGGGAGGCCGGTCTGTGTATGCTGATCACATCGGCGTTTGCACACACCTC
>CAYWUT010000019.1:0-39756 GCA_964460545.1 uncultured Spirochaetota bacterium
GAGGAGGACAAGCTGCAGGCTCTTATGGATTGAGCGTTCTTGAAACATCTCAGCCCGCCCTCCGGATGTATGTTTACGGTTTATTGTCGGACTCGTTACGCTCGCTCTGCTCCCTTTCTCGGCCTGAGGTAGGCGCCCCAGTAACTCATGCCCACAAAGAAGCCTCCGCCTATCATGTTACCGATCGTAACCGGCAGGAGGTTCCTGTACAGGAAACTTCCCCAGTGCAGTATACCGGGATCGGCTCCCGAGGGTGCCGCGATGCCGGCGTTATGCAGGAATATTCCCACCGGGATGAAATACATGTTGGCGACGCAGTGCTCGAAACCTATGGCGACGAAGGCCATGATCGGAAAAAAGATGGCGAATATCTTTCCGATGGTCTGGCGGGCTGAAAGGGCCATCCACACCGCAAGACACACGAGCCAGTTACATCCGATCGCCCTGAAGAGCGCCTCACCGAAGGGGAGGCTCACCTTGGCGAAAGCGATCCTGACCGCCGCCTGACCCAGCGCACCCCCGCCCGTTTTCCAGAGACCGGACAGGTGGAAGAGCAGGGCGAGTATGAGCGAGCCGATGAAGTTTGCGACATAGACGAGCATCCACCGTTTCAGCATGGTCCCCATGCTTATCTCCCGCGCCAGCGTGCTCGTAATCATGAGGTTGTTGCCCGTAAAGAGCTCGGCCCCTGCGATTACGACGAGCATCAGGCCCACGCTGAACACGGATCCGGCCATGAACTTAGAGAACCCGAGCCCCAAGTGCGCGGCGAGATCGAAGGATACGGTGGTCGAAAGGAGGCCTCCGAACCCGATGTACGCACCCGCCAGTATGCCGAGTACGAAAACCGAGAGCCAGGGGGACGTTACCTTTGTGACGCCCACTTTCTGCGCCACGGTTTCCGCGATGGTGCTCGGTGCCTTGTCCTCAATGCTCGGTACCGGGAACTGGAGCTGTCTTACGATCTGCTCGAAGCGTCCGAGCGCCTTCTTCTCCTCCGTTATCTTCCTCTGGACTGCCCTTTTCACGACTTCTGAAATTTCTTCAGGAGTGAATGGCTTGGATACGTAGTCCATGGCGCCCCGCTTCATGGCCTCTGTTGCTCTCCCGACCGACGGGAATCCGCTGATCATGACTATCGTGGCGTCCGGTGAACGGTTTGAAATCTCCTCCACCACGTCCATTCCGTCGAAACCCGGCATCTTCCAGTCGCAAAGTACCACATCGAATGACGTATCGGATATAAGCTTGAGCCCCTCTTCAGGGCTGTTCGTTGTCACGACGTCGAATCCTTCAGCGGTGAATATCTTTCTGCAGGACTGAAGAACGACATCCTCGTCGTCGATGACGAGCATTCTCTGAGCCATTGGGTGATCCTCCTGTATATTTTTCAAAATACGGTGTTACCAAATCTCCATTGAAAGACGCTGCTCGAGCCATCTTTTCTGCGTTGGGGTAAGGCTTCCGACATGCTCCTCGATCCAGGGTATGTCACCGGTGAGTATGGCGAGCTTTTCCGGGCCCGTGAGATCGTACTCCTCGAGCGCGTCCGCACCGTCGTAGAAGAGCCTGGATACGAAATCGGTATCATGCGCCGCCCGTTCGAGGACCTTGGTGACCGTCTCCTTGTGAATGATCTCCTGGACCTCGGGGGATTTCCGCTTTTGCGCGTTAATGGCCTTGTCCACCGCCGCGATAAGCTCCTCGGGAGTGAAGGGCTTTTCGATATAATCGTTGGCGCCGAGCTTCATGGCCTGAACCGCGGATTTTACCGTTGCATACCCTGTAATAATAATGACGGGGCATGAAGGCCTGGACCTTCTGAGATCCCTCAGTATGCGCATACCCCCGATATAGGGCATTCGAATATCGGAAAGGACGACATCATACTCCTTTTCCAGCGCCGTATCGAGCCCCTGACGGCTGTCGATAGATGTATCCACTTCAAAACCCTCGCCTGACAGGATCTTTCGTACACTGTCCAGAACGATCTGTTCATCGTCAATTACCAGCGCTCTCATTTTCCCTCCTTTTCAGAATCGTGGTTATCGCGTCCAGAAGTTCGTCGGGTGTGAATGGCTTTGATATAAAGTCACGCGCCCCGCTTTCCTTCAGCTCCCTGATGGTCGCGGGGGTAGGGTATCCGCTCATAACGAGCACGGGAAGTTCCGGCCATATATCGAGCGACCACTTTTCCCGGATCTTATCAAGGATGTACACCCCGTCCTGCTGTGGCATCTTGACATCCATGAGCATGAGGTCTATGTACTGTTCTTCTAGCAGATCGATCGCCTCCCTGGCGCTTTCGACAAGAAAGACCCTGTATCCTTCGGCTTCGAGAATTCGTCTGCACGATTCCAGCACTATTTTGTCGTCGTCCACGACGAGTATCTTCCTGGCCTTCAACGGTCTTCCTCCTCGGTAATCGGCATCCAGATGGTAAAAGTGCTCCCCTTTTCCGGCTCGCTTCGAACGCGAATATTTCCTCCATGCCGCGCCACTATACCGTACGATACGGCAAGCCCGAGTCCCGTTCCCTCTCCCACTTCCTTCGTGGTGAAAAAGGGATCGAAGAGCTTGTCGAGATGTTCAGGCTGGATTCCGTGCCCAGTGTCGGAAATGACGATTTCGATTCCTTTTTCCTCCTTCTTGCTCGCCGACATGCTCAGGATGGTTGAAACCGTGACCGTCCCGCCCGGTTCGGTCGCGTCGAAAGCGTTGAGGAGCATGTTCAGAACCACGCTCTGGAGCTGGTTCCGGTCGACGGTGCGCAGGGGGATGTCCTCTCCGGGGTTGAAACTAAGCGTGATACCCTTGACGATCGCCTGGTTTTCCACAAGGCCTATGGCGGCCCTGGTAAGCTTGTTGATGTCCGAGAGTTCCATGTCGAGCTTGGTCTGCCTCGAAAAATCGAGCAGTCCCTTGACTATCTTGCGCACCCTTGCCGTCTCCCGGGCGATTGTTTCCAGATCGGAACGGACTTCCTCGTTCAGGTCATTTCGTTTGAGGAGCATGTGCGTGAAGGTGAGTACTCCGGTAAGGGGGTTGTTGATCTCATGCGCTACACCCGCAGCGAGCCTGCCTATTCCGGCCTGTTTCTCGGATTGCAGGAGTCTCTGCTCGCTTTCAGCACGCTGCCGTTCGTCCCGCCGGCGAAGAGAGGAGAGCATCTGTATGAAGTTGTTCTGGAGAATACCGATTTCGTTTTTCGAGACCATTCCGATATCGGGATCCAGGTTGCCTTCGGAAACCTCGCTGCTCGCACTGATAAGCCGGCGTACCGGCTTCATCAGTTTATTCGTGACGAAAAATCCGAGGCCGATAGCAACGACCATACCCGCGATCGTGATAAGGACGAAGACATTCAGAAGACGCCTGCGCATATCGATATATTTCTTCTCGAGCACGCCCACGTAGAGTATGCCGACGCGCTCGCCCGCTATGTCCACTATGGGCTCGTAAGCGGTTATATACCAGTCACTTACGACAAAAGCCCTGTTCGACCACCGCTCGCCCTCGATGAGCACACGGTTGCGGACCTCCTGCGAGACACGGGTACCCAGGGCCCTCTCGCGTTCGGGGGTGAGAACGTTGGTCGCGATACGGAGGTCCCGATAGAAAATAGTGGCGGTACCGATGCTCATCCCCTCGTATTTCTCGTTTTGAAAGACGGTCTCCCGTACCTTGTCGACGATTTTGTTGCTCCTGTTGAGAAGCACACCCCCGTAGAGCACGCCAATAAGCTCCGTTCCGTCGTACAGGGGAAAACCCGCGATGAGGGCCATACCCGAGCTGATTTCATCTTCCTCGCTTGGCGCGGCCCTCGGGGTGGGGCGTATCTTCATTTGCGCACGGCTTGCCAGCTCCGGGTTTTCCTGTAAAAGAAATTCACTCCGGAGTATGGCCGTTCCCGCCACTCCCTCTCCTTTTTTCAGTACCCATGAGGCTATGGGATTGTCCGCGTTCTCAGGGCCGACGGGAACAGGAACGGGTCCTATCCTGCACAACGTGGAGCCGTTCTGGAGCACGATACCGGCGAAATCGAGCTCCACCTTCTGCGCCACGAGCCGGAGCTTATTAATAAGGAGCTCTGTCCGTCTCTGTTCCAACGAAGCCAGCAGGTCGGCGTCCAAAGAGGCGATATCGAGGGCTGTGCGTATGTTTGTCGACTCTGACTCGTATATCTCGCGAGCGGCGTTCAGGTCCAGGCTGATACGCCTCGTTGCCTCGTTCAGGACCGCCTTGTAGAGGAGCTGTCCGCCCATGAACAGGGACACGATGCCCACGAGCAGGGACACTCCCAGAAAACTGAATATGAGCCTGGCACGAATCGAGTAAAACAATTTTATCCGCCTTGTTTATAAACCGGGAGTTTGTCGATTAACACTATAATATAAACAATTCCTTGTCAATGCCATGGGAAAAACACACGGGGACAAATGAAGGCCGGCCATGCGGTTTCGTGCAGAATGAGCTATGAAACCCCCGTTTTCGCCATCTTCGCCGACTTCTTAACTTTACGGATCCGGACCGCGCAAACCTTGAACTCAGGGATTTTTGCAACGGGATCGAGCGCATCGTTGGTAAGTATATTGGCCGCAGCCTCGCGAAAGTGGAAAGCCATGAAAACCGCCCCGGGCCTGGATCGAAGCGTGACAACGGACCGCGCCGTTACCGTGCCGCGGCGTGAGGATATTTCGGCCATGTCTCCCTCTTTGATTTCCAGTTCCTTTGCATCGGCCGGATTGATCTCGACGAAGCCGTCGGGCCGGACTTCGTCGAGCCCGCCGACCCTCCTGCTCATGGTGCCGGTGTGGAAGTGATAGAGGATCCTTCCGGTGGTCAGCACATAGGGATAGTCGTCGTCCGGCAGCTCGGCGGGCGGTATGTATTCGACCGCGTTGAACAGTCCCTTTCCCCTGGTAAACATACCCTTGTGGAGGAAGGGCGTGCCTGCGTGGCTCTTGTCGGGACAGGGCCACTGGAGCCCGAACTTCCTTATCCGTTTGTGGCTGATGCCGCCGTATATGGGCATGACCGACGCCATTTCGTCCATGATCTGGGCCGATCCGGTATATGCCATGGGATAGCCGAGCCTGCTCGACACATCGCAGATTATCTCCCAATCCTGCCGTGCTTCTCCGGGAGGTGGAATGACCTTCTGAAGGAGCTGGACCCGGCGCTCGGTATTGGTAAAGGTCCCGTCCTTCTCCGCGAATGACGCGGCCGGGAGTACGACATCCGCCTTCTCGGCCGTCTCGGAGAGGAAAATATCCTGGACCACGAGGAAATCGAGTGCATCGAGGTCCTTTCTCACGCGGTTGACGTTCGGGTCGGAGAGTGAAGGGTTTTCACCCATTATGTACATCGCCCTGATTTTTCCGCTTTCGACCCCGTGAAGCATCTCGACGACGGTCAGGCCCGGTTCGGGGGAGAGGGAGGCCTCCCACGCTTTTTCGAACTTTTCCTGAATAACGGCATTGTCCACGCGCTGGTATCCCGGGTAGACGTTCGGGAGTGCGCCGAGGTCGCACGCTCCCTGTACGTTGTTTTGCCCGCGCAGGGGGTTAACGCCCGTGCTCATTTTTCCGATATTGCCCGTCAGCATGGAGAGGTTTGCCAGCGAGAGCACATTGTCCGTGCCCGTTGTATGCTGGGTTATTCCCATGCTGTAGACGATGGATGCGGTTTCGGCACCGGCGTAGATGCGTGCCGCTTCCCTTATATCGTCGGGAGGGACTCCCGTAATTTCTGCGGCTCTTTCAGGCGTATACTGCATCACGGTATCGTAGAACCGCTCGAAATTCTCTGTCCTGTTTTCGATGAATGTCCTGTCCTCGAGGCCCTCGCTCATTATAACGTGCATCATTCCGTTGAAAAGGGCGACGTCCGTGCCGGATTTCTGCCTGAGCCAGCACGTGGAAAAACGAACGAGATCGATTCTCCTGGGGTCCGCTACGATGAGCTTCGCCCCGTTTTTCATGACCGCGGCCTTTATCTCGAGTGCTATAATCGGATGAGCCTCGGTGGTATTCGAACCCGTAACGAAAATACACTTCGCGTTTCTCAGTTCCATGATCGAATTGGTCATCGCACCGCTGCCGAAAGCCCTTGCAAGACCCGCAACCGTGGACGAGTGGCAGAGACGCGCGCAATGGTCCACGTTGTTCGTTCCGACGCAGGCGCGTATGAACTTCTGAAAGATATAGTTCTCCTCATTCGTGCATTTGGCGCTCGAAAGGCCCCCTATTGAATCGGGGCCGTATTCCTTTTTTATACGGGCCAGGTTTTCGGCGGCGAAACCGAGCGCCTCCTCCCAGGAAACCTCAGTGAGGCCGCTCTCCTTTTTAATAAGAGGTTTGGTAAGCCGGTCCGGGTGGTTGATGAAGTGAAGGCCGAACTTGCCCTTTACGCAGAGATTACCCCTGTTTACCGTGTTCTTTTCCGGCGTAGTCACCTTGATGAGCTCGCCATTCTTGGTGTTGAGCTCAACCGTGCAGCCGCAGCCGCAGTAGGGGCATATGGTTTCTTTCTTTTCGAGCTCCCACTCGCGGCCCTTTCCTATGCGGGATTTCTCGACCAGCGCGCCCACCGGGCAGACGCTGATACAGCGCCCGCACGATACACAGGTGGTATCCTGCAGTCCCCTGTCGAAAGGTGTGGATACGCGGGCCCCGAAGCCCCTGTCCCCGATATTTATCGCGCCTTCGTACTGTATTTCACCGCAGGCATGGATGCATCGCTGGCATAGAATACACTTGTTGTAGTCACGTATAATAAAAGGATCGTCGTCCCGTATCGCGAACTCGTTTTTCTCTCCGCCGAAGGGAGGCTCCTTGATCCCGAACTCGTATGCGTATTTTTCGAGCATACAGTCGCCGCTCTTCTCGCAGGTGATGCACTCGACGTTGTGATCCGAAAGGATGAGCTCCAGGTTTCTTTTACGGGCCCGTTTTACACGCTCAGTATCGGTATGTATCACCATTCCGTCCGAAGCGGGATGGGAGCAGGAGACCGCGAGGTTGCGCATCCCTTCGACCTCGACCACGCATATCCTGCACGAGCTCATGGGCGGCAGGTCCTCCTGGTAGCAGAGATGGGGGATCTCGATGCCGAGCTTTTTCGCCGCCCAGTAGATCGTTACGCCCCTGTTTACGCTCACCTCTTTTCCGTCGATTGTAAGTGTTACGTTATTACCCATTGACCTTCCCCGTTCATAGGTGTGGTTTCTTTATGGCTGCGGCCCGTTTTACCGTAAGCCGACTCCCTCTAAGTAATGGTAACCGCGTCGAACCGGCATGAAGCCTGGCACATACCGCACTTTATGCACTTCTCCTGATCGATAATGTGGACCTCTTTTCTTTCTCCCGATATGGCCCCGGCCGGGCATGCCCGCTTGCAGGCGCCGCATCCCACGCAGTTGTCGGGATTGATGTCAAACCGGATGAGGGCCTTGCACACGCCTGCAGGACACCTGTGCTCCTCGATATGGGCGAGGTACTCGTCCTTGAAATAGCGTATGGTCGTTAATACCGGGTTCGGGGCGGTCTGGCCGAGCCCGCAGAGGGCGGAATCCTTTATTGAGAGGGCCATATCCTCGAGAAACTCGATATCGGTCTTCTCGCCGCGTCCCTCGCATATGGCGGTGAGCCGTTCGAGCATGCGCTTGGTGCCTATCCTGCAGGGCACGCACTTGCCGCACGATTCGTCCTGGGTGAAATTGAGAAAGTAGCGGGCAACCTCCACCATGCACGTGTCCTCATCCATAACGATCATACCGCCCGATCCCATGATGCATCCGGCCTTGGCCAGGGATTCGTAATCAACCGGTATGTCTATCATTGAATCAGGGATACAGCCTCCGGAAGGCCCGCCCGTCTGAACCGCCTTGAACTTCTTGCCGTTCGGAATACCGCCGCCGATATCGAAGATGATTTCGCGCAGGGTTATTCCCATGGGTACCTCGACGAGGCCCGTGTTATTGACCTTTCCCACGAGGGAAAAGACCTTCGTACCCTTGCTCGTTTCCGTGCCTATGCTCGAGAACCAGTCGGCGCCGTGAAAGATGATCTTAGGCACGTTGGCCCAGGTTTCGACGTTGTTAATGTTCGTCGGTTTCCCGTTGTAGCCGGACTGGGCCGGAAAGGGGGGCTTGACCCTGGGCTGCGGAAGCTTTCCCATGAGCGAGTTGATGAGCGAAGTCTCCTCACCGCATACGAATGCCCCGGCTCCCCTGGCCACGGATATGGTGAAGGAAAATCCCGTCCCCATTATGTCCTCACCGAGCAGGCCGTATTCTTCGGCCTGTTCGATTGCGCGGTTTATACGCTGAAGGGCAAGGGGATATTCGTTACGAAGATAGATAAAGCCGTGACCGGCTCCGATCGCCCGGGCTCCGATGAGCATGCCCTCGATTACGGCGTGGGGATCGGATTCGACGATGGAGCGGTCCATGAATGCGCCCGGGTCGCCTTCGTCCGCGTTGCAGATAAGGTATTTTTCGTTTCCGGGCTGGGCGCGGCAGATGTCCCACTTCCTTCCCGTGGGAAAACCGGCGCCGCCCCTTCCCCTGAGGCCGGATTTCTTGATCTCCTCGACCACCTCTTCGGGCTTCATATCCACGAGCGCCCGCGCCAGGGCCTTATAGCCGTCGCGGGCGATGTACTCGTCGATTTCCTCGGGGTTGATAATGCCCCGGTTCGACAGGGCGATAAGGCGCTGCTTACCGAAGAAGCCGATGTCTCTCATCTTCGGGACCGGACCCTCCTTCTCGGGCGGAGTGTACATGAGCTTTTCCACGGGCCGGCCTTTTAGAAAATGCTCCTCCACGAGATAGGGTACGATGTCCTCGGTGAGCATCTGGTAAAAGATGCCGTCCGGGTGCACGACCATGATCGGCCCGTTTGCGCAGAACCCGTTGCATCCGGTTGTCACGATTTGCACCTCATCCTGAAGGTCCTGCTTTTTAAGCTCTTTTTTGAGTACATCGATAATTTTGAAGGCTCCGTTCGATACGCACCCGGTCCCGGTGCATACCATGAGGTTCATTCTGGGTCGTGGCATTTACGATATCCTCTCGCTTCCTATTGCAAGGGCAAAATCCTGTACGATGGTCCCGCCCATGACGTGTTCCTCGAATATTTTTACGACCTTGTCAGGCGTTAAATCTATGTACTTGACCGGGGGCTCGTCGAGCAGCTCAACCGTTGCCATGGGCTCGTGGCTGCAGAGACCCGCACACCCGGAGGTTGTGAGGATGATGTCTTTTGCATCGATCTTTTCGATCTGCTGGAGAAAACTGTTTAGAATATCCCGGGCGCCTGATGCGATACCGCACGTTCCCATATGGACGGTTATCTTGACCCGCCCCGCGCCCTCGCGAAGCATGGTCGTGGCCTTCATGCGCTGGCTTATTTTGTCGAGATCTTCCGGTTTTAGTTTCATGGTAAAGCTCCTTTCCATACCGTTGCATTCACCCGCAAACGGGAAGCCCGCGGGCGTACGCTGTTTTTTTTCGTCAGTCCGGCTGCATCGGCGATAATCCGAAACCGGACACTTATGCAAAGAGGTCGTTCGGGTAGAACTTACTCCTGAATGGAAGCATATTCCAGTTCGATTTCAGGATGGGTGATCCTCAGAAGCCGAATCGTCCCCTCGATGTCGCCGAGCGGCTTCCTGTCGGGGTGGCTGAGTCGGAAAGTCGCCTGAATGCGCGTTCCCGATCCCGGTCCCGAATCGATCGTAAGCCTGCCCTCCGCTTCGCGAGCCGCCTGGGCGAGCAGGGGAATGCCGAGCCCCACCTTCTTCTTTAATTTCGATGTATAGAAGGGATCGAGTGCCTTCCGGGCGGATTCCCGGTCCATTCCCTCTCCGTCATCCGTTATCTCGAGCACGAGCAGATCGCGTGAAATATCCTGAGTTATTCGAACGGATATTTTTCCGGCATCCGCGGAGAGCGCATTTTCCACAATATCCAGGATGTGCAGTGATAAATCCTGCACCGCTCCCTCCTTTAGGCCCGATCGTCCCGGCCGGTTGATAATTTAGTTACCCGTAACCCCGGTCTGCAAAGCCTTTCGAATATTCGCGATGCTGACGTCTTCAAGCATCAGCGTGGTGCAGGCCCGCCCGATGTCTTCAATGTGATGGGCATCGGAGAAGAAAAGTCGCGGCAGTCCCACATCGAGATCGAATCGTGATTTTTTATAGTTCGGGGACAGCTCAACAGCGTCCAGCTCGAGGTCAGGCGGTATCATGCCGAGCTGGCTCAGTATACTGAAAGCCTCCCGGTCTATATGCGCAGCCACAGCCAGGCCGTCATGGTCCCGGATCGTACGCACGATGCCCCCGACGGAGAGCGTGGTCGCTCCCATGAGGAGGTGCTCGTTCAAACCCATCACGTAGTCGTCTTCATCAACGATGTACTGGTTTCCGAAAGCGGCCGGATCGTTCGTGCCGTGCAGATGGTCGTAAATTATTTTCTGTACATTATGAAGACGTTCATCGTTATCAAAGATCGCAAGTACGTGAATCTCTTCTTCCGTCGTTATCTCCATACCCCCGAGCACCACGATGCCCGCTCCGGCTGCCGCCTTCCGTACGGCCGCGACGTTCTCAGAAGCATTGTGATCGGTTACACCGATCACCTGGATGTTTTGAACACGCGCCTTTTCCGCTATCCTTGTCGGTACATTTTCCGGCATACCGCAGGGTGAAAGACAGGTGTGGATGTGCAGATCCATCCTGTACTGCTTAAGCATCTTGCATACCGGAGACACCGAGCCTATAGAGCCTGCCGACGACTTCGAAAGCCGGCAGCCCGCTCAGCAGGATCGGAATATTTTCCGATTTCGCCTTTTCGAGCGTTTTATCCTCAGGCTTTCGTCCGTTGATCAGGATGATGCCGGCCAGCCCCTTCATGCTTGCAACGGCCACGATGTTGACGTGAACCTGGAGCGTTACCCAGATGTTTCCCTCTGACGTATGCGCGATGACATCGCTCATAAGATCGGATACATACCCCGCGCTCACTTCCTCGTTCAGCCGGGATTCTCCGGACACGGTCTCAAGGTTCAGCGCATCGACTAGTACGTTCAATTTCATGGTTTTCGTACCTCCTTAAGCTCCTCCAGCGGGATGGTAATCCGAATAGAGGTTCCCTTTCCGATGGAAGATTGAATATCCAGCCGTTCCGCACAATTCTGAATATTCGGCAGACCCATGCCTGCGCCGAAACCGAGCTCCCGTACCCAGTTGGAAGCGGTTGAATATCCCGGTTTGAGCGCCTGTTCGATATCCGGGATACCGGGCCCGTTGTCCGTGACCTCTAAAAGTATATTTTTCCCGTCAAGGGTAGCCTTGATGGTACCTCCGCCTGCATAGATGATGAGGTTCATCTCGGCCTCGTAGCTCGCGATAGCGACCCGTCGTATAATCACCGGATGTATGCCGAGAGATCCTAGATTCTTCTTCAGCCTGCTCGAGGCCTCCCCGCCGGCCTTGATATCGTTACCCGATACCTTATAAGTGAAGACCAGTTTCGTCCGGTCGGCACTGACATCGTTGAAGAAATGCGTGGGTTTATAGCTTATTTCCTTCCTGTCGTAATCGATACCGAGCGCCTTGAGCAGGGCCACGATAACGTCGAACTTCGTGATAATACCGAAGAGTTTTCCCGATTCCCGCTCGATGACGGGAAACTCGTAGTACCGGTACTTTTCAAAGTACTTCATCGCGTGAATCATGGGTTCGTCGTCGTGCAATACGATGAGATCCTTTGACATACAAGCGGAAACGGGACAGTCTTCTCCTTCCAAGGTGAGCCAGTTTATATAATCCTCGACGCTTACGATGCCGAGCAGTAAACCTTCCCGGAGAACGGGAGCCGCCGTTATTTTCCTGGTTCTCAGAATCTGCCGGACTTCGCTCATCTTCGTTTCAGGCGGTACGGTCAGTACGTCGGTTACGGCGGCATCACGAATCTTCAGCTCGTAGACGAGCTCCTGCACCTTATGTGTATATATCAGGCGTTTCATGTCAGGTCGCCGCAGTCAGTCAGTCCGGCGGCAAAAAGTTTTCCGCAGGCTTCGAACATCGAGAACCGCGTTTTAATAAGCGGAAGCTCGTTCATTTTTGCCAGCTTGATCGTCTCCCTGTGTGGAGACTTGTCATGTATAAAGCAGATAGCCACGATTTCAACCATTTCGGCGGTGCGTATCGTTTGAGGGTTCAGCAGTCCGGTGAGCAGGAGCGAATTCGGCTTGGAGTGGGAGAGTATATCGCTCATCAGGTCGGAGCCGTATACCGTGCTGATGCGGTCCGGCAGCCAGCCGTCGCCTGAAATTACTTCGGCCTCGAGGATTCGAAGCAGGTCTTCAAATTGCAGAGAATTACACAAACCGTCAGTCAGTCCTCGTATTTTTTAAGTAGCTTTATAATTTTCCTTCCGTCCATGTTCCCATGGTAATCACCGTCTATCACAACGAGAGGACCGAGCGCGCACGCTCCTAAGCAGTTCACCGTTTCCATAGTGAAGTTGCCGTCCGGCGTCGTCTCCCCGGATTTGATACCGAGCTCCCGCTCAACCGCCTCCACCACGCGCGTTGCGCCGCGTACGTGGCAGGCAGTACCAACGCATATGGAGCAGTAATGCTTCCCCATGGGTTCGAGCCTGAAGGAAGCATAGAAGGTCGCTAGGCTGTAAAGATGACTCAGGGGTACGCGGAGTTTTTCCGATACCTCCTCGAGCACCTTTACCGGGAGGTATCCAAATGATTCAGTAATATCCTGGAGCAGCCCGATGAGGGAACCCTTCTTCTTCTCGTGATTCCTGATAATGGTATCCAGTTTCTTCATCTTTCCCTCATGGTTTTTGGGAGGTTTCCGGTTTTCCCATTCTGCGAACCGCGGGAGATGCTTGATCGAGGAAGCAAGACAGTGCGGTCCGGGGATACCGGATCGAAAAATTTATCGTTAGCCTATAGTACGCGGTTTCTTTTGTCAAGCCAATTCCTTGTGGGACGGGAGAATAAATTGTTTTTTTATACTTGTTCCAATTGGTATCAGGGTGACAGTTCCTAAAGGAACTGTCACGAAAGGAACTGTCACGAAAGGAACTGTCACAAAAGGAACTGTCACCTTCATAGTGCTCAGATGTTCTTGAGCACGAAATCCTTGACCGCGATATAGGCCGTGGAGTTTTTAAGCTTCTTGCTGTTCTCAGGCCCGAGGTCCAGGGAGATGCCGCTGTAGCTCGAGAGGGTGTTCGAGAGAAAGGTCCCGATTGAGGAAGCGAAAGCTCCGTCGATGAGCGATGAGTCGGGTATGCATATGAATATTCTGTCGTCTTTTTTGAACGGGTTCAGTTTTGACATTGCATTGAAGGTTGCCGTAATGCGGTCTTTCACCGTGTTAATGGTCCTCGAAGTAAGCGCACCCTGCAGAACGATATACTTCTCCTGGAAATCGTACTCCTCCTCTTCCGTTATTGCGCGTACACTGCCGTTGACCAGAATCTTGTCCCCGGTCGCCCTGCAGAAAACGTCGGCCGGGTTCAGCTCGGAGTTGATCATCTCGGTCGTGGGCTGACTACTCCGTGATTGTTTGATTTCTTTCGTATGCTCAGCGATTCTCGATTCAATGAGGTCGATACAGTTCTCAAGTTTTTTCATCTCGTCCGCGTAACTGGTTTCGGACGGATTGTATATATAAGTGAAATAGAAGTAGGTCTTAAGCCTTTCCCTGTCCTTGATGAAACCGTTGATCAGTGTGTTGATGCGGTCGTCGTGTGTCGTGAACTGTTTTAAGAGCAGGGAGGGATCTCGAATAAAAGATTTAACCTCGTTCTCCTGCTTCCGGTTGATAACAAAAATAAGATTGGCGATCGCGCTGTCGAACCCCTTTGCGTTTGCAAGAATGATGTAGGCGATGGCTATGGTTCGCAGGAGCTTGCGGTGGTCGGGATCTTCCTGTGGACTGAGCCCGAAATCGACCGTGTAATCGAGCATGAGAAGGCGGGGAAAACCGCTGTCCCTGATGAAATTGACAAGGGCCGCACGTATACTCGAAGTATTCCCCCGTGACAGGATGTCACGCCGTATATACTCCGTGTCAAAGAGAAGGGGAGACTCCTCCACGCCGAGCTTCCGGTTGTTCAAGTGAACCCTGACGTACTGCCGGAAGCGCGCATCCTGCAGAAGGAGTATCGATTTTTCATACATGTCAGAGGTATCCGATGAGGGTGCTCAGGGTATGTATGTTGTCCCTATTATGATCGTTTTGTACTATTTTATGCAACGATATTTTTTTCCCGTCGTACCTCGTCAAGGTTCCTCCCGTTTCGAGGAGGGAGGAGGAAGGGATGAATATCCCGTTCCGCCCGTAGTGATCGAGGGGGTTGAATCCGATATGAACGGTATCGGGTTCCGGTGCGGGTATCCCCTCGAGCTTGTAGAGTAGAATTTTATCATATTTGGCGAAAAAACTCGCGGTTATTGAAAGCGGAACATCCCCGTCTTTCATCGAGCTCGTACCGCCCGAGGGGTTCGATCCCCGCCGCATGAGGAGGAGCCTGGAGCCGTCTCCCGCGGCCCGTGCAAGATCGATAAACGGTGGGAGGGATTCGGGGTGTATCATGTCCTCATCACAGATAAACGCAGGTTCGCCGCCCAGGTCGTTGATCATTCCCGCAAGTGCGTGGGGCGACGTGCCTGCGCGGAAGAGCACGTCGTAATCCGGGATGTTCGTTTTTACAACGGCCGGTTTTTTCTTTCCGGCTTTGACTGACGTGAGAAACGCGGTGATCCGGAGGAATTTTTCCGCAAACGAGGGTTTTACCCTGAAGACGCGGGTGGCGTAGTCGTCGAGCCTGGCCGGTGTTTCGTTTATTATATAGAGCGGGACCCCCGCCTGTGCCGCATAGCGTATCTTCATCTCGAGAATCGGGAAGCTTCTTCCCGGGGTTATCGTGAAGAGAACGATCGCGCTGCTGGACATTATATCGTCCAGGGAGAGCGTTTTCAGGCCTTCGGCACGCGTGCGCACCTCTTCACTCCGGTTTACGACCGTGAGAGAAGATGAATCGCGCTCCGCCGAATCGATGGAAAGGTGAAAGATATCGGCATCCCCGAGCTTACCGGAGAGTCCGCGGATGAGCTCGTACTCCTCGTTCGAGAGATTCGTCGAGGTGAATATACCCGTACTGCCTTTTTTCCCCAGCAGGGATGCTGATTCCTTCACGGCTTCTTCCATGGGCAGGTGAGCGGAAGCCCCGTCAGAGAATCGCAGGGCATCGGGGCTGCGCCGTTCCGGCAGGAGATAGCCATAGCCGAAGCGGCCGCGGACGCAGAGGCAGCCGTCGTTTTCACCTGTTCCGGGATAGGAGCTGACGCTCATGACCGTATTGTCATAAACATTGTACCGTACACTGCATCCCAGGCTGCAGAGTACGCAGGCACCCTCCCGCTGCTCCGTTTTGAAAGGGCCCGGTTTCGGAACAGAGGCGGAAAGGGAGAGCGCACCCGTGGGACAGGCGTCCGCGCACTGGCCGCAGAGGTCACACGCCGTTTCAGACAGCTCCCGGTCGAGGGTCGGACCTATCTCCATCTCGAATCCCCTGTTCACATACCCGTAAACGCTGAGCCCCCATACTTCGTCGCACAGACGCACACACAAGCCGCATTTTACGCACTTGTTCTGGTCCCGTATAATGGGCGGATGGTGCAGAAGGTCGTCATGAACGGGATATTCATTTTTATCACCCGCGTATTCGCTTTCCAGCACCGAGAATTCCGTTGCATACTCTCTCAGTTTGCAGCCGAATCCCTCTATACAGCCGCACTCGAGACAGCGCGAAGCCTCTGAAAAAGCGGCCTCCTCCCTGATGCCCTTTTCAATCTCCTCGAACCCCGAAATCCGGGTCTCCGGGTCGAGTGCGGGCATCGAAACCCTGGGAGCTTTTTCATATATACTGAAGTATTCGTCCGGAATCCGGTCGAGCTCACCTCGTGTTATGTTGAACTCAGGGTCCGCGGGTTCAATGAGCGTGCCTTCCCGTAAATACCGGTCCATGGCGTATGCGGCCTTTCTCCCTCCCGCGATCGCGCTTATGGCGGTGGATGCGCCCGTAACACAGTCGCCGCCCGAGAATACGGCGGTGTTGCCCGTTGCGCCCGTCTGCGGGTCCGCTTGAACGGTATCGCGCTTGGTCGTAATATCGAGATCGGCGAGCGGACCGGTGTCCGTCCTCTGGCCTATTGCGGTGATGAGATAGTCCGCCTCCAGGGTGAAGTTGGAATTTTCGATGGGAACGGGCCTTCTTCTGCCCGACCCGTCCGGTTCTCCGAGCTCCATTCGTATGCACTCGACCGAAAGCCCGTTTTTCCCGCGCTCGACGCGAACGGGCGCCGTGAGGAAGCGAAACTGAACATTTTCCTCTCCGGCTTCCTCTATCTCCACGTCGTTTGCCGGCATCTCCTTCCTCGTTCGCCGGTAGAGAACGACGACTTCGCCGGCACCGAGCCTGATCGAGGTGCGCGAGGCGTCCATTGCCGTATTTCCGCCGCCCACCACGAGAACGCGTTTTCCGCGGAACGGCGGTTTCTTACCGAGGGCGACGTCCCGGAGAAAATCGATGCCGCTCAAGACCCCCTCTTCGTTTTCGCCCTTAACGCGCATACCCATGGAGAGCTGTGCCCCGATTCCGAGAAAAACGGCACCGTACCCGGATTCGAGGAGTCCGTTCAGCGTTATGTCCCGTCCGAAGAAGACATTGTATTTTATTTCGATACCGAGTCTCAGAATGAGCGCTATTTCGCGGTCGAGCACCTTCTTCGGGAGCCGGTATTCCGGTATGCCGTAGCGCAGCATGCCTCCCGCCTCGGGGTTCGCTTCGAATATGGTGACTTCGTGACCCATGACCGCGAGATAATAGGCGGCTGCCAGTCCGGCCGGGCCGGAGCCTATGACCGCGGCACGTAATCCCGTGGGGGTCTTTTTTTCGGGCATCCACGGATCGCCGCTTTCATAATCCCGGTCGGCCGCAAATCGTTTCAGATTATTGATCGCAATGGGTTCGTCGACCCGGTTTCTTCGGCACACGGATTCACAGGGATGGGGGCAGACCCGGCCGATCGTGAGGGGCATCGGGTTTTTTTCCTTTATGAGGGCGACCGCCTCGCGGTACCTTCCTGACCTGATCAGGGCGATGTAGCCCTGGATGTCTATGTTTGCCGGGCATTCGAGACTGCAGGGAGAGACGCAGTCGCCTACGTGGTCCGAGACGAGCAGTGCGAGGCTCGTGTGTCTCGCCTCCAGGACCTCCTCGCTCTCCGTATCGATGACCATACCGTCAGCGACCTCGGTCGAGCAGGAGGGAACGAGGTTCTTTCTTCCCTCGACCCTGACGAGGCACACCCTGCAGGAACCGTACGGTTCAAGCCTGGTATCGTGGCAGAGAGTGGGTATGCGTATTCCGTGGTCCCTCGCGGTCTCGAGGATGGTGCTTCCCCGCGGGGCCTTGATCTTTTTTCCGTTGAGAACTATGCTGACAGAGGCCATCAACCACCTCGCGTGGATATTTTTACCTGTCTGCTATTTTAATGGCTTCGAACCTGCAGCTCTGGTAGCAGATACCGCACTTGATGCACATGTCCTGATTGATCTCGTGCACCTTCTTTTTTTCACCGCTTATAGCGTTAACCGGGCATTTACGCCGGCATAACCCGCATCCGGTGCACTTGTCCTCTATAATACGGTAGGTAATGAGCTCCCGGCACTGCTTCGCCGGACAGCGTTTTTCCCTGATATGCGTTTCGTATTCTTCCCTGAAATATTTGAGCGTGGTGAGCACGGGATTCGGCGCCGTCTGTCCGAGCCCGCAGAGCGACCCGTTTTTGACGTTGACCGCGAGCCGCTCGAGCTCGGGTATGTCCTCCTCTTTCCCCTCTCCCCTGGTGATCCTCTCGAGGATCTCCAGCATTCGCTTTGTTCCGATCCTGCAGAAGGTGCACTTGCCGCACGATTCGTTCTGCGTGAAGTTGAGAAAGTACCGCGCGACTTCCACCATGCAGGTGTCCTCGTCCATGACGACCATGCCGCCCGATCCCATGATGGCACCCGTCTTTGTAACGGAGTCGTAATCGATAACGGTGTCGACCATGTCCGCGGGAATGCAGCCGCCCGACGGCCCGCCCAGCTGGACGGCCTTGAGCTTTTTCCCCGATTTTATACCGCCACCGATATCGTATATGATCTCGCGGATGGTAATCCCCATGGGCACTTCCACGAGGCCCGTGTTGTTCACCTTGCCCACGAGCGAAAACACCTTGGTACCCTTGCTCGATTCGGTGCCGATGGAGCTGAACCACTCCCAGCCCCTGTTGATGATATGGGGAACGTTCGCCCAGGTCTCCACGTTGTTGATGTTGGTCGGTTTGCCCATGTACCCGGACGCTGCCGGGAAGGGCGGTTTGATCCTGGGATGCGGCGGTTTTCCCTCGATGGAACGGATAAGCGAGGTCTCTTCCCCGCATACGAAGGCGCCCGCGCCGCGATGAACGGATACATGGAAGTCGAATCCCGATCCGAAGATGTCCTCCCCGAGGAGGCCGTACTCGGTTGCCTGGTCTATGGCCCTGCTGATTCTCTTGAGCGCGAGCGGATATTCGTTTCTCAGGTAGATAAATCCATGTGAAGCGCCGATGGCACGCGCCCCGATGAGCATTCCCTCAAGAACGGCGTGCGGGTTGGATTCCACGATCGACCTGTCCATGAAGGCGCCGGGGTCCCCCTCATCCGCGTTGCAGATGACGTACTTCGGCCGGGCGGGGTTCCTGCTGCATATTTCCCATTTGAGTCCAGTGGGAAAACCGGCGCCTCCGCGTCCCCTGAGGCCGGACTTCTTTATCTCCTCGATTATTTCCACGGGCTCCATCCCGGTTAGTCCCCGGGCGAGGGCCCTGTATCCCTCGCGGGCGATATACTCGTCGATGTTCTCCGGATCGATCTGACCGCGGTTCGCGAGCGCTATGAGGCGCTGTTTGCCGAAGAAGCCGATTTCCTTCATCTTCGGGACCGGGGCCTTTTCCTGCGGAGGGATGTACATCAGTTTTTTAACGGGCCGGCCCTTGAGAAAGTGCTCCTCAACGAGGAAGGGAACGTCCTTCACCGTAAGCTTCTGGTAAAAAATCCCCTCGGGCTGCACGACCATGATGGGCCCGTTCGCGCAGAACCCGTTGCACCCCGTGGTTACCACGCCGATCTCGTCCTGAAGCCCCTTCTCTCTGAGAGCGGTCAAAAGGGCGTCCCGCACCTGGAATGCACCGTTCGATACGCAGCCTGTACCGGTGCAGACCATGAGGTTCATCCTGTATCGGGCCATTTAGGATTCCCTCTTTCTATAGTCGTTGAGAATCTTGACGATTTTATCCGGTGTCAGGGAACCGTACGCCTGGTCGCCGATCATGATCACGGGAGCGAGACTGCAGCACCCGAGACACGCGACGCGTTCGATGGTGAAGAGCCCGTCCGGGCTCGTTTCATCCTCGTCTACTTCGAGCTCCTCCTTCAGAACGTCCGTGATCGTGGGAGCACCTGCGATATGACACGCGGTACCGCTGCAAACCTTGATAACGTATTTCCCGATGGGAGTGAGACGGAATTGAGCGTAAAAGGTCGCGGTCGTCATGATTTCGGAGAGGGGGGTGTTCAGGCGTTTCGAAACCTTTTCGAGCTCCGGTTTCGGAAGGTACCCGTATCGTTCCTGCATTTTCTGCAGTATCCCGATAAGGGACCCTTCTCCCGCGCCCTCCTCTTCGATTATTTCGAAAACGTCTTCCCTGCCGTCCACTACAGACTCCTTTTCAGGGGGGTGCCGTTCTTCCATGCCGTATGGAAAAAAGGCGGGTCCGTCATGCTTCGAAGAGCTCGTTCAGGATTTTGAGATCCCTGATTTCCCTGTGTTTTCCGTATTCGTTGTCTATTTTCAATCCGACGGCCTCCTTTGCCGGCTGAATCCCCTTCACCGTGTCGAGCGCCTTTTCGAAGGACCGTTTCGTATCAATGGTGAGCACGAAGTCGTACGGTCCGACAACACGGGCGGCGAACTCCACATCCTCGATCTCTTCATATTTTTTTGTCAGCTCCCAGAGCCCGTCGGGCTTCAGCGTTTCCTTCAACTTCAGTATTATGTAACCGCGTATTCCCATGTTCTCCCCCGGTAAAAACGGTTGAAATCCGCAGCGATTCTGATTTACGGAAGATGTGCCGTGAAGCCGGTTTTGGGCTGCCGTTTGAGCCCGGCACGGTAAAACCGGCACTGGTGTGTCTTGTATAGGTGAAAGCTCCCAATATATATGTTATTGAAACCCGAAATTCACTCTAAATATACAGGGAGCGGTGGTTGTTATCAAATAAAAAGGGGTTTAGAGCGGGCGTTTGCGGGTTCTTCCAATCGAATATGGAAAAACTCCGCAAATATTATTATATTCATAACGTATGAATATAGGAGGAACGTTGCTATGAAACAAAGAAAATATTACTTCTTCACGGCCGTTATTATCACAGCCGTGCTTTTTTTCTTCATCGGTGCGGGTTCCAATCCCAGGAGGGGAGAAGCATACGAGGCGGCCCCGGTACGAACAATCGTCATCGAGGACAGCGGCGGCTTCTCAAGCGCGATAAGCGAGGTGGCTGACGCGCTGATTCCGACCGTCGTGTATATAAATGTAACAGGAACAGTAACCCAGCGCGTCCCGGACTACGGTTCGCCGTTCGGAAACGATCCGTTTTTCAGGTATTTCTTCGGCCCTCCCGGTGAACAGGAGCGGGAAGTGCCCGTCAGCGGCCTGGGAAGCGGTGTCGTGATAAGCAAGGACGGTTATATCATAACCAACAACCACGTGGTCCAGAATGCGGATGAAATCATGGTCACGCTTCATGACGGTACGAACCATAAGGCCGAGCTCATAGGTACGGACCCGAGAACCGATCTCGCCGTGGTCAGGATAGAACCGGTTCCGGGCATGCAGTACGCGGAATTCGGAGACTCCGACCGGTGCAGGATAGGAGAGTGGGTAATCGCCATAGGGGCTCCGCGCGGGCTCGATTGGACGGTCACCGCCGGTATCATCAGCGCCAAGAACCGGACGAACATCGGTGTGCTCGGTCCGACCGGGTACGAGGATTTTATTCAGACGGACGCGTCCATAAACCCCGGCAACAGCGGAGGGCCGCTCATTAACCTGAACGGAAAGGTGATCGGCATTAACGCGCTCATCGTTTCAGCCTCACAGGGTTCAGAGGGGCTTGGATTCGCCATTCCCGCGAATATGGCGAAGGCGATATCCGATTCCCTTATCGAATCAGGCAAGGTTACGCGGGGGTACATCGGCGTACAGATACAGGATATCACTCCCGAGATGGCCAAGAGCCTCAAGCTCGACATCACCGATGGAGTAATCATCGCGGATGTCGTGGAAGGCGGACCCGCGGATACCGGGGGGATCAGGCAGGGTGATGTCATACTGCAGATCGACGGTTACAGGATCAAGAACGTGGCGGAGCTCAGGAACCGCGTGGCCGCGACAAGGCCCGGGACCCAGGTCACGGTAAAGTACATACGCGACCGCAAGGAGATGGAAGCCACCGTCAGGATAGGTGACCTGGAGAAGCTCCAGGAGACGGCCATGGCGGGCGGAAATGACGTCCTGGGACTGAAGGTGGAGAAGGTAACCGCTGAAATTGCGAGACAGATCGGCCTCAGAAAGGCGACCGGCGTTATCATCACCCATGTTCAGTCTAAGGGTCCCGCTGCCGATGCCGGGCTCGAAACAGGGGACATCATTTTCAGGGTCGGAAACACCGAGGTCAATGACCCCGAGGAGTTCAACAGACGGGTGTCCGCGGCCGCGCGTGAAGGCGAGATAATGATGCTCATCCGGGACGGGATGAGCGGCCGGGTCGGTTACATCGTCGTGCACGTGGAGTAATAGCCTTATGAAACCCCGCGGTGTATGAGAGATACGGGATGCGGGGCTGCGGCGGGAACATAAACAGTAAGAATGAAGGCACTCATAGACCACGCTCTATGAGTGCCTTTTTATTTGGATACGGAGCGAACGGGACAAAGGGTTTGAAAAGGTGTGAGCCTTGTTGCCGCACGTGAGATATGAAACAACGGCGGAACCCGGTCAGAGCGGAATCTTTACCGTATTCCCGCACACCAGGGGTACGTATCTGTCTCCGTACCTCTCGAACAGGTAGGACTGAGCCCTGAAACCGGTGCAGTGAACAGGGGAAATGCGGTCGAAGCCGATCTTGTCGAGGGCGCGGGCCGTTTCATCGAGCCGCGCGTCATCGGCGGCCACGAGGTGCGTTCCGCCGATTATCCAGTGAATGTGCGCGTTACCCGTTAATGTCCCTATCCGGCCGAGCGTGTTGATCAGGCCGGAATGGCAGCATCCGAGCACCACCACGAGGCCCGGTCCCGTTTGTATAAAGAGACTCTGGTCATCGGGAATGTCATCGGGCGTTTTCAGGGACCGGTCCTTGAAGAAAAACCTGCCCATGCTCTCGAATGAAGTGGTGCGGGGAACGTACCCCGTGAGGCGGAATCCCTCGACCTCGCACGGCTCCTTGGAAAGCGTGAATCGTTCCATCATTCCCCGGTCTTCGAATGTACTTTGCGGGAAAGGCATGCCGATGTTTCTCGGTTTAATACCCGGTCCCGGATCGGCGAACCGTTCCATGAATATATCCGGGTGTCCGTAAACCGGAGCGGAGCTCTGTTCCATTACAGGCAGCAGGCCCCCGGTGTGATCGTAATGGCCGTGGCTCAGGAAGATCGCATCGGACTTGCTGACCGGTACATTTAAAATTCGGGCATTGTCCAGGAAAAGGCCGGACTGGCCCGTGTCGAAAAGTACGCGGAATCCGTTTTTTTTCAGGAATACACTGAAACCGTGCTCCCCCCGCAGTCCCAGTTTTCTCACCGTGTTTTCAGATAGTAAAGTCAGTACGAGTTCTCCATCCATTCCCGCTCTCCTGTATGATTGTGGTTTTTCAGATAAGCCCGCTATTCGTCCTTTACGTAGTGACAGCCGATACGTCCCGGGTTTCTCCTGGCGAACTGCGCGATGATATTCGCCACGATAATACCGTTTCTCAGCTCGACCTTGGACCGTGTCAGTATGGAGTAGCGGTAATAGTCGGATATTCTGGACCTGAGGTTTCTCAGATCGGAGACGGCCCGGTTGAGCCTGCGCTGCGTCCTGATAATGCCGACGTAGTTCCACATCGTGGTCCGCAGGTTGTTCCAGTCCTGGAGGTTGAGAAGCGGATCGTCGTCCGTGGAGTAAACGGCCGCGGGGTAAACCCAGTCGCCTATATCCTTGAAGTACTCCTTCTTCGTTCTTGAACGCGCGGTCCGTATTCCCGCCCTGGTGCCGTAAACGAGGCCTTCAAGGAGCGATACGGATGCGAGTCTGTTCGCCCCGTGAATGCCCGAGCAGGCGGTTTCGCCCACGGCAAAGAGGCCGGCGAGCGTGGTTTCGCCCCACTCATTGATAAGAACCCCGCCGCAGAAGTAATGTTCCGCGGGAACCACCGGAATGGGCTCTTTCTCTATGTCGATCTTGTGCTTTCCGCATTCCTCGTAGATTCCCGGGAAACGGTCGCGCAGCCTTTGTTCCTTATCGTAGTATCCGGCGATATCCAGATACACGTACCTGCTTTCGGTCCTGGCCATTTCGTTGTAGATGGCGCGCGCGACCTCGTCCCGGGGGGCGAGGTCACCCCATTTCCGCGAGTAACGGTTCATGAACCGCTCTTTGTTGATATTGAACAGCCTTCCCCCTTCGCCTCTGACAGATTCAGAAATGAGAAAGCCCGTTTCGTCTTCGGAATAGAGCATGGTGGGGTGGAACTGCACGTACTCCATATTCGTCACCTCGGCTCCGGCACGGTATCCCATTGCTATACCGTCCCCGGTGGCGCAGTCGGGGTTTGTCGTGTACTGGTAGAGCCTGCCGATACCGCCTGTTGCAAGGATGGTGGAATCGGCGAGGAAGGTGAATACCTCACCCGTCTGATTGTTGAGCCCGTACGCGCCGAGGCAGAGGTTTTTTTTAAATTTCAGAAGAGGGTCGATCGCGTTGTGATGGGTCGTTATGAGATCGATGGCGGTGAAGTCGTTGTAGAGCGTGATGTTCTCGGTTTCCCGAACCCTCTGGACGAGCTTCCGCTGTATCTCCAAACCCGTCATGTCGTAGTAGTGGAGTATCCGCTTTCTGGAGTGTGCCGCTTCCTTGGTGAAGTCGGGGGCGCCGTCGTCCTTTTTCGTGAAATCAACGCCGATTTTATCTATCAGGAAGTCGCGCACAAGTACCGGGCCTTCCTGCACAACGAGCCGAACTGCGGCCGGATTCGAGATACCGTCGCCCGCGTTGATGATATCCCTGTAGAACAGCTCCTTCGAGTCGTCCTCGCCGAGGACGGCGATCCCGCCCTGCGCGTAATGCGTATTGGTTTCCATAGGGTCCGGGGTTTTTACGAGCATGAGAACGCGCTTGCCCCTCTCGGCGGCGGCCAGGGCGGCGGAACAGCCGGATATACCGCTTCCGAGCACGAGAACATCGGTCTTTTCACTCGTCATCCCGGATCTCCCTTGAATGCGGGATTTTTATAGGTTGGAGCCGTTTCCACGGGAATTCGTCAAGTGAAGATTTCACGGATTACTTCCTTGACCTCGTTATACTGAACGGGGTCCATATGTTTCGAACCGGAGTCGTCGACCGCGGAGGGTGTTTCAAGCTCGTAGACCCTTTCGGGGAGGCCGCTCTGGCGGGTAATGCCGGGTGGTGTTTTTGGATTGATATCGATTGCCTTGCGTATATCCTCGGGGAACTTTCCCGGGTCCGCTGTTTCATACACCACCGCCGGGATGTCGTGTTTTTTCCCGTTGTAATGCTCCAGGGCTTTCCACCCGACCGCTCCGTGGGGGTCCAGTATGACACCGTATTTCTCATACACGTCCCGAATGGTTTCATAGTGTTCCCTGTTGCTCACACTGACCGTATAGATGTCGTTTCTTATCCGTTCCATGTCGGGCATCCTGTCGATAACGCCGGGCTGCACAACGGTATTGGTCTTTTCATCCCGCCGGTCATACATATGGCCGCCGTAGAACTCGATGAGCCGGGCGAGATTGCTCGGGTGCGAGACGATCATGGCGGTCGAGGGCGACCATACCGAGGGTTTAATCTCGTACCGGCCGGCACGCATGAATTGGGGGAACTCCCTGTTCTCGTTTACACCGATCACGATCTTGTCGATGGGAAGGCCCATCGCCTTGGCAACCACCGTCCCCATCATGTCGCCGAAATTGCCGGAAGGGATACTCACGGTGATGGGTTTTTTCCCCGCGTCCATCCTCGAATAGGCAAAGAAAGGATACACGGCCTGGGGAAGGAGACGTCCGAGGCTGATGGAGTTCGCGGATGTGAACCGGTCGGGATCGCCGTAGCATTCTTTCGCGAACGACCTGTCCCCGAGCAGGTGCTTGGCGATCTCCTGGCATACGTCAAAATCCCCGTTTACGGCAAATGCGTGTATGTTTTGATTGAGCGTCGTCATCTGTCTCCGCTGCTCCTCGGAGATGGAACCCGCCGGAAAGAAGACGATATTGGAGACGTTTTCGAGCCCGAGGAGCGCGTGGGCGACGGCCCCTCCCGTGTCCCCGCTCGTGGCGACTACGACGGTGCGCCGGATGTTATCCTTTCCAAGGAAGTAGTCCAGTACGCGCCCGAGGAAGCGGGCGGCAAAGTCCTTGAAGGAGTAGGTAGGTCCGCGTGAGAGCCACAGGACGGACGATTTTCCCGTTACGTGCTCCAGTTCCACGGGAATTTGATTTGGGTCGTATGCATCCTCGAGGAGATCGATGAAATCGCTCTCCGCTATGGAGGGAGTCACAAAAGGCGTAAGCACCCGGTGAGCGATCGCGGCGTAGGTCATGGACGACATATTTTCAATATCGTCGGGCGTAATGTGCGGGAGGTCGTCCCGGTCCATCATGTAAAGCCCGTACCGGGAAGCCATGCCGTTCAATATGGCGTCGCGAAATCCCACCTGCTCGTCAGGGTTGTTTGTACTGTGATAGAGAATCGCCATTTTTTCGGATCCTTGGACTGGTTACTCTTAAAATATACAGAGACCGCAAGATGCAGCAACAAAAATGACCATTCATCAAATCCGGCGTATTCTCTTTTTTTGTGGAATTTAATGCGTTCCGGGCTCTATAATATACTGCACTGCTAAAAACAACGAGGACCCGGAGACTGGAGGATTCGAATGGGGAAGACGATGACGCTCGCTATTGAGGGCGGTACGCCGGTCGTTGCGCGGGATGAGGTAAAACCGTGGCCCGTGCTCGACGAGCGGGACAGGAATGGAGTGCTGAGGGTTTTTGAAAACGGTTTTCTCTGCGGTCCCGACGCCCCTGAGGTCACCGGACTGGAGAAGGAATGGGCGGAATACGTGGGCAGGAAGCACTGCCTCACCACGAACAGCGGGACCGCGGCACTCCATATGGCGCTTGCCGCGCTGAACATCGGCCCCGGCGACGAGGTGATCGTACCGGCATATACTTTTCTCGCGTCCGCCTCATGCGTACTGCACGCGGGTGCCGTTCCCGTATTCGTCGATATTGACCGGAGCACCTGTACAATCGATCCCGATTTAATCGAGGAGCGGATAACGCCGCGTACGAAGGCGGTCATACCGGTGCATCTCCACGGCCTCCCCGCGGATATGGACCGTATCCTGGCGATCGCTGAAACCCACGAACTCCAGGTGATCGAGGACGCGTGCCAGGCGCACGGAGCCGAGTACAGAGGCAGGAAAGTGGGCAACTTCGGCCGTCTTGCGGCCTTCAGCCTCAACAGCTCCAAGAACCTCTCGGGAGGGGAGGGGGGGCTCCTCGTCACCGATGACGACGAGTGCGCGATGAGGGCTTCCATGCTGAGGATGTTCGGGGACGAGATCGACGACGAGACGAAGCTGAGGAGATACAACGCCTCCATACTGGGGTACCAGTTCAGGAACCTCGAGCTCCCGGCTGCGCTCGCCCGGAGCCAGCTCGCGAGGCTCGATGAGTACAACGCCGTTCGAATAAAGAACTGCGGGTATCTCACCAATGCCCTGAAGGACATTCAGGGCATACATGCACCGCGTGTCCCCGAGGAACGAAAGCACGTTTATTGGATGTACACGGTGGAATTCTTTCCCGAAGAGCTCGGGTTGGAGGTCCGGCCCGCGGATTTCCGGACGGCGATGGAAAAGGCCCTCTTCATGGAGGGTGTGCCCGTGGGTCAGTGGCAGACCATGCCCGTGCCCGCCCAGGACCTCTTTCAGACGAAGAAGGGATGGTCGGGAAGCGGTTATCCGTGGAAATTTACGCAGGAGGGGGAGGCTATGGTTTACCGTGCCCGGGACTATCCCGCCTCCCTCGATTATTGCGATAGATATACCGCCATTATCGGTATACATCCGCCCAACTCCACCGACCTCATGGAGAAGTACGTGGAGGCTTTCCACAAGGTATTCAGTCGTCTCGACGCGGTGATGGACCACGCGCGGGATCCCATCACGGCGCATTACAGTGGAAGACTCTTCAGGGCGGAGTAGAAACCGTGCGGGTTTTCCCGGCGGAGTGAAAACAGGGGGCGGGTACCGTGAAGTACCGCCCATCATAACGGCAAGGAGAAAACAATGCGCATCGTACTCGGCTCAGATCATGCAGGATACGAGCTCAAGAAGGCTCTTGCATCATTCGTGGAGGAGCTCGGCCATGAGACCATGGATGTGGGGACGGATTCCACCGAGCCAGCCGATTATCCGGATTATGCGGAGGCACTGGGTAAAGCCGTCATATCCAGAGAGGCGGAGCGCGGTATACTGATATGCGGTTCCGGTATCGGGGCGTCGATTGCCGCGAACAAGATGCCCGGTATCAGGGCCGGGATCTGCCACGATACCTACTCCGCTCATCAGAGCGTCGAACATGACGATGTCAATGTACTCGTACTCGGGGGCCGCATCATCGGAATCGAGGTTGCCCGGGAAATAGTCAGGGCCTTCCTCCAGGCACGCTATACGGGAGAGGAGCGCCACGTTCGGAGGATGAAGAAGCTTCTCGACATCGAGGCACGGTACACCCGGAGCGGTTGAGCCGCAATCCGCCCGGTTTTCGCATTATCAGCCGCTGTTGCCGGCCATTTCCTCGTATCCGCAAAGAACAGCTTGCCGAAAAGCCGATTATTTAAGAAATTAGAGAGATTGAATATCTCAGTCTCGTCTCTTGCAGGAGCTCACCGTTGCATGTGCTCGTATGTATAAAGCAGGTTCCCGACACCCAGAAGGTCAGGATAGATCCTGAGCGTGGAACGCTCATCAGAAAGGGCATTCCGAGCATCACCAACCCGTTCGACGAAACCGCGCTCGAGCTCGCGTTCGAGATAAGGGAATCGGTCGGCGGCAGGGTGAGCGTGCTGACCATGGGCATACCGGATTCGGAGTGCATACTGAGGGACGCGCTCACACTCGGGGCTGACGATGCTTACCTTTTAACCGGCAGCGGTTTCGCCGGTGCGGACACGCTTGCCACCTCATATGCCCTGAGCCTCGCAATAGAGAAAACCGGCCCCTTCGATCTCGTTCTCTTCGGCAAACAGGCAATAGACGGCGATACCGCTCAGGTCGGGCCCGAGGTGGCGGGGCAGCTCGGGTATCCGGTGGTGACCTTCGTACAGGACCTTATCAGTGTGGACCATGAACGGGTGGTTGTTGATCGTATGATAGACAGGGGCCGCGAGACCGTCGAGGTCGATCTTCCGGCCGTCCTGACCGTTGTCAAGGCTGAGCAGAGGCTGCGGGTTCCCACGTTCACCACCATACTGAACGGATTCGCTGTCCCGGTTACCCGTCTCGGCCCAAACGATATCGGGGCGGATCCCGCCCGCTGCGGACTCAAAGGGTCGCCCACGAGGGTGAAGAAGGTTTTCGCCCCGAAGCACCAGTCCAGTGTCAGTCTCTTCTCCGGAAGCGTTGAAGAATCGGCCGGCGCATTCGTACGCACCGTCAGGGAGCTGGGTATCATTTAGAAGAGGATTTGAAAGTGCAGCACAGGAATATCTGGGTTTTTGCCGAAAAGTCGGACGAGATACACCCCGTGGTGTTCGAGCTGCTCACGGAGGGCAGGAGGCTCTCGAGGGCGCTCGGTGAGGAGCTCGGGTGCGTAATCTTCGGATCGCCGGACCGTGAGGAGATAAAGCGTCTCGCCTCTTTCGGCGCATCCGCTATAATAACCATACCGGCCTGCGACGAGGCCGTTTCAACAGCCGTTGAAACGGGCGTTGAAGCGAGCGTTGAAGCGAGCGCGGAGCTTTTATGCTCGGCCGTCAGGGAGATGAAACCCGCGATTCTCCTTGCGGGAGCCACCTCCTTCGGAAGAACGCTCATGCCGCTCGTGGCAGTGAAACTGAAGACGGGACTTACCGCCGATTGTACACAGCTCGATATCGACGTAGAGCGGGGGATACTTCTTCAGACCCGCCCCGCCTTCGGAGGAAATATACTGGCCACGATCGAATGTGCCGGTTCGAGACCGCAGATGTCCACGGTCAGGCCGCACGTCTTCAAGATGAAAGCAATGGAAAAGCACGTTCGTCCCGAGATCGTGGAGTACCGGGCGAATAAACCCGCCGTTCGAATATCCCGGGTTATACAGCGTGTTCTTGAGGATACAATGGTGGATATATCCATGTCGGACGTTATCGTTGCGGGCGGACGCGGGCTCGGCAGACCGGATGGCTTCGATCTCATGGAGAAACTCGCCCGGAAGCTCGGGGGCGTGGTGGGCGCTTCCCGCGGTGTGGTTGACCTCGGATGGATAAGCGCTGCCCACCAGGTCGGTCAGACGGGCCACACGGTCAGTCCCCGGCTGTACGTTGCATGCGGCATATCAGGGGCCATACAGCACCTCGCCGGCATGAAGGGATCGGACATCATATTTGCCGTGAACGAAGACCCCGATGCCCCCATATTCGAGGTCGCCGATTACGGTATAGTAGGCGACCTCTACGAGGTGGTGCCAGGAATAATAGAGGAGCTGAACGCGGGTGATTAATCGACCGAGCGGTATATACGTTTTGCGGCCCGATCCGGGCGGTATGAAGATCGTCGACGGTGCGGAGCGGATACGGAAGGACTATCCCGACTACCTGAGGGACGAATCGAACACCTCAGGCAGTACGGACCGCCTCTTCTTTCCCCTTACCGCTGAAAATATCTGTTTTACCTTAATGGAGGCGCGCGAGCGCGGGAAGCCCGTGACCGTTTCAGGCGGGCGGACAGGAATATGCGGGGGGGCGGTTCCGGAAGGTGGGTATCTGGTATCCCTCGAAAAGATGACGGCCGTCAGGCGCCTGGAAAAAAAATACGGCAACTGGGAGCTGAGCGCGGACTGCGGGATCAGGCTCAGCGAGCTGGCAAACCTGCTCAGGTCGAAGGACCTGGGCCTCGATGGAGGGGCTTTCGAGGAATTCTCGAAGGATAAAAAAAACTACTTCTATCCCCCGGACCCGACGGAAACCTCGGCCACGCTCGGCGGAACGGTTGCGACCAACGCGTCGGGTGCGCGGACTTTTCATTACGGACCCACGAGGGAATATATAACGGCCGTCGAGGTCGTCCTTTCGACAGGGGAGCTTCTCAGAATACGCAGGGGAGAGGTCCATGCGGAAAACGGTGAATTCCTCGTACGGCGTGAGAAGGGATCCCCGCTCGTCATACCGGCCCCGGGGTATGAGATGCCGAAGACGAAACACTCCGCCGGGCTCTTCGCCCGGAGGGATATGGATCTCATCGATCTCTTTATAGGGAGTGAGGGAGTCCTCGGAATTATAACGGCTGTTACGATTCGGCTCGTTGAGGAGCCGGCCGCTCTTTTCGGGGCGGTCGCGTTCTTCGATCGTGAGGAGGATGCCCTCGCGTTCGTTTGTTCCGCCCGGGAGATGAAGGGACGGCCCCTTTCCCTCGAGTACTTCGACAGGAGATCGCTCGAACTCCTGGAAGAGACGAGAAAGAACCAGGGGCCCGTTTCCGAGATACCGCCCGTGCCGGACGCGGGGGGAGCGGTCTATTTCGAGTCGGATTTCGGCGACGGGATCGGCCCGGAAGAGGTGGTGCGGGAATTTCACGGCCTTATAGATGAATGCGGGGGAGACCCGGAAACTTCCTGGGGGTCGCTTACCAGGCGGGACCTCGCCCGGCTCAAGAGCTTCAGGCACGCTCTCCCGGAAACAATCAATGCTCTTATAGCCGGGAACAAGCAGAAGGACGTGAGGATCCACAAGGTGGGAACCGATATGGCTGTTCCGGACGGAGACCTCGGAGAGATGATGTCCTGCTATCGCACACTCCTTTCGGAAGCGGGGATCAGGCACGTCATATTCGGACATATCGGGAACAACCATCTCCACGTGAACATGATCCCCTCAAGTTTCGAGGAGCTCGGCCTGGCGAAGGAGCTCTACGTGCGGTTTTCAAGAAAGGCCGTCTCGCTCGGAGGGACCGTTTCTGCGGAGCACGGGATAGGGAAACTGAAGAAGGATTATCTGCGCATCCTCTACCCGGATGCCGTGATCGAGGAAATGAAGCGGATCAAGGCGTCCGTGGATCCTGACGGTCTGCTCAATCCAGGCGACGTGTTGTAGAGATGCTGTTAAACCGCACTTGAGAGGCATTGAAGACTATCCCTTGAGGACGTCCCGCATCTCCAGTATGTTTTCCAGTGGAATGTCCGGCGGCATGTCGTGTGACGGAGACACGATGAATCCGCTGTGCTTCCGCGCGAGGGCGAGCCGGTGTTCCGTTTCCTCCCTCACCTCGTTTCTTGTTCCGAAGGGGAGAGTGCGCTGAATGCTCAGACCTCCGTAGAATGCGAGCCTCCCCGCGTATTTGCCGATGACGTCCTGCACGTTCATGACCTCGGGCTGAAAGGGGTTGAAAACGTTCAGGCCCAGGTCGATGAGGTCGTCGAGCACGGCCGTTATATCACCGCATGAATGTATGAATACATCCCAGCCACGGTCGTGTGCCGCTCCGTACATCCTTTCGATACACGGTCCCACAAATGTACGCCATAGCTCCGGGCTCATGAGCATGCCGCGCTGGGAGCCCCAGTCGTCCCCGAAATAGATGCCGTGGATCGGGTAGCGGCTCATGTTGTCCATGAGCGCGAGGTTATACCGCGTAATCGCTCCAAAGAGCTCGCGAACGAAGTCCGGGTTCTGAATAAAATCCACCATCAGGTTCTCCATACCCCTGAGGGACCACGCTCGCTCGAACAGGCTGTACGAGAACTTTGCAATGATGTACCGGTGCCCGTTTGCCTCGATCAGCGGGTCGAAGTGGGCGAACCTCTCACCGGCGTCCGGATCGGGCTGATTAAGATCCTCCAGGTCTCCACCGGCGAGCACGCAGTTTGCGGGTGTTCCGATATCCCTGTCTATTGTCCTGTCCCAGACCACACCCCACTCGTCCCTGAAGAATCCGGGTTTGACCTCGACATAACTGTCCACGGCCCGGTTTCGTATAAAGGCGAGGTGGTTGCCGAGATAGTCGTCGAGACTGTTATAGCGGTAAATGTTCTTCCCGCGAACTTCACATTTTCTTTCCTCGAGACCGAGCGAGTTCATGAGGGCGGAGCCGAGGACCGAGGTGTAGTTGATCTGATAGGGAACGGTGTCCGTATGCTCGAATCTTATGCATTTCCTGACGCGTTCCATGCAGTTCATTTTCAGCTCCGTTCGAGGGTTTGGGCCCGTTTAACCGTCACACTCACTATAATCATGTGGGGATGTTTTGCAAACCCATAATCTACCGCTTAACCTTCGCGGGCCACGGTGGTATACTTGGGGAGGAAATGTTTCGGCAGGAGGGTGTACGGCTGACTTCTCCGGGAGCGGGCGGTACGGTGCTGAATGGTGAAGAAAACGAGCGTAATACGGTCCGGCTGAGTGTCGTTGTGCCCGCTTTCAATGAACGCGAGAATATTATTCCGCTCGTGGAGAAGATAGAGGCCGTACTCGAATCGCTCTCCCATGAAATTATATTCATAGATGACGGGAGCGATGACGGGACCCCGGAGGAATTTAAAAAATCGGGGTGTGACCGGCTCACGGTACTGCGAAACGACGGGAGAATGGGCCAGAGCTACTCTATTTTCAGGGGTATCAGATCTGCGCGTGGAGAAGTTATTGCAATCCTTGACGCTGACCTTCAGAACGACCCGGCCGACCTGTTCCCCCTCCTTCAGCGTATAGAGGAGGGAAACGACGTTGCGCTCGGTGTGAGGCGGCGGCGGGAGGACAACCTGTACCGGCGGGCGCTCTCGCGGTTCGCCAACCTGCTTTCCAATCTCATACTCGGCGAGCGGTATCATGACAGGGGATGCGCGATTAAGTGTTTCAAGAGTGAAATAGTACGGGATTTACGGTACTTCCGCGGATTCCACGTGTATATTCCCTCGGTACTTCACAATAAGCGGGTTTGCGAGGTCGAGGTGAGCCATTTCCCCCGGGTTCACGGGAAATCAAAATACCGCCGTCTGTACGGTATTATCGAGGGTGCGGGGGCGCTGTGGAAAATCAGAAGAACGCGGGGAGGAGAAGAGTAAATGGGGAGAATCTGTATTTTCGAAGACGACGGTTACAGAAATTTCTTACCGCTTGTTCATCTTCGCGCGGTTTTCGAGCTCAGGTTCGGGATAGACCTTCTCTTTCAAAAGATCATACGGCGTTATCCCGGCGCCGCGATGAGCTTCTTCTGCAGGGACCATATTGCTTCCCTTGTTGCTCATAATCACGGGTTACCGGTCAATGACGTACGTGAGGAGGGGTGCCTCTTTATCAATGCGCGGTTTTGTCTCGACACGAATATTCCCCTCGAGGGTGACGAGGAGATAGGTATGGTCGGGGACAGCATGGCCTACGCGCGGTTCGGCCCCCAAAAATCCGGACGTATAACGCCCGTTTTCTGCCTTGATGAGGGCTTCCCGGAGTTTATGAGGAAAATGAATGTGAAGGTAAAGGATTGCGACGCGTTTATGGCCGAATATCCCTGGGACTTCATACTCTCGAATCCGGCCAGGATCGGGGAGGATTTCAATGAGATGGTAGAGGGCGGCGCATTGCGCGGCACGATGCGCGGAGAAGTGCATCCTGAAGCGTGTGTCGTTGAACCGAATAATGTGTTCATGGGAGAGGGGAGCGTCGTTTACCCCTTTTCGGTCATAGACGGTAAAAGCGGGCCCGTATACATCGGCGACCATGTCACCGTGCACCCGAACAGTACGATCCAGGGGCCCGTCTCGATCTGCAGCGGCTCGAAAGTAAAGGCCGGTACCCGCATTGGCGGGGGAACGAGTATCGGCGAAGTATGCAAGATCGGAGGCGAAGTCGAGGAATCGATCGTCCTTTCCTACAGCAACAAGCAGCACGACGGCTTTCTCGGTCATTCATATATCGGGTCGTGGTGCAATATCGGAGCCGGAACGGTTACGAGCGATCTGAAAAACGACTACGGTCCCGTTCGGGTCAGGGTGAACGGCACGGCGGTTGATACGGGGAAGATGTTTGTCGGGCTCATCATGGGCGACCACGCAAAATCCGGTATCAACACGATGTTCAATACCGGAACCGTTGTCGGCACCGCTTCGAATATTTTCGGAGGAGGATTTCCGCCGAAGTATATACCGCCCTTCTCATGGGGCGGAGCCGAGAATATGGAAACCTATAAGCTTGAAAAGGCGCTCAGCACGGCGCGGGCGGTTATGGCCCGGCGGGGTATCGAGCTTTCTGCGGAAGAGGAGGAGCTGCTGCGCGCGCTGTTCGATATGACGATACATGAGCGGATGTGAATTCCGGTATAGAGCGGGACCCTCTGTAACTGCTATGCGCGTTCCGCTCTCACCCCCGGGTTTTCGTCGTATCTTCACCGAAGGTGTTCGTGTGTACGGTTACAAGCCCGTAATAACCGTCCACCGTTACGAGATCGCCCGTATTGATCAGTCTGGCCGCGTCGGGAACCCCCGTAACACAGGGAAGGCCGTATTCACGCGCGATAATGGCACCGTGTATGAGCATGCCGCCGCGCCTTTCCACCACCGCTGCGGCAAGCGGAACGATGAAGGTCATGGTGGGATCGACCGCGTCGCACACGAGGATTTCTCCACGTTTGAATCTGAAGAGGTCGTCTCTGTTTTGAACGAGTCGGACTCTGCCCTGCGCTATACCCTGTCCGGCGGGTTGCCCACGAAGCTGTCGAGGCCTTAACACGAGCCGCTTCCCCGCTGTCAGTTTCGGTAAGGATACCGGGAATTTATCGGTTTTTTTCACCTGCACCTCGGTTCCCCGTAGTCCCGCAATAACCTCCTCGGCGTTCAAAACGGGGTCGGGATCCCTCTCGTAGCCGTCGGGTCCTCCGTTGAGCCTGTTCTCAGCCTCCGCGACCGCCCGCCCGAGTTCCGCCTCGATACGGCCGAGGTATATATTGTCGTCGTCCCTGTAGCGGTAGCTCTTGCGCCCCAGCTCGAGCAGGACAGCTGCGTATTCACGTTCGTTCCGGGGGAAGCTGTCGATAAACCTTTTCGCAATGTCCTCTTTTTTTCCAGCTACGGGCGAGGGTCCGCCTGAGCCGTCCGCCGCCATTTCCGATAACAGGAGCAGAAAATTGTTACGGTCATGCTCGCTCCCCGGTGAAACGCCCATTGCGGCCCCGTGTTTCCGGAGAAAACGGTCGATCAGGGCCGATATTGCTTCATCTTTCCTTAAAGACTCCAGGTTCGGCCGGGTCTTTCCTGCACGTATCCTGTCGATGAGCTCCCCCATCTCGCTGTTCCGTTCCGTGCTCAACATTTCCTGTGATTGCAGCGCTCCGACGAACTCAAAGGGATCGTCCGGAGCGATTCGGTCGTTGTACACCTGCCCGAAGAGGCGAACGCCGTGCGCAAAGGGGATGAAATCGCGCCAGTATATTTCACGCCATTTTTTCACGGCATCCCGACGGCGGGAGATCTCCTCGATGAGCTGCTGCCGGGAAAGGGAGGCTGGATCGGCAGCTGCAAAATTATTTGCCGTGTCGGTCATCTGCGGGAGCTCCCCGTCGATTTTCTCTCCGAGCCTCAACAGGTTATCCAGGCTCCTGCGAAGATTCAGGTTTTTTTTCTTTCCCGATTTGTCCATTCCGGAACGGGCCGTTACCGGTCTTGACTGGAGAATGAAAAGGTCCTCATTTGCAAAGGTCCATTCCACGTCCTGTGGACCGCCGAAGATATTTTCAAGTTTTAAAACGGTTTCGTAAACGGTTCCGACCTCCAAATCCGTAAGCGGTGCCGATGACGCCTCATCCCGTGTCAGCGGGACGGTCTTCACCGACTTGTTATCGGGCCTAACGGCTTTGATCCGTTCCGGGGACAGGTGATTGAGAACGGCCTTCGTATTCCGGTCGATAATCCATCGGTCCGGCTCGACGTCACCATCGACGAGACCCTTGTTCAGGCCCCACACGGATTCCACGACCGCCTGTGAGGGGTCCACCGGCGATACACCGAATGCAACACCGGATCGCGACCCGCTGACGAGCCCCTGAACGATAATACCCATACCGCTCTCGCTGATATCGAGGCCGAGCTCCTGCCTGTAGAGCAGGGCTGCGTCGGACCAGAGTGACGCCCAGACGAGCACTGTACGGTTCATGATCTCCTTCGGCCCGCGCACGTTGAGGAATGATTCGTGCAGTCCCGCAAAGGAAGCACCCTCCGCATCCTCCGACAAGGCGGAGGACCGGATTGCGAGCGGCATGCTGCCGAATGTTTCTTCGATGTCCTCGAGAAGCGCATGCTCGATCTCTCGGGGACAGTCTACACGAAGAAACATGTTCCGTATTCTGAGTGAACCGTCCCAGAGCTCCTCCCAGCGCATGTCCTCGAAACGCTTGCGCCCGAGTTCCGCCGCGAGCCTGCTGACCAGTCCGGTCGAAGAGATAAACCTGTGGTAGAGGGACTGGGGAATAAACGCGGTTTTGGGTATTTTTATGGAGTGCCGGTGCATATTCGCAAGTGCCGCAGCCTTGGGTCCGGCTTCACCGCGAATCCTCTCCAGCGGTTCTTCAGGTTTAATAAGTATTTTCATCTCTTTATTTCCATTTCCACCACCTCCTGGAAACGGGAAGCGAGCACGAATCGCTGTACATCAAGCGCCATGACCGCGCAATCCGGGTCATTGACGAGTTCCTCGAGATGGGGATGGCGAAGGAGAAGCGCGCCCGCGAGTTTTTTTCGTTCTTTGCCCGTTGATTCGCGTACCGTACCGAGGATGGTAAGGGCGGATGCATCCTTGAAATCCTCGGGAACGTTACGTCTGCTGTCCACAAGCAGGGATACTTTCACATTTTTTTTCATGTTGTCGTATTTTCGCGTATTCCGCAGAGTAGCGAAGACAATAGTCTCGATAGATTTAAAAGGCGCAAAAGCAACGAGCGTGGTGTAGGGCCCGCGTTTTGAACAGGTGGCGAGTACTCCCACAAAGTGGTTCCTTATGAGTTTTTCGGCTGTGCCGATTTGCCTCTCCATGCGACGACTCCTTCGGTTTGTTACCTCTATTACAATAACAGATTAGTCCGTTATGAGCAGTGATAAATTTTATTGCCGCTTGGGGCGCATGACCCGTTCTTTTCGTTCGTTTTGTAAATGGGTATCTTAACCTCTATGGAGAGCCGTTTAAGGGGGAGTTTGGTTTATGCTTTGCGTATATCTCAGGGAAACGGACCCGGCATTCAATCTCGCGGCGGAAGAGCACCTGTTCTCCAACTATGAGGACGATATTTTCATGCTGTGGCGAAACAGGCAGTCCATCATCGTTGGAAAACATCAGAATACCAACGCCGAGATCAACATCGACTTTGTACGGGAAAACGGGATACCGGTAATAAGGCGAATGTCGGGCGGCGGAGCGGTATTTCACGATCTCGGCAATGTCAATTATACCTTTATTACCACGTCCGGAGAGAAAATGGCCATTGATTTCCGCCGTTTTACCGAGCCCATTCTCGAGGTCCTGAGGGAGCTCGGGGTCGATGCCCGGTTTGAAGGACGGAACGACCTGACTATCGGGGGAAGCAAGTTTTCCGGAAACGCCCAGTACATCAGGCGCAGACGAATTCTGCATCACGGCACGTTGCTCTTCTCTTCGGTCATGAACGACCTCGCCAGCGCACTGAAGGTGAATCCCTTGAAGTACAGGGACAAATCGGTTAAATCCGTGCGGAGCCGTGTAACCAATATCAGCGAGCACCTGGATAAAGGAATTTCGGTAACCGATTTTATCGAGCGCATTATGGATCACATCATACGTACGAATGAAAACACCGAGCGGTATGAGCTCGGTCAGAGGGACATCGAGGCGATTAGCGGGCTGCGGGAGAAAAAGTATGCCACCTGGGAGTGGAACTACGGAGAATCGCCGGATTATTCGTTCCGAAAAGTGTCCAGGACGGGGGGCGGGAATATCGAGGTCATGCTCGACGTTCAGGAAGGGACCATATGCGGTGTGAAGATATACGGGGATTTCTTCGGCATTCGGGACATATCGGACATCGAGGAAAGGCTCGTGGGCGTGAAACATGAAAGGAAAGCAATAGGAATGCGGATTCAGGAGCTCCGCATGGAGGACTATGTGGCAGGATCAACGCGTGAAGAGTTCGTTGATGCGATGTTTTAAGGGTGAAGCCGTAAACGGGCGGGTCATGAACGGATCCAGCCCTCCGCTTCCTCGGGATTAATGAATATACTAAAGACCGGGGCTATTTTCCATTATGTTTTCAATCCGGCCTCCGTTCCGGGCCCCGTCGGGCCGCTTTACAGGCCCCTTTATACGTAGTATGCTGAACGACATAAACTTCGGAGAGGAGTGTGATCATGAAGTCGATCGGTGCAAAGACCATTGTCTATCCCACACCGGTGTTCATTGTGGGCACCTATGACGAAAAGGGAGTGCCCAACGGAATGGCAGTTGCGTGGGGCGGCATATGCTGCTCGGACCCCCCCTGCATAGCGGTGTCTCTGCGCGAGGCCACCTATACGTACGGGAATATCAGGAAACGCAAGGCCTTTACCGTGAGCGTACCATCCGAGAAATATGTGAAGGAGGCTGATTATTTCGGTATCGTATCGGGCAGGACGGTCAACAAGTTCGAGGCAACGGGCCTGACGCCGGTCAGGAGCGAGCTTGTGGACGCCCCGTACGTGGGCGAGTTCCCGCTCGTTCTCGAGTGCAGTCTTATCAAAACCGTTGAGATCGGTCTGCACACGCAGTTCATAGGAAAGATTGAGGACGTAAAGGCGGATGAAGATATAGTGGGGGAGGGCGGAATGCCCGATATCGAAAAAGCCGCCCCGCTCCTGTTCGCGCCCGACTCATGCGATTACTGGAAAACCGGAGCGTTCGCAGCAAAGGCCTTCTCCATCGGCAAGAAGATAGAGGGAACCTGACATTGATTCACAGGTTTCCGTATAACGTAGAAGACGTATCCGCAGTACCGGGAGTACCGTTCGTACGGCTCAAGAACCGTGATCCTGCCTGAGGGGACTGTTTTTACCATATTCAACATCTTTCCCTTTTACTCAATAGAGGGGAAATATTTAAT
>CAYWUT010000020.1:0-39592 GCA_964460545.1 uncultured Spirochaetota bacterium
CGACAAAGACACGGCGGTGCAGGTAGCGGGAGGACTATGAAATGTGGTTGCGGTTGCAGCAGGTGATTATCACTCCGTCGCAGTGAAGGATGTCGGGGGAGTGAAAACAGTATGGACATGGGGAGATAACGGCAGCGGAAGGCTCGGTGACGGGACTCATGAGGACAAGTACACGCCGGTGCAGGTAACGGGAGGACTGGCGGATATCGTTGGGGTTACAGCCGGTGGTTCTCATACCGTCGCCTTAAAGGATGACGGGACAGTGTGGGCATGGGGAGATAACAGTGACGGACAGCTTGGTGACGGGACTAACGTTGACAGGTACACGCCGGTGCAGGTGGTAATGGAGCTCGGAGGGGACCCACTCACCGGAGTGGCTGCGATTTCCGCCGGCGGTGGGCATACCATAGCCTTGAAGGAAGATGGGACGGTATGGGCTTGGGGAAATAACTACGACGGACAGCTTGGAGACGGGACTCATGGATCTGAGAACAACAGGTACACGCCGGTGCAGGTGGTAATGGAGCTCGGCGGGGATCCACTCGCCGGAGTTTCTGCAGTTGCAGCCGGTGGTGGGCATACTATAGCCTTGAAGGGTGACGGGACAGTGTGGACATGGGGAGATAACGGCTCCGGACAGCTCGGTGACGGGACTAACGTTGACAGGTACACGCCGGTGCAGGTGGTAATGGAGATCGGAGGAAACCCACTCACCGGAGTGGCTGCGATTTCCGCCGGCGGTGGGCATACCATAGCCTTGAAGGAAAACGGAACGGTGTGGACATGGGGATATAATTACTACGGCCAGCTCGGCGATGGGACTCATGGATATGGAACCGGCAAAGCCACGCCCGTGCAGGCAGGACTTTTTTACACAGGCTGGCACAATTGAAAGATAAAACCGTCATGCTAAAAGGCCGAGTACCGGGAGGATGACGGTGACGACGAAGACGGCGACCATCACCCGGTCCAGCCATCGTTTCTCCGGATGGTTCACCCAGTAACAAAGACCCACGGACAACAACAGCGCCTGCGGCACGATTTCCAGCCAGCCGAGCAGCTGATTTGCTATGGGAATAACGGTGTAAATCATACCCTCGATCGAACCGGTGGCCGGTCCGAAAGTCGAGAGAATGCCGAGTGCCGTCAAAAGCCACCACATGACGAGCCAGCCGTTTTTCCTCCCGAACAGGACTTCCCGCAGAGGATAGAGCGCAAGCGCGAAGATCAGCCCGCGGACGGGCTGGAACAACGGGCCAGCCGTTATGAGGGGATCGCCGAACTGCCGTATCCAGCACGCCATCCACGGAAGAGCGTATACTTCCTCATAGTGCATAAATGTGGAGGCTATAAATCCCATCACCATATAGCTTACCGTATGTACGACGATTGTCTTTGCGATGAGCCCCGCCAAACCCGGCCGATTGCTATTCATCACCGCCCTCCCCACGACTGCCGGAGTCGATCTGCAGTCATTTATTTCCGGCGGTCCCTTTTAAACGCTTTGTTATACCATTATTATGGCTTTTACACAAACCATTCATAGGTGCCGGACATGGTGACCTTACCATTTATGTATTTCCTTACGTAGTATTTTTAATTTTAAAAATATAATATATGTTATACTTGTATTTACACGTTAAAAATACGACCATACACATGAAGTAAAAGGCGGTTGCCACTTCAGTGCAGTTCCTGAATTATACTGCCGGCTCTGGTGTGGACGTTGTTATTCAAATCCATCCATAATGATTTCGTGCTCACAAGGTTAATCGTATTGCCTTATCGAGCGATGAGGGTGACCCGCCATGAGAAAAACACTATCGATAACATTGACCCGCTCCACACAAATCATAGCAATTGCCGTGGTGCTGCTCTGCATGCTCTCATGCTCGGGCGGCGTTGACATCGCGGAGCAAAATCGCGTTCTCACATCATTTGAGCTGACCTGGCCCGAGGATTTCTGTTTCAACTGCCTCTCGAACGAGCCCGTTACCGTCACTATAAAGGCGCTCGATCAGAACGGGGCACTCTTTACGAGTTGGAGCGGGTCGGTCGACATAGAGCTTACGAACGCGCAGCTTTCAGTGAGCCCGGCAGCGGTGAACCTCTCAAGCGGCATAGTCGCACGCTCCATCTCCTTCTATAACGGGTCCTCTGACAACCAGGAAACCGGGATAACACTGAGCTCCGAGGGGGTTGTGGCCGACCTTGGTGTGACGGTCCTGGTATACACGGCAGAGGCAGCCACGCCCTCCGGATTCAGACTGGCGTGGCCTTCGGGATTCGACTACGCCTGCGCGTCGAACGAGCCCCTGGAAGTGACGATCGATGCGCTCGATGGGGCCGGGGATATGCTGGACTGGAGCGGGTCGGTAGACATCGTGCTCACGAACACGATGGTAACGGTGAATCCCTCGACCGTTACCCTCTCCGGCGGAACGATTCAGCAGAACATCGCGTTCAACAACGCGACGGTACAGAATCAGGAGACAGGAATTAAATTGAGCTACGGTGATGCGGTGACGGAGCTGCAGGACACCATAGCGGTGTACGAGACGATCCCGCCGTCCGACGTCGGAGCTTTCACGGCGACTGCCTGGGACGGGCAGATAGGACTTTCCTGGACGAATCCGCCCGAGCTTGATTTCGAGGGCGTCCGCATACTGCGCAAGGAGAGCGGCCCTCCGGCCAATGCCGGGGACGGCGAGCTTGTGTATGAGGGCGATGCCGAGGAATATGTCGATACGGGCCTTGCCAACGGCACAACCTATTTCTACTCGGCGTTTTCCTACGATTATGCACCGAACTACTCCAACGGGGTTACGGCGAATGAGACGCCTGAAGGACATTCGGTCGATGCACGGTTTTTCCCCGGAAATAGAAAGGTAAAACTTATCTGGGAACCGGACGGCGATGCCGAGTCCTACACCATATACTACACGGACGACGGGACGGACCCGGACGGGGACAATTACACGGGAATGATACGGAACATAGAAGATGTTGAATATGAAATCTCGGAATTAAATAATTTTGTTGCGTACCGGTTTGCAGTAACCGCGGTCAAGGGAGGTCTTGATTCCCGGGGATCAACCGTACTGCGTACGGTACCGCCCGGCGCGGTGATGGCGGCAGGCGTTTTACACACCGTGGCCCTGAATGAGGACGGCACGGTATGGTCATGGGGAAATAACGACGACGGGCAGCTCGGTGACGCGACTACGGATCCGAGTAATACACCGGTGCAGGCGGTAATGGAGCTTGAAGGCGATCCGCTCACAGGTGTGGTGGCGATCGCAGCCGGCTATAAACACACCGTCACCTTAAAAGAGGACGGGACGGCGTGGACATGGGGATATAACTATTACGGTCAGCTCGGTGACGGGAATCATGGATCGGGTGCTTACAGTGACACGCCGGTGCAGGTGAAGGGTGAAGGAGGGGTGGGCACGCTCCAGGACGTGATCGCCGTGGCGGCCGGCGAGAAACACACCGTTGCCTTGATGGAGGACGGCACGGTGTGGACATGGGGACGGAACTACAACGGGCAGCTTGGTGACGGGAACATGCCGACCGACCATTACACGCCGGTGCAGGTGGTGACGGAGCATACCGGCGAACCGCTCACGGGTGTGATCGCGGTCGCAGCCGGTGATTATCATACCGTCGCCTTAAGAGAGGACGGGACGGTGTGGGCATGGGGAGCAAACGACTTCGGGCAGCTCGGCGACGGCACCGACGGTACCGACCATGATAAGGCGTTGCAGGTGATAACGGAGCCCGGAGGTGGGCCGCTCACGGGCGTGGTGGCGATAACGGCCGGTTGGTGTCACACCGTCGCACTGAAGGATGATGGGACGGTGTGGGCATGGGGAAATAACGGCCTCGGACAGCTCGGTGACGGGACTACGGATTCAAGTACCACGCCGGTGCAGACGGTAATGGAGCTTGGAGGCGATCCGCTCGCAGGGGTGGCGGCGGTAGCAGCCGGCTATAGACACAACGTCGTCTTAAAAGAGGACGGGACGGTATGGGCATGGGGAGACAACTATGCCGGGCAGCTCGGTGACGGTAATACGGACACCCCCAGCTATACGCCGGTGCCGGTAAAGGGGTATGCAGGCGAAGGAACGCTCAACGGGGTGGCGGCCGTGACGACCGGTACCAGTCACACCGTCGCATTGAAGGGTGACGGGACGGTGTGGGCATGGGGATATAACGACTCCGGACAGCTCGGTGACGGGACTTCAGGGACTAATAAGGACACGCCTGTTCGGACGTTAGCATATGAAGGGGAAGTCGCACTCGAGGAAGTGGCGGCCGTGGCGGCCGGCAAGATACACAGCCTCGCGGTGAAGGAAGACGGGACGGTGTGGGCATGGGGGTACAACGGCTACGGCCAGCTCGGTGACGGGACAGGGGCGCCGGGAACCGACAGCGACGTACCGGTGCAGGTGGTCTTGGAGTTTGGAGGTGATCCCCTCACAGAGGTGACGGCGGTGGCTGCCGGTGATTTCCACACCGTGGCGGTGAAGGATGACGGCGAAGAGAAAACAGTGTGGACATGGGGGTACAACAGCTACGGGCAGCTCGGGAACGGTACGAGTGGAGAGGGGACTGACAGCGGTGTACCGGTACAGGTGGTCATGGAGTCTGAAGGCGATCCGCTCACGGGTGTGACACAGGTAACGTCAGGTTTGCAGCACACCGTGGCCTTGAAGGAGGACGGCACGGTATGGGCATGGGGACGGAACAACTACGGCCAGCTCGGCGACGGTACAGGGGCGCCGGGAACCGACAGTAACGTGCCGGTGCAGGTGGTCTTGGAGTTCGGAGGTGATCCGCTCACCGATGTGGTGGCGGTGGCATCCGGCGGCGGTCACGTCGTCGCGTTGAAGGATAACGGGACCGTATGGACATGGGGGCATAACGCCGAGGGGCAGCTCGGTAACGGAACTTATGGTGGGGAGTTTAACAGTGGCATCCCGGTCCAGGTGGTCTTGGAGTTCGGGGGCGTTCCGCTCACGGGTGTGAGTGCGGTGGCTGCCGCCGGCATGCACAGCGTGTCGGTGAAGGATGACGGGACGGTGTGGACGTGGGGGTACAATAATGAAGGGCAGCTCGGTGACGGTACGCATGGATTTGGTCCCGCGTATGCCAGTGACACGCCGGTGCAGGTGCTGGGTGAAGGGGGTGCGGGCACACTCGAAGGAGCGGTCGCTGCCGCGGCCGGTTATCAGCACAGCATCGCAGTTATGGATGACGGCACGGTGTGGGCATGGGGAGATAACAATTATGGACAGCTCGGTGACGGGAATACAGACACTGACAGTGACACCCCGGTGCAAGTGGCGGGTTATGCGGGAGACGGAACACTGAACGGAGTTGCGCAAGCAGCGGCCGGCTCCATGCACACCGTGGCCTTGAAAAATGACGGGACCGTATGGGCATGGGGAGATAACGGCTATGGCCAGCTCGGTGACGGTACCGGCGTTCCGGGTACCGATACCGATACACCCGTATCCGTCGGCTTTTTTTACATTGGCTGGAACTGAGCCCAGTAACTATCGGAGACGATCGGCAATCACTTGTTTTCGACGGCCTTGATAAAGATAGTGTAAACAAATTGAGGGGGCGTATAGCGTAATCCCCATCTTGGCCTTTTCTGATGTAATGAACGCCTTATATTTATTAGGAAAGGGAAAGGGGGAAGCCATGAAGAAAATCGAGAAAGAACTGGAGGAAAAGAAAAAACGTCTCGAGGAGCTGGTGCAGTCCAGGTCAAAGGCGAACTGTATCGATGTGAACTCCTCTCCTTCAGCGGTCAGTCACGAGATAAAAATCGAGGAGCTCGAGGACGAGATCAGGGAGCTGCAGAAAAAGGTATAGTGGTTTAAAATCAGCTCTTATCCGGTACCATGAGGTCCGTCAGTATATCCCGCTGGAGCTGCACGGCCCGGTGAATGATGGAATCGCCGAATTCCCTGTCAATCCCGTGCCCGGCCGTGCACGGGTACGCGCTGAGCAGTGCGTCGGCCGCATATCCAAGGTTCTCGTCGATCTTTTTTCCCCTCAAATGCCTTGCCACGTAGTACGTTGCGCCGCACGGCGCAGAGCACAAAACCTCGGCGTCCTCTATAACGCCGTTTTTCACCGTATATTTCAGCTCGGGCTTTCCTATTTTGAGCGATTTCCTGAACTCGTATAAGATTCCCGGCCCCGGATTGAACGAGCAGAATGGTTTGGGAAACGCAGCCTCCCTGCCGGTCTCTCTGCACACCTCCTCGATCCTCCCCTTTCCGTAGGGAGAGATCCACGAGCTCTCCTCGATCGGCACGATTACTCCCCTCTGCTTAAACCGCTCTAAAAAGGATATGAGAATCTCCTCGTGCACCGAGATCGCCACGAGAACGTCGTGGTCCTCCACTTTATCCGGAAGCCATTCATCGGGGTCGTCAATAATGGCGGGAAGGACCGCGGGAAAATCGATTACCGCCCTGACGGCATCCGTGCCGAGACCGTAACGGTCGCGGCAGTGTATGCACTTGTCCGCGCACGCTTTGCAGTAGTCGCGGCTGCCGCTCAGATGGCCGAGCAGTCGTCCTGCATAAGCCGTATTCATCGAAACCGAAAAGCTGTCCCGCTCTTCCGGGGGCTCTTTTTTCACGCTTCGCAGAATGACCACTCTCATGACGTTCCCTTCTTCCCGAATGAATAAAGGGGGAGCTTCGCTCCCCCTTTATTCAACGTAGAGATTTCGATATACGGCCGTCCCGCACCGGGAATATCAGCCCTTTCTGAAGGCCTCGATATAGGAGTCCGCGTATATCTGCTTGTTCATGACGAGCTCGGCTGTGAGCACCGCGTCGATCATCTCATCGTCGGTCACATCGAGTATGGCTGCATCGAGCCCGTTCGTGACCAGCATGGTCAGGAATATCCTGTTTATGAGTTTCTTGTGCTTCGCGCCGCTCGAAATATTGGAAAGTCCGCACACGATGTGAAAAGGCGGATCGCTGAAGAGCTTGAACTGGGCCGTGGCGTTGAGGATTTCCAGTGCCTGTTCCTGCATGAACTTCAGCGGCATGATGATCGGATCTATGAAAAGCTGCTCGGGAGACAGGCCGAACTCCATGGCCTTCTCAAAGAGCCTGGCCGCGATCTCGACACGCTGGTCCGCCGTATTGGGACTCCCGCTCTCGTCCATGACGAGCCCGATGATCGAGGCCCCGTTCTCCGCGGCAATGGGAAAAAGCGTATTCATCTTCTCTTCCACCGCGGTCGTCGAATTGATGAGCGGGGGTTTCTTGCATACCTTTACCGCTTCCTTGAGCATATCGGGTTTGTTATTGTCGATCGATATAGGCGTATCGACCTCTTCCTGCACGGTTTCAATCATCCAGCAGAGATCTTCAGCCTTGTTCGAGGCGGTTCCGAGATTGACGTCTATATAAGTCGCGTTCGCATCGGCCTGTATACGGGCCCATTTCTTGATCGGTTCCTGGTCTTTCTTTTGTATGGCTTCCTTGATATCCTTGAATCCCGCGTTTACCCGCTCGCCTATGAATATCATCCGAGCCCCCCTTTCACTAAAATAGTTTTTCCATGGAATTCTGAACTGTTTTTATCGCAATCGGATGTGCCATGATCATTATATCCACCCCTGCCTGCATGTAGACTGCGGCACACTCCGCCTCCCACATGGGTCCGCGTTTTGCGAGCTTGCCCCAGCCCGGGAGAATATCATCGTCTGCAACGGCTTCCTTCACCCTGTAGGTTTCTCCTGCCACATCACATATCTGCGGCATGGCCATGAGCTTGTCGCCCTTTAATCCCGCGATCCTGGCCCGCTCCGTAATCGTATAAACATAGTCGAAACCGTAGCCGAGCGCCCCGGTTGTCTGGTATATAACCACGTCGTTCAGATCGTATCCCGCATCCTGAAGGAGTATATTCACCTGTTTGCCTATGTTGATGTCGACGGGCGCCTCTCCTATGATCTTGTGCTTGTCCGCCTTGCAGATAGCGACCACGGTCATGTAGTTGGATTCCTTGGCCGATCCGATGAGACAGTTCTCTCCGCGCGCGGCCTGGGAACACTCAGGCAGTACGTGGTTGTCCTTTTCGTCGTCGCCGCATCCCCAGAGTATAAGCGGAACATCAACCGCTTTGAGAACATCCTCCACCACCTTCGCGCAGTCAGCAGGCGAGGCGTCATTCACATTGGGATCGGCCCCGATAAATTTCAGGCTGATGAGGTCTACTCCGCACTCCTGCACGCACTTCTGCGCCCATTCAACTGGAGAATTGATCTCCCCCCCTACAGCCTCCTTGATAACGTCAGGCCAGTCTGGAGGTGTATCAGCCACAAATCCCGCGATAACGGGCTTGTTCGGAATATCCCCCTCGAAAGTCAGAAAGGGAAGCGTTGTCTGGCCTCCGACGGTCACCGTCTTCCCCCTTGTCCCCCCGTTCTCCTTTGTCGCACCGAGGGTCACCACATTGATCTTTCCAGTCCACTTCTCTTTGACATCAGGAACCGCCATTTTTGCCTCCTGAATCGATTGTTGAATATCGTATTCCACATACAGCCCATGCAGGGACTGCCTAACCCGTTATCCGCATTCAAAGAGCGGATACTTCATCTACAAGCGAAGCTATACACGACCTTATAACTTCAGAGCCCGCTTCCCGGAGTGATTTACCCGCGTAAACCGCTTCCTCGATGGTTTCATCGAACGGTATATCGCAGAAACGGGCGAGCCCGAGGTCCTGTATTTTATTTTTTACCTCGTTTCTCCTCTTTTCCTTCACCATATTGGTCATGACATACTTCTTTTTGATCGTAGTTTTCAGGTCCTTTGTTATTTCCTCTATGTTCCGTGCCGTATTAAGCGATATGGGATTGTCATTGACCACAATAACGAGCGCGTCTATGTTCGATGTCGTTCTCCTGCTTATATGCTCGAGTCCGGCTTCATTGTCCATCACGACCCACCGGTAGGAAGGCACGATGTCTTCCGAGAACTTTCTTATCATGCTGTTGAGATAGCAGTAGCAGCCCGATCCTTCTCCCCTTCCCATGGTTATCAGATCGAAACCGTCCGCCTCCTCGATGATACCGTGAAAACCCGCCTCCATGTACTGGGCCTTTGACATGCCGGGAGGAAAATCCTGCATCTGCTTCATCATGTCTTCACGCAGGTCCCCGATCGACTGTTCGACGTCAATACCGAGATGCGTTCCCAGGTTCGCATCGGGATCCGCATCTATGGCAAGCACCGGGGTTTCTTTTCTTCTTACGAGCTCGAGCACTATGAAAGCGGCAATGGTCGATTTGCCTGTTCCGCCCTTTCCTGCAACCGCAATACTCCTTGCCATGGAAACCCTGCATAACTTTTATTCATTAAACAGTGAAACTGTATATTTTTTTAAACGGCTTGTCTAAAAAAGTATACATGTTAATGAAAGTGTATTTACTTTTATTTCATTCTTTCGCCATTTTTGCGAGAAATCCGGGGATTTCCCTTGCATTTTCCGGTCCTATAATAACTTCTTTCCACTCGGACGTATCTTCAATCTCGGCCCTGAATATGGGAAGAAGCCCCGGTATGATGAGCTTTCGATGTTTGACTTTATCAGCCACCTTTTGCGCTTGAAGGGTCTTTACCACCGATTCCGCGGATATCTTATCTCCCGCGTACGCATTGAGAACACCCAGCCCTTCGGTCTCGACAACACAAATATAGGTAGGAATTTTGCTCCGCTCGACTTCGGCCTCCACACTGAAATAGGTCAGTGAGAAGTTCGTGGTAAACATGACCGGGGAGTTCTCATCCGGCTCGCCGATCTCGTAAAGCTTTGCCTCTACCGTATTCGGAACCTGCGGATCTGTGTAGATATTCTGTATGGTCGTCATTATGGGCAGAAGCTCCCACGGCTCCGACCCCTTGATAATGACAATCCCGCCGTATTTGGCTGCAAACATGCCCGCAAATACCGTTTCATCCTCGGGATTATCCGCTGTTACCCTGACCATTGACGGGTATCCCAGGGGCTTGAAGTTCTTTCTCAACGCTGCGCGGCGGGCAACGGTCATATTCCTCACGAGCTCTCCGAGATCATCCCCCTCAAACCCGAGAATTATGTCCTCCACACCCTTTTCCTTTGCCTTGGCCGTCAAATCGGCAAGCTCTTCCAGGTCCTTTCCCTTTACCGCAAGCGGGGCCTTTGCGGATGCCGCGGTATCGGAATACGCATCGATATTTGACGCATCCGCGCAGTAGATGAGGGGCTTTAAATCCTTCATCTTATCGACCGCTTTCTTCATGGCGTCGGCGTCAGAGCCCATGAGAATAACGGGTACCTCGCTCTTTTCCGCTGCAAGAGCGGCCCGCGCCGCCGGATCTCCGCATCCTTCCAGGTCGATTGCACAGAGCGCTACCTTGAGCGTTTCTCCCACACGGGTATACACGGACTTATTCACCTGTTCGATCTTCGCGGCCGCCTCCTCATCCGAAAGCGATCCGGCTACGGTTATTGCAATTCCCGTAGGCCTGTGAAACTTCTCGTCATGCCTGAACATGACCGTTTCCTGTCCGATCACAAACTGCTTCCCCTCCGGACCTATCTTGACAAGCTTCATCGGCGGTGCCGATGCTTCGGACATTTCCGCCTTTGCCTCATCCGAAAGATGGGGGCAATCCGTAATCGCCTTCTGCTTTGCCGCAACCTGCATCGCGAAAGCCATACAGGTCGGAAATCCGCATTCCTTGCAGTTTGTTTTCGGCAGGAGCTTGTAGATCTGCATACCTGTCAGTGCCATACAAACACTCCTTTAATACTTGGCGTTGAATCCGCGTACTTATTTTGTATTGTTGAGTATTGTTGTAACTTTCCGCCGTTAAAACAGGGACTCCATTGCAAGAGCAGGATGCCCTACTTTCGTTAAAAACTCAACCAGTTTTTCAGGTTCTTCCGCGTCCTCTTCGGTCGCGATTTTGTCAAAGAGATCGGATTCGCCCATTTTCTCGAGCTGGGCCTTGAAGCGCTCTTCGATTTCATCCTTGAGCTGCTTCGGCATCCAGACTATCCGTTTCTGTCCTCCTTCGGCGGAGATGAACTTCGGGCTTGAGAGGTAGAGCTTTCCGATACCGGTAAATCCCGGCATCTGAACGCCACCGCCTATCTGCCCTGCAAGCGTCGAGAAGGTCATGCCTATGGGCGTCATACCCGCAAAATCCCTGTCCACCACCATTATTCCATTGGCCTCGGGAACGACCGCCGCTATGCACTCGAAGCAGCCGCATGAGGTCATGGGCTCCTCCATGATGGAGTAGGCATTGAACTTCTTCAAGTTGCCGTTGGACTTGACATCGATATAGGCGTTTATGTTCTCCCACTGGCCCTTTTCGGCGTCGATGGTCGCGCCCTTCTTGACCGGCTCATTCGGTCCGTGCTCGTTTATCTGATAAGACGCCTTGCAGTCGAGCCAGGTATACGCGCCGCACAGACCGAGGCGCTGGGGAGTCACGATGCAGACATGATTGGGAGCATATGACTGGCAGAGCGTGCAGGAGTAGAAATCGTCCACATCCTCATCGGTCATTCCGCCGATCTTGTCATCACGAGCAGCGTACGTTTCCTTTGCTATCTCCTGCAGGGCGGCGGCTTCCTTCTTGTCGGTAATGAGCTTGACCTGAACGCGATCCACTATTTTTGTAAACTCATCATGTATCTTGGCCACAAGTATCTCGCCGAAATGCTTGATCTTGAATCCCTTCGCCTTGGCGTCCTTGCTTATCCTGACCCAGACGATGGAGCGCTGGCCCATGTGGAAGATGCCGTTCGCGCATGAGATAAACTCATGTATACGCCGCTCGAGCACGCTCTCGAAATCCTCCTGGAACTCGCGTCCCGCGACTTCCACATAAATCCCGAGCGGATAGGCGCCGCCTTCCTCCATTTCATCGATCTCCGGCCCTACCACCTCGATCTTCCCGTCCTCCACCTCTTCCAGAGGCTTCATCTTGAGCAGCTCGAAACTGTCGGTGTACTTGCTGCCGAACTGAACGAACATGTCCTCCTTGCGCACCCGCTCTCCCTCGAATCCCGCTCCGAACGGTACCGGTATGGGTATCTCCTCCACCTTGATGGTAAGCCCCCGCAGCTCAATGGCCCTGCTTACAATTTCATCCATCTTGATGTTTGAAATAACGTGCTCGTAGGTACAGATACCCGTGGGTAATATTTCGGGAATCCCGATATTTGATATGACCGGGAACCCGTAGTTGATCGCCCCGGCCGCAGTCGCGTATTTCTCATCTGATATGAGCTGGTCCTTGCCGGCATCTGAATCCGCTCCGAGCGCCATGACGAATGCGTACACACGGTCCTTGTTGTACATGAGGATCTGCCGCGCGGCATCCATATCGCCCGGTTCGACGCCTCCAAAGGTCATTGCCGAGCGCGAGGCGAAGTTGAGGGCGTGAATCGCCGCCGTTATTTCCTTTCCATAGGGAACGAGGAAGGTGTCCCAGTTCATCTCTATCCGGGCCTCGTCGAGCTGCTCGGCGATCGCCTTCCCGTCTGAATGGCCGGCCATGAATACGAGTATATTCCGTGCCTGAAGGCTCCTGACGAGCTCGACCGCCTCCTCGGTTGTTTCCGTTTTTCCGGCGATTGCCACGAAACCCGGCATCCTGCCGTCAACGAGCTTTATACCCTGCAGCCTGAGTATTGCGTCATCCGTAAACCCAAGCCATATGCCTTCCACCGGATTGGGACCCACCACGTACTTGAGCGATTCGATACACTCCTCGGCAAGGAGTGTGGCTACACCCGAATCGAGCGTCTCGCCGAGATAGGGGAGCCAGTTGTCATCCGATGGAATCCTGCCGAGCAGTTTCCTCGCTTCCTGGAGGGATTCCTCCAAATCACCAAGCTTTTCCACCTTCTGACCGAGAAAGAGCAGCATGATGGGAAGGTAGTAGGCCGTGTTGGGATATTTTACGGGTTCGTCTTTCCCCTTCTGCTTGATCGCTTTTGCGAGGGATTTCTCTGCCTGTTCGACGAGTTTGTGAGCTCCACGAATAGCGGCGGTCGCAATGATCTTTGACATGGTACATCTCCTTTAGTCTAATGATAATATGTCATCATAGGGCTCATAATGCCTTATAGTTACTATTCTTCTTTATCTGACCTTTTCCGGTACAAAACTGATCGCCCGGGCTGCATGCTTCCTTCTGCACTCCGGGCAGAGTCGTGACAGTGTTTTAAACTTCTCCCAGTCCATATCCAGGCGTTTCAGCATTTGCAGCGCCAGGGGTTCGGTCACCATGGTCTTGCCGCATTCCTCGCACACGAGGAGCTTCACGCGGGATTTAAAGGGCGATATCTCCGCTTCACCCGTATCGGGGTGTATTCTGATCTGTATGGTGCCCACCGGGCATACGACCGCGCATGCTCCGCACGCTATACAGTCCTCGGACGGCTGTCTGAAAGGCGCCGCCACGACACGGTCCACCCCTCTGCCCGCGAAACCGATGGCGGAGCACCCGATAACCTCTTCGCACACCTCCGTGCAGAGCCCGCACAGTATGCAGTTCCGCTGGCTCTCGGTTACCTTGGGATAAGGCGTCGAACGGACTCCCATCCGCTCTGCCATGTCGTGAAGCTCGGCACTTTCCGGTGCGCGGGCAAGCAGAAGCTTCATGACTCCCTGTCTCGTTTTAACCGCCCGCTCACTGGAAACACTGACCGTTAAATCCCTTCGAACGGGATAATTGCACGCGGTCACGAGCTGTTTCCAGCCGCCCCTGTCGATCTCCACCATGCATAAGCGGCATGCCCCGACCGGTTCCAGTGCGGGATTATAGCAGAGCGTCGGAATCCATATTCCCGCTTTCTCCGCCGCCTGCAGAATGGTGGATTCTTTTTCCACCTGAACCGTTATTCCGTCTATCGTTACCTTGAACAAGGTTCGGCCTCCTTATACCTTGACCACAGCGTTGAAAGGACACTTCTCAAAACAGGTTCCGCACTTCGTACACTTTGCCTGGTCGATGACATGGGGCTCTTTTCTTTCCCCCGTTATCGCATCGATCGGACAGTTCTTCGCGCAGATACCGCAGCCGCGGCACGCCTCTTCGTCTATATCATACAGGAACATGCCCCTGCATTCACGAGCGGGGCACCTTTTCTCCTTTATATGGGTCTCATACTCCTCCCTGAAATAGCGTATGGTGGACATTACGGGATTCGCCGCCGTCTTGCCGAGCGCACAGAGAGACGCGTCCGCCAGGAGCTCAGCGAGCTCCTCGAGCATTTCAATATCGCCCTCCTCGCCTCGTCCGGACGTAATACGATCGAGTATGTGCAGCATCTGCGGGATACCTTCCCTGCAGGGCGTGCATTTCCCGCACGACTCCTGTCTTAAAAAGTTGAGAAAGTACTTTGCCACGTTCACCATACAGTTGTCTTCGTCCATGACGATCATACCGCCCGAGCCCATCATGGAACCGAGCTTTGTCAGTTCGTCGAAATCGACCTTTGCGTCAAGATACTCAGCAGGAATGCATCCTCCCGACGGCCCGCCCGTTTGAACGGCCTTGAATGCCTTGCCGTCCTTGACGCCTCCTCCGATATCATAGACGATCTCTCTGAGCGTCATCCCCATCGGCACTTCCACGAGCCCCGTATTGACCACCTTTCCCACGAGGCTGAAGACCTTGGTCCCCTTTGAGTTTTTTGTACCGATCTTCGCGAATTTCTCACCGCCCCCGTTGATAATCGCCGGTATGTTCGCCCACGTTTCCACGTTATTCAGGTTCGTGGGTTTTTTCTTCAGGCCGCTTTCCACGGTGTGAACGTATTTAGCGCGCGGTTCGCCCGCCCTCCCCTCCAGCGAAGCTATGAGAGCGGTTGACTCCCCGCACACGAACGCGCCTCCTCCGCGGTTGATACGGATATCAAAGGAAAAACCGGCTCCCAGTATATCCTCTCCGAGAAGCCCGAATATCCTGAGCTGGTCCAGGGCTTTGCGCAGATGCTCGACTGCGAGCGGGTATTCGTTTCTCACATATATGTATCCCCGGGAAGCCCCTATCGCATAAGCTCCGATAATCATTCCCTCGAGTATGGAGTAGGGATTTCCTTCCATAATGGACCTGTCCATGAAAGCGCCCGGATCGCCTTCGTCACCGTTGCATATTACGTATTTCTCTTTTCCCGAAGCCGCATGGCATGACCGCCACTTCCTCGCTGTAAGGAAACCGCCGCCTCCCCTGCCCCTGAGGCCCGATTTCTCCACTTCATCGATGATTTCCCCGGGATCCATGGTCATCGCCTTGAGAAGGGCTGTAAAGCCGCCGACGGCGATGTAATCTTCAATGCTCGTGGGATCGATTCTCCCGTTTTCTTTGAGGACTATGCGCCGCTGCGCATTGTAAAACGGTATCATCTCCTCCGTTTTCGCCTTCTCGCCCGTGTCGGGATCCTCATAGAGCAGACGTTCCACCACTTTCCCGCCCAATACCGTTTCTCTGAAGATTTCGTCGACATCGGGTTCCTCTACACGCTGATAGAGTATATTACCGGGGTCTATCACCACTATGGGACCCCGTTCGCAGAAACCGTGACACCCTACGCATTTTGCTTCAACCTTTACTCCTCCGCCCGCGTTTTCAGCCGCTTCCCGGAAGGATTCGTAAATTTTGTGTGAACCCCTGGCTGCGCATCCCGTCCCGATACAGACCCTGACGGATACGACGGATTTATCCCGTTTTTTCAGCTTCTTCTGCACCTTCTTCAACTCTTCGGGTGACTTTACCCGCTCATCGGCTGCAATCACTTTTGAACCTCCTTACCCGAAGCCCCGGACCCTTTCGATGACTTTGACGACGGTCCCGCCTTTTCCTTCTCATCATCTTCCAATGAGAGTCCGCTTATGACTTTAACGGCGGAATCGGGCGTGACTCCGTCGTAATACTTGCCGTCCACGATCATGACGGGCGCAAGCGCGCACGCGCCGACGCAGTTGACCGCCTGAAGTGTGAAGAGCCTGTCTTCCGTTGTCCCGCCGGGCTCAACCTTGAATGTCTCGCATATCCTCTTCGAGATGCGGTCCGCGCCCTTAAGATAACAGACCGTACCCATGCAGAGCGTGACTTCATGCTGTCCACTGGGGGCCAGACGGAAAGAAGAATAAAATGTCGCGACGGAATAGAGACGGGAGAGGGGGACATCGAGCTCCTGCGACAGCATTCGCAACTTTTCAGGGGGAAGATACCCGAATTCCGCCTGAAGATCCTGCATCATGGGGATAAGCATCCCCGAGTCCCTCTCGTACCGGTCGATTATGGCTGTTATTACTTCTTTTTCCATGACGCATAATCCTTTCTATCCGTAATCACCGACTGCTCGTAAAAAAGATTTCAGACCGACTCTATGCTCACTTCCTTTCCCCGCTCCAGAAGCTCATCCGCGATCTCCTGAACCACTTTCATGCGAATACCGAGCTCATGGGGCAGTTCAGGGTTCTGATGCGCCGGATTCATCGCCTGACCCACAATGAAATGCACCCCATCCACACTCAAAAATAAGCGTATCAGGCTGGAAGCTCCGTCGTTCTTGTATCGAACGGCCTTTTTATTAGTACCCGAACGAAGCATCTCACTGACACGGGTCAGCGTCAGAATACCCTCCGAAACGAGATCCACGCCCTCGATAACCGCCATCGGCGGAACATCGCTCGTCATACTGGTCAAATCTACTTCCAAAGGCTTGCCTGTGTAGCGGGCAACGATCTTGGCCGTGGTTCCGCCGCATACCGCAAGCTTGCCCGATCGCTTTATAAAACGCTCAACGGTTTTCTCGTCATTTTCCTTCAGTGCCGGCGGTCCGGTCAGGATATTCGCGATCATCTTTCGCCGGACTTTGATGACCACGATGCTTACATCGTCACCCGGCCTGCCCGCATACAGCTCGCTGACCGCTTCAGCCACCTTCTCGGCCACGTCATCGGCGTTCAAGTCGGGATGGGTATTTTTCTCTATAAAACCCGCTGCTTTTTCCCAGCCCCACCCGAGGGGATACACGCCGCCGATGCCGGCATTCAGTACCCCGTCGGAAACGAATATGGCCCAGTCACCGACCTGCAGGTCGATGACCGATTCATGAATCATCTTCCCGCTGATCGACCGGTCATCGTAAATGACGTTCTGAACCTTCCGGTTCCGCAACAGGATGACCGAGGGCGCGTCGAATTCGACGATACGCGCCGTACCATGCCTGAAAAACTGTGCGATCGCGAACGTGCTGTACGCCAGTTTTCTTACACGGTCGACCGGAAGGGTCTCGGTCAGCGTCTGCACGACCTCATTAAGGGGCAGGTCGTTCTCCAGCATATGCATGGCAATGCGGGTGGTCAGGGTGGCGAGTATATTCGCCTTGACCCCGCTCCCGAGCCCGTCCGACAGGGCCATGGTCACCGAATCCGCATGCCTTGAAACCGCTATACTGTCCCCGCACAGCTCCTCACCGTGCTTGGTGAGCTGCGTCGTACCCCATTCAAAGTACAGCTTCATTTGCCGCTTTCTTCCTCAAACAGGGACATGAGTTTGACAAGCAGAACCTTGGTCTCCGCCGTTGTTTCACCGAGCAGCCGCGCAATCTCCTGGGCGGTCTTCATCTGCCTCGAAATTACTTCCTGCGCACGTTCGAGTGTCTGAGCCCTGAGCTCTCTGAGGTTTTTTTTAGCCTCTTCCTCCTCGGAGATGTCAATGAATATTCCGCAGTAAAGCTCTTCACCTTCCATGGGAAAGATCCCGACCCTGAAATGCACCCCGTGCTCAGGGACGCTCTCCTTTACCATGAGCCTTCCATCCGCCTCGATCGCCCGCTTGAAACAGTCCGAATGAACGTATTTTGCGGCATCCTTGCCGAGCAGCTCCTCTTCCCCGCAGTGAAACATCTCCTGGAACGAGGGATTGGCGAAATGTATGGTCGAGTCCCGGTCCACGAGCAGTACACCGTTCGGTGTCTGATAGAGTATCTCACTCAAATGGGCCGCAGCTTCCGGACTATAATTCTTTCTCGAATCCATTCGCCGAATCCATTCTTCCTTTACGGAGTCTCTTTACTCGGCGTTCAGGAGCGGTTCAAGAACGCGTTCCCTGAACGTGTCAACGGCGGATTCAACGCTCGAGCTCGTCATGGGCTCTTCATCTATCTGCCAGTTGAGCCCCTCGCCGCACCGCTCCATACAGAACGATCCTTTCAGCTCCACCCTGTCCTTGAGCTTATTCTCATTAAGAAGCGAGTCCAAACGCATGATAAGGTCACGTGCCCCCTTAATGTGACAGGAACTTCCCACGCAAACCGTTACCGTTATCATAGCTTACCGGGCCCCTTACTCCTCCACGGATTTCTGTGCCTCAACCAGGCGAAGTGCCGTTTTCTTTCTCTTGTCGCGAACGGAGTCTTCCTCATCGATAAAAACGAGCGCGCCGGTCGGACATGCAGTCACGCATGCGGGGAGCTTTCCTTCCTCGAGACGCTCGATACACAAGTCGCATTTCAAAACACCCTTGCCGTCAGGACGAACCGTTATAACTCCGAAGGGGCATGCCTGAACGCACATCCTGCACCCGATGCAGCGCTCCTCGTCAAACGTGACGGGCTCCCCGGCCTTGTCCCTGTGTAACGCCCCTGTCGGACACGCCAGAACGCATGCCGCTTCCTCGCAGTGTCTGCAGTTGATGGGAACGGCCATTCTGGAGTACGATTCCACGTTAATCCTGTACCCCGGCCTTTCGCCGCTCTTTACGAGCAGATTCAGGTCCTTGGATGACGAATGTGCGATAGCACAGGCGATTTCACACGATTTACATCCCATACACTTCTCGATATTGACCTCAATAATCTTTGCCATCTGGGTTCCCCGTTCTTCTCATGTCGTTACACGGCAGGCTGGAGCGCCTGCTCATAGAGCATGGGCCTCAATTTCAGCGCCTTTCGCTTGCCGTCGATGTGCTGTATCATCATATGAGCGGCCTTGACAGGATCAAGCTCCCACGCCCACTTGCCGCCCAATTCCTCTTCTATCTCCTCGGTTAGGTACCGGTTGAGATTTTCACTTCCCAGTACCGGGAGAGGATGTCCGATTATGGTGTATACACCGGACGCCACGAAGTAGAAACCAATCGACACCGCTTTCTCCGACATCCACTCCGGCGCAGCTCCGGCTACGGGTAGGTCCTGAATATCGTTACCGAGCCCGCCTTCGGCAACGACGTTCCTGAGCACCGTGAGTATACGACTGTTGTCGACGCAGGACCCGAGATGCAGAACCGGCGGTATTCCGACCGCGCTGCATACTTCCTGGAGTCCCTTGCCCGCGTGCCTGAAGGCGGCCTCAGGCTGCAGGAGTCCGTGCTTGGCGCATGAAATGGCGTTGCACCCCGTAGTCACGACGAGGACGTCGTTCTTTATAAGCTCCTTGACCATCTTGATATGGCCTTCTTCGTAGTAAACATTGGGATTTGAGCAGCCGACGACGCCCGCGGCCCCGCGCAGCCTGCCCTCGATGACGGCGTTGTTAAGCGGCCGGTAGGTCGACCTGTATTTTCCGCCGAGAAACTGGAACACCGATTCAGTGGTGAATCCCGCCACTATCTTTTCCGTTTCTTTCGGTATGAATACCCTCGATTTGTCCCTGTTCTTGAAGTTGTCTATTGCGAGCTCGAGTATCTGCTCGGCAATCTTGACCGCCTCGTCCTCATGGAACTCGATATGCTCCACGTTGGGCATCTTTGCCTTGGGCGAGGTGGTGATAAGCTTTGTATGAAAGTTTTCGGTAACTTTGCTCAAGCCGGGCATCAGGCATTGAACGTCAATGACCATCAGCTCGATCGCCCCGGTCATGATCGCCAGCTCCTGCTGAAGGAAGGACCCCGCAACCGGAATCCCGTGCCGCATCAGGATCTCATTCGCCGTACAGCATATACCGCCGAGGTTGATGCCCTTGGCGCCCGCCTTTTGGGCCTTCTTGACCATGCTTTCCTTCATTGAAACCATGGCAATGATGTCCGAGAGCGTCGGTTCGTGACCGTGCACGATAACATTCACGTACTCATCGTCAATTACACCGAGATTTGCCGATGCCTTGATCGGATTCGGCGTTCCGAAGAGGACATCGGACAGCTCGGTCGCGATCATGGAACCGCCCCAACCGTCTCCCAGGCACGTACGAACGCCGTGCTTGATGATGTTCTTGTAATCGGTGTCCACGCCGATATGCGTCCTGTGCATGACCTCGACGATCTCCCGGTCGACCGCCCTCGGCATGACTCCCAGCTTTTTCCAGAGCTTGACGCGTGCGGGAGGAGCCGTTTGAGCAATGACGATTTCGCCCTCCTGCTTGCCGAACTCGTTTAATGCCGCGAGTGCGACCTCTTCAGCAATTTCCCTTGTATCACGCCCCTCCGTTTTTATACCGTAAATATCCGCAACGGCTTTGAGCTTTTCCACATCCTTTATCTGGTAATCGGAATCCTTATCACGCGCCACCATGAGCAGTGTATGAGCGATATCACGGCCGTGATCCGAATGCGCGGCAGCACCTCCCGCAATCATTCTAATGAGATTTCGTGCGGCTATGGTATCCGCGTTTGCGCCGCACACTCCCGCCTGGGGTCCGTCACCGAAAGGATCGATCCTGCACGGGCCCATACTGCAGTTCCTGCAGCAGAGACCGAGTGATCCGAAACCGCACTGGGGCTGCATCGCCTCGTAACGGTCCCACGCGGTTTCCATATTCTCCTGAAGAGCCTTTTTAAAAAGAGCCTGAGAAGCTTTATCGGCGTGTTGTAATCGCTCTGGCATTATCATCCTCCATAAATAAGTGTGTTGTAAATTATTTCACGAATTAACAAGCTTAAGTTGCGCACATATCTATATAATCACGACTTCCCGTCCATCCTTCCCGGCCTCCTTCTCCGGTACGGATAAAGGCGCAGTCGAGTTTCACTATTAATGGAACCCTTTCAATCCCGAGAACAGGAACTCGAATGAGGATATACCCGCCTCAAGAGGTCCTTAAAGGCAGTCCGAGGATCGCGTCCACAATGGCTTTTATCTCGCCGAGTCCCCTCCCGTCGAGCTCCCCCGGTGACATCCGTCCGAGACTGATATTGCGTATATCGTCGGACTGCGTCATATAACCCAGTAGAGTGAACCCGTCGAGTGCGTTTTCGATAAAGGCCCGGTCGTCCTCCGACTGTACCTTGTTGCATACCACCTGTACGCTGCGTATGTTGATATCGTCCGTCAGTTTTTTAATTCTATACGCGGTTTCTATACTTGTTTTACTGGGCTCCACAACGATGATCATGTGATCCACTCCGATCGCCGTTCCCCTGCCCAGATGCTCAATACCCGCCTCCATATCGAGGAGTACCCATTCATCCCGTTCTATGACCATGTAACCGAGGAGGCTCTTGAGAAAGGCATTTTCCGGGCAGGCGCACCCTCCGCCCCCTGTTTTAATGGTGCCCATGACCATGAGCTTGTATCCGTCATGTTCAACACAGTATTTATCGGGAATATCATCAACCTTCGGGTTCATTTTAAAGATGGGAGCAGGCTGGCCCGGGATCACTCCCGTTCTCTCCGCGATGAGTTCCTTCAGGTGTGTGATCGGCGTGATATTTCTGTCAGGGGGGAATCCGGTTACAGTGGCGAGATTCATATCGGGATCGGCATCGATAAAGAGCACGCTCTTTCCGAGGTCCTTGAGCACTCTTCCGATCAGTGCCGTGACGGTGGTCTTGCCTACGCCACCCTTCCCGGTTACTGCTATTTTCATAACCTGTTCCTGCTAAAAGGTACAGCGAGAATGCCGTTCAGGCGTATAGTTGTAGGTATACGCTTTCGTTGTTAGTGGCGGTTAGGTTATGACATTTTAAAGCAGGGTGTTTTACGAAGTGTTTTCGTCAACCCTCAGCCATTTCGCTCTGTGCCTGAACGATGTATTATGTTATATGCTTGTTTCCAGGCCTCCTCACCGTCAGCGGTCCCGTCGAGCGGTCCGCTCAATCTCCATACTAAGATTGTAATAATCTCATATTTACTTTTAATACTACTTTATACTTATTCCATCTTTTGTCAAGATAAAATTAAGTACAAGGGTTGGGTTGCTCAAGCAAGAGAAGGTTTGACTATATTATTATTAGCAATAAATAATCAAAAAGCAAACAAATAATGATTAAATTTAATCGGGTAAAATTACACCCGCGGACGATGCATGGCTTCACTTTCCGTCCTGAATACCCTAAAACCTTTGGGGGATGGCATTTAAAAAGAGTTTTTAATAGTAGGAGTTCTTTACTTTGCGTTTGGTCTTCTTTTGCAGGAGTTCCGGCGTAGTTTCAGGCCGGATAAGCGTGATGTCGCCTTTCATGAGGTAGGCTTTGCCGGTATCGATTTTGTCCTTGAACTTCTCTCCCTGTATGATTCCCCTTACTTCATCGAGATCCTGGGCTATTCCCGTCACCATATGTCGTCCGTTTTCTTTCACGAATATGACGTACATAATCGATACCTCCGGCCTCATTTTCCTATATTATCGGTGATTCCGCCTGATATTTAAGACGGAAGGGCCCTCACCCGGCTCAATTCTCCAGATAATCTCGAAGTTTCTTACTCCTCGTCGGATGTTTCAGTCTTCTCAACGCCTTTGCCTCTATCTGCCGTATCCTCTCGCGCGTTACATTGAAAACGTATCCCACCTCTTCGAGGGTGTGGGAGTACCCGTCATCAAGGCCGAAACGCATACGCAGGACCTTCTGTTCCTTGTCCGGGAGCGTGTCCAGGACCTCGTTTATCAGCTCCTGTAGAAGCGTAAACGAGGTTTTTGTCGCGGGGTTATCCGAGTCACGGTCCTCGATAAAATCGCCGAGCAGCGTTTCCTCGTCATCACCTATCGGGGTTTCCAGCGAAATCGGGTCCCGGGCAACGCTCCTTATGCCCTTTACACGGGATATGCTCCATCCCAGCCTGTCCGCGATCTCTTCGGTAGTAGGCTCACGGCCGTACATCTGCATGAGCTGGCGCGATTCCTTTATCACCTTGTTGATCTGTTCGATCATGTGCACCGGTATCCTTATGGTTCGCGCCTGGTCGGAGATGGAACGGGTGATAGCCTGCCGTATCCACCACGTCGCGTAGGTACTGAACTTGTATCCCTTCTTGTATTCGAACTTCTCAACCGCCTTTATCAGACCGATATTTCCTTCCTGGACAAGATCGAAGAAATGCAGGCCCCTGTTCGTGTATTTCTTCGCAATCGAGACAACGAGGCGAAGGTTGGACTGAATGAGCCGGTTTTTAGCCTCACACACGATCTTCCTGCCCGTATCGATCTTCTCGTGCAGCTTTTCGAAACTTTCTATGGATTCTCCCGTGGATTTCACGATTTCCCGCATCGCCTTTTCCACGTTCCTGATTCTACAATAGAGCTCCCTGATTTCTTCGGCGCAGGGGTAGTAGGTCTTCTTGATTCCCTCGATTCCCTTCCCTCTCTCTATATGCCTGTTTATATTCTTGATCTCCTGTATGGACCGGCCCGTATTCGCCTCGATACCATCGAGTATCTTCTTGTTTGCCGAAATACGGTTGAATATTTTATCGATCCTGTCCGTAATCCGGTTGATCTCTTCACTGCTGATATTCGACCTCTTGAGGACTTTGCAGATTTCCTTTCTTCCGGAATCGTCGGCGATCTTTTTTTTATTATGCGGGCTGTTTTCCTCGAGCACCCTCTGAAGCGTAAAAAACTTCCTCTTCAGTTTTCTCCTGTCCTCCGATGAAACATTGTAGAACCGCTGATACTCGAGGAGCTGCTGAATATCCATCTTACGATTATTAATATTTTCTATTGTTTTATTTATTTCACCCACGAAAAAGGTGGAAGTAAATAAAACGTTTTCTATGATCTTTTCTCCCTTTTCAATCTGTTTCGCCAGCTTGACTTCCTCTTCGGCTGTAAGGAGATTGACCTTTCCTATCTCCTTCAGATACAGCCTGATCGGATCGTCTATGTGAGACGAGCTTTCCGAATTAATGATCTTTGTTTCAAGCACATCATCATCAACCTTCTCACTGGAAACATCGTCTTCCTTTCCATCCTCATCAGAATCATCGTTCGAGGAATCCTGATCGTTCCCGTTCTCAAGCTTATCGATTACGGTGATGTTCTCCTTGGAGAGAAGTATGAAAAGCTCATCGATCTTGTCCGAGCTGACTAAATTGCCCGGAAGGATATCGTTGATCTGATCATAGGTAACGGTGTTGTCCTGGTCCACGGCGATACGAAGCAGTCTCTCGACTTCAGGCAGGTTTCTCATTTCGTGCACTTTGAACTCCCTCTTGGTGTTTTAAAATGAAACGAAAGAGAAGCGTTGATTCATGTTTTTTTCATCATAAATTGGCCTTGTGCATTCTCAGAAGCCCCAGCTTTTTAAGCTCGGCAATGCACGCGTTTTTTTCCACCATAAGCTCTGTTTCGGTGTTCTCATCGTTTTCAAGCTCCGCTTTTTTTAATCCCGCCGTGAGCTCGTTTATACGTTCCTTCAGTCTTATTTCCTTCAGGGCCGCGATATAATCGATGAGCTGCTCTCTGGTATTTATTCCAAGACGATCTTCTATGAGACGGCCGCTGAGATACTGAATAAACTTTTCCTCATCCATGAGGCTCATTACGGTTGACGCATTCCAGTTATCGAACTTCCCTGCATCCAGAATTTTCTTCCAGAGCATTCGCGTCCACTTACCGTGAAAATAGCTGTCATCGAGTCTCGAGGCGGCAAGGGGAAAAAGTGCGGGGTCTGTGAGAATGAGCAGGAGAAGGTACAGCTCGGTTTCGACGTGCTTTTGTTGGTGATGGGGTTTCTCCCTTTTTGATAACAGAGCCGGCCTGGTGAACTGGTCGATTTCCCTCTTAATGACCTCGGAGGGAAGATCGAGTCTATTTTGCAGCCTCGACAGGAATTCTTCCCGTATGACGGCATCCTGTATACGGCCGTAATACGCGGACAGCCTGTTTATAATACTAATTTTTTCATTTGCAGTGAATGTTTTTTTAACATTCGTTTCCCTTGCTACAACAAACTCGACGCCGGTTATACCGTCTTCCATGATAACGTTGAAATCCCGGCTGGAATATGAATCAAAGAAATCGCCCGGGTCTTTACCCGCGGGCATGCGGAGTATGACGGGATCGATGCCTCTTTCATGCATGATGGAGGTGCTTTTTACCGCCGCATTCATTCCCGCTTCATCAGAATCGTAAAGTATGTAGATTCTCCTCGTGTACCTCAAGATAAGAGAAATCTGCTCAGCCGTCAGGGCCGTGCCGAGCGGTGCAATCGTATTCTCAAATCCCTCCTCATGCATTCGTATTACATCGATATATCCTTCGACAATAATGGCTGAATCGCTCTTCCTCAGGCTCTCCTCGGCCTGAAAGAATCCGTAGAGCTGTCTCCCCTTGTGAAAAAGCACATTTTCCTGCGTATTGATATATTTCGGCGTATTCCCGTCCCCGCCGAGGTCTCTGCCGCCGAAACCTGTAACCCGTCCCATTGTGTCCTGGATCGGAAACATGATTCTGTTTCTGAACCGGTCGTAGTACCCGCTTGCCTTTTTCCTCTTTATTACGATCCCCGCCTCTTCCAGGAGTGAAAGGCTGAACCCCCTGTTCCGCAGGTATTTCAACTGCGTATCCCAGCCGTCCGGTGCATAACCGATGGAAAACCGTTCGATCATGGGATCGGAAAACCCTCTTTTTTTTAAGTATGCGAGTGCCCGCGTCCCGGCCGCCTCATGGAGGTTTTTTTTATACAGGCGAACGGATTCGTCCAGAAGCTTATAGAGCGCGCTGCTCCGGTTCGCGGCCGGCCCTCTTTCAGCGGTCTCGCTTACGCGTATTCCGACCTTTTCTCCAAGGAACCGTACTGCATCCGGAAATGACAGGCCCTTGAACTTCATGATAAAACCGAATACATTGCCGCCTGCTCCGCAGCCGAAACAGTGATATATACCCTTTTGAGGATTCACGATGAAGGAGGGGGTTTTTTCCGCATGAAACGGACAGAGCCCCTTATAACTGGTACCCGATTTTTTGAGAGGAACGAATTCACCTATTATATCGACGATACCCGCCCTCTCTCGTATCGAATTGATAACGTCTTCAGGGATTCGATTGCTCATAACCGTGGGCTCTTCAGCTCAGGTGCCCGATGGTATCAGGCTTGTACCGCTCAATAGCGTCAAGGTGTTCCGCGTATGTTGTTGAAAAATAATGGCTTCCGTCGTGTTTGGAAACGAAGAATAGATAATCGACATCAGCGGGAAAAATCGCCGCCTTTAGAGATTTAAGCCCGGGATTGGAAATCGGACCGGGAGGCAGGCCGGTGTTCAGATAGGTGTTATAGGGCGATTTAATCCTCAGGTCGCTGTAGAGCAGCCTTTCCTTCGTTTCCCCGAGTATATACTGAACCGTCGCGCATGATTCGAGTCTCTTGTCCGCCTGCAGCCGGTTGTAGAAAACAGCGGCAATTATCGGTCTTTCATCATCGATCTTCGCCTCTTTCTCGATGAGAGAGGCCACTATGACGATCCTCCCAATGTCCTCTTCCAAAAACTCATATAGTCCCGAATTTTTCATGTTACTAATGAACCGTTGTATCATGATTTCGACAACGCTTTCGGCACTCAGGCCCTTTGCTATGATGTAGGTGTCGGGAAAGAGAAATCCCTCGGCGCTGTCAAAGGGAATTGAATATCTCTCCAGTATCGATTCGTCTCTGCATGCAGCGAGAAAGGACTCCGCTTTAAAAATACCCTTTTCCTGGAGAAGGTCCGCTATTTGACGCATGTGCAGGCCTTCCGGTACGGTAAACCGGATCGTAATCACCTCTCCCCTTGCCAGTATATCAATAATATCCATTGTTTTTAAATTCTTACGAAATTCATACTCACCCGATTTTATGATTTGCGTTTTTCCGAGTACCCGTACCATTGATACAAAGAAGAGAGACGACCGGATGTGATTTGCCGTCTGAAGGTTACGGCCCACTGAAGCAACGCTCTCGCCATGGTCCACGCTGAATACTTCGGTTTCGGTTCCGGCCGGAGGGGAATTGAAATAGAGAAAGAGAACTGCGGGCGTAATTAAAACGACAACGGCGGCGGCGATAATATAAATGTTTCTGAGTTTCATTAATCCCGGGCAGGTGAATCGTGATTTCGAGTTAACATAATACCGTCAACCATCAAAGTAAACGCCAAGATTTGCTCCGGTACCATCGGGCGTGCTACAGAGACTGCAGCTTCATCGCGGCGGTATCGATTATGAACCCGAGTACCTCCAACTCGGTCCGGGTGTACCGGACGTCCTTCTTTTCGGTAAGGTTGAGCACCCCAATCACTGAAGATCCGGAGCGCAGGGGAAGGGACACGAATGATGATGATGTGTATTTTGTTTTAGGCTCGAAATCCTCCTGCATGGTATCACTATTGAAGCAGATTTGTTTTTGATCCAGAAATACCCTTCCCGCAATGCCCTCCCCGGGTTTTGCGTGCAGCTCGCCCGCGTGCCGAAGTTCGTTTACCTTCCAGCCGAGCGTCCTGTATATGCGCAGCTCTTCTTTCCTGGAATCGTTCACCATGATTGAAGCCCTCTCGGAATTGGTGATCTTCACGGAAAGAACGATAACCCTGTCAAAAACGTCCCTTTCCATTGCCGCCCTCGAAATATACCTCTGAATGGCGGTGAAGAATCCGCTTTTACCCGCGCTTCCATCCAGCAGGATTCCTTCCGATTCTTCCAGCATATCCGCGCCTATATTAAGAGTGGTGGACTGCCCGAAATCCAGGAGGACGCGCTGCAGTTTCTCCACCCTTATATATATGAAGAGCAGAAGCACAGCGGTAAATATGAGCAGAACGGACAGCAGGTCCTCTCCGCTGACAATGAAGGGAAGAAGGTTGTATGAGAAGAGGAGCTGATACGCGCCGCACAGGATAATGATCCCGAGCATAATTATAAAACTAATTTTGAGCGTATTCATGCGAACGGTACTCCGTAGTGAGTTTTGAAAAAATAATTGTCGAATCCGCATCGCTGACGATTCGTGCCTGTGTCCTGTCAATGTATACAAGATACGGCCGATAGTAGAGAATACTGTTTTGTAAGAATCCCATTTCCAGGAGCATGCCGCGGCTTGTTTCTTCAGACCAGTTCTGATCGAAGATAAGATTGCCCAGACTGTAGGCGATCAGTCCTTCATTATATACTTCAATACCCTGAATTACGTGGGGATGACTTCCCAGGACAACATCAATACCCATATCTATCAGCCGGTGCATTTGCGTTATCTTTTGGCTCTCCGGAAACTGCAGGTATTCCTCACCCGTATGAAGGAGAAGAAAAATCACGTCGTACAGACCCTTTCCCTCAGATATGCTTTTTTTGAAAAACGGGCTGTCGATCGTACTGGTCCGCATAACGGAACCCGCCTTTCCGCTTACCTCAAAGGGGTAGATTCCGTTCGCTGAATAAAATGCCACATTCGCCCCTCCGATACTTACCACCGCCGGTTTAACGGCGTCCCGCTCGGTCCTCCCGACTCCCGTATAGACAATTCCCCTGGATTCAAGATTGCTCATCGTATCCAGGATACCGTTTACGCCCCAGTCAAAGGCGTGGTTGTTTGCAAGGGAGAGTACGTCTATCCCGCTGTACTGCAAACCGGCCGCCGCTTTCGGGTTCGCGCGGAAATAGATACCCTTGTTCGGCGAAAACCTCTCTCCCCTGCTCGATAACGGTGACTCGAGGTTCGCGCACGCAATGTCGTGGCCGCTGATCTCTTCCCTTATATGGAGGAAGGGATATTCCGTTCCATAGAGATCGATATACTTCGCGGTCCCCCTGGAGAGCATGATATCCCCGCCGGCAATGATCGTATAGACGTTTTCCATCCGGTCTTCCGAGGGACGGGTAAACAGATCGATCTTCAGGAGCGGATTATCCTGCTGTCCGAATATTCGCGCCTTTCGCACCCACGGATATTCCCCGCTCCTGATAGTGCGGACTGAAGGATAGATCCCGTCAACGCTCAGCGGTTTGACCTCGAGGTTCAGCCGGTGAAACGAGATGGTGCCAAGATCGATCTTCCCCTTCTCGAGTTTTTTCAGGGTGATGGAATCCTCATATTCCGGTATGCTTTGAAATACATCCCCGCTGATATTGCATATTTCACTGTCCCTTCGTGAAACCGCAACGGCGACCGAGCTGTACTTCCGTTCATCGAGGGGAAAGAGCTCCGAATCGAGAACGGCATCGGTAATGAAGAGTGAGCCGGGGTCCGAAATGATGAAGGCATTCAGTTTTTCAGGTTCGAACGACCGTACCGTCGCTGTCGTGTTGTAGGATTTCAGCTCCCGCTCGATCTCACGTGCTACACCCCATCCCTCCGGAAATGTCTGATCCACGAACAGCGTTGTCTTTTCGCGTGAATACTCGGTTCTGGCGAGAAAAGAAAAGAAAATCAGGGGAATGATGAGCGCCGCAACGATGAGTACTATCCTGCGCATGATCTTTAAAATCCTCCGGCTGTTCCGGTGTTACGGTCCCTTCTCCGGGTACGCTCTGAACAGGTAAGTATCCCTGGAGTTTTCCCTGCCGTTCTCCGATTTTACACGGGCATAATACAGGCCCGGTTCGAGATCGATCGTCACCCGCTCGGCCTCATCCTGCGGATTTTCATTGATCCGAATCAGGGATTCTCCGTTTTCATTGTAGAGCTCAACCGAAAAATCCAGGAGAAAACAGGGGGATACCTCCATAATAACCGGAATCCTCACGTAATCTTCGTGCGTTCCGGCCGGCGTCTTGACGTAAAAACCATAGCAATCCTCGTCCCCTGCCGGAGAAATATAACCTCGCTTCAATCCACCGAACTCAAGGGTATTCGCGTTTTTGATTGTATTATTCAGCTCGAGTTCCCAGTCTTCAGTCCATTCTTTCCTCTCGACAAGGAGCGTATACGGTTCCGTATCGCCCGTGTCCGAATTGCTGTACAGCCTGAAATACCAGACACCCGCACTGATACCGATATTTTTTAAAATCTCCCCTTCGTCCACTCCCCTGTCGTCTATAATGAGCGATTCACGTGCTGAAGGAAAGTGAAATTCAATAACCGGATCGAGATCCTCGACAGGACCTATTTTAATCGACAGGACCTGTATGTCCGTCGAATATTCGTTTATCCTGTACCAGTCGCTGTCCCCTACCGGATTGAAGTATCCGCGCATATCGCTCCCGATCTTGCAGGCGTTTGCCTGTGAATACCGGTCATTCGGTTCCATTTCGGCGTTTTCGGTTTTTTCACGCGCTATTTTGAGCATGTAGCCGACTTCCGGGTTTTGCCGCCCCTCTTCCGCATTCGACACGCGAATGTAATACCTGCCTGCCTGCAGACCCAGGCTCATCAGCTTCTCGCCGCGTCCCGGTCCGCCGGAGCGGTACGGGTCTGTTTTTCTTATCGTATACCCGAACTCATCAAATACAGCCAGATTCGAATCGATACCGGGAACACCGCTCAGGCTTATATGCACAAGCTCAGGCCCTCCACCGTCCTCCACCGTGAACGTGTACCAGTCGGTTTCCCTCCCGCCCTCTTCGGAAAGCACATTGGCGGACGGATTGAACCACCCATGTAACATGGATTCTTCTCCGAAATCGACCGCCTGCACCTTCTTGTCGTTGGGTTCGCCCTCCACGTTCCCTTCGCGTTTCTCCATCTCCACGTGTACGGTATATCTTGCATCTTCAGTATGCGTGGAGCGGTCCGATGGGGCTATGCAGAAAAACGCCGCTCCCCGGGCCACCTCTGCGGAATCGAATTGAACGTTCACGATACGTTCTTCCTGACCGTCACCATCCCCGTGGCGGTCGTCTATCGCCTTGATAAGCCGGTCCTCGCGAAAAATTTTGAGCGCCGTATCCTGCCCGCACGCGACCCGGATATCGAAGATGAGGTCTCCTTCGTAGCCTTCGAGCTTCCCGTTTCCCGACTGAATCAGATAAAAATCGGCATCCTCCGGGTTATCCAGTGTTCCCCGGAACGTCCTGCCGGGTACTATCCTGTTCGCATTCGCGGGGGAATCGTTGCTTTCGGTTTCCCTGCCGTACCTGCCGCAGGAGCTTAAAAACCCGAGTATGACAACTGTAAGAATAATGGATCGCACGGCACCGGGTCCCGCTCCCCTCCCTTTTCTGAATGAACGCCCACTGTCAGTATACACTCCGGACCCCCGATTTAAAAGTCAATTCTCCCTACTCATTCCTCCACTGCGAACGGTTCATGAACTCCGCCCATATGGGCGCGGCCACGACCCCTCCCGACTGCCCCTCTCCAAGGGAAAACGCCGGATCGTCGAATCCGACCCACACCGAAGCGGTCACCTCATCATTATATCCTATGAACCATGCATCGGTGAAACCGTTCGTTGTTCCCGTTTTACCCCGGGCGTTAATCGTCAATCCCGATGAGACCACGGCCCTGTACCCCGTTCCCCCCCTCTTAAGCACGCCCGCGAGCATCCGGTCGACCTCGGCCGCCGTTTCAGGGCTTATTACCCGAAGCCTGTTCTCCAGATCGTAACGGGCTCTCTTTTTCTTCATCATGCCCTCATTGTCGAGCAGGACCTCTCCTCCCGCCCGTTCAACGCGGCGGACCGCGTAGGGAAAAATCTTCTCTCCCCTGTTCGGAAAAATCGAGTAGAGGCGAGCCATCTCAAGCGGCGAAAAGCTGTAAACACCCAGCGCGCTCGAGATATAGGGCTCGAACCTGCCGTCCCGCTCCTTCTCATCGAGATCGAGCGCTTCTCCCGTAATTGAGATGGTTTTTCCAGGCCCAGTTTCAGCCATAAGCTGAACCGCGACCGAGTTCAGGCTCTTATGCAATGCGAACTCCAGCGTTACGGGACCGTAGTAGACATTGTTGTAATTGGAAGGACGCCAGATGCCGCTATCGGTCTCTATTTCAAGCGGTCTGTCAGTGAACACCGTATCCGCCGAATACCCATCTTCAATCGCCCCGGCATAAACGAAGGGCTTGAATGCCGAACCCGCCTGCCTGTACGCGTCCACCGCCCGGTTGAACTGGTTCCCATAGGAAAAGCCGCTTCCCCCCACCATGGCGAGGATATTACCGCTGTGCGCATCGACGGCAATCAGTGCACCTTCCGGATTCCCGGATTCGCCTTCCTCTCCGGTGAGGAGCTCGATTCCCTCGGAAAGGGCCTGTTCCGCAATCCGCTGCATTTCGAGATCGATGGTCGAATAGACGTGCAAATCCCCTCTCTTCATCGCATCCTCGCCGAGCACCTCTTCCAGATAAACCCGTACATACTCCGTAAAGTAGCCCGCTTCGTTCTTTTCCGTGTTCCAGTAGGAAGTTGACGGCGGGTGTTTGAGGCGTGTAAAATCGCGCCAGAACTCGTCGAGCTCGTCTGAAATGTCTCGGGGAGATCCCAGCAAGCCGAACGACTCCATCCTGTTCAGTACTATGGTCTGTTTTCTCCTGCATGCCGCGGGGTGCAGGAGCGGAGAAAAGTATGACGGACCCGGCAGCAGCCCGACAAGAAGGGCCGTCTCGTATTCGTTCAAGTCGAAGATATCCTTGCTGAAATAGAAACGGGAGCCGTTTTGAATACCGTAGTTGTTGTGTCCCATGTTGACCGCGTTGAGATAGAGAGCGAGAATCTCGTCTTTCGAAAACCTTTTCTCAATCTCGAGCGTGCAGAAGAGCTCATAGAGCTTTCGCCTGATTGTCTTCCTGCTGTCCGTGAAAAGGATCTTCGCGAGCTGCTGCGTGATGGTACTGCCTCCCTGGGAAAAGGAGAGGGTTCGAATATCCGCGAGCAGCGCTCCGGCTATCCGCCGAATGTCGAATCCCCCGTGTTCGTAGAACTTCCTGTCCTCCATGAGAATGACCGTTTTTACGAGTATCGACGGAACCGCGGCCATGCCCACGATACGCCGCCTGCCGTAGGAGAATATATCGACCACCAGGCCGCGCTTGTCATACAGGACCGTATTTCCGCTCTGCTTCAGCGCGGGTGAAAGCGATACCTGCCTGCTGTCGTACCTCTCCAGATTGGCTTTCAGTGTATCGAGCCTCCGGATGACCTCGGGTCGCGTATCAAGCCATGCCCTGTAACTCGAGTATACGAGTATACCGGCCGTGACCAGCAGTACGGCAGTTAAAATGGAGATTGTTAAGAGGAGGTATTTCATATATATTAGTGATGACTGTTGAATTTACTGCTTCCGGGATCAACGTTTCATTAAACATATAGACAGGTATACGCATAATCGTAAAGGTCCAAACCGGTACGTGTCTATCGGTTGTTACGGGCATGTCTCAACGATGTAATACCGGTAAAAACCATAGTATCGTCACCATTACAGGTAACTGGTATGGAAATATTTTACAAAGGGATACCCGGTTCCGGAAGTATAGCGATGGGAACCGCAGTCGTTTTCCTCAAGTCGAACCTCTTCGTACCCCGTTATTCAATAGCGCGGAACGGAGAATCCATACAGAAGGAGATAGATAAGCTCGAAACGGCCCTCGAGAAGACCAAAGACCAGCTCGAGGAATTGAAAAATGAGCTCATCCAGAACCAATCCCCGCTGGAAACAGGCTACCTCGATACGACCATACTCATGCTCGATGATCCCCTTATCAGGGAACGGGTTGCCGGAAAGCTGAGTGAAAGCTTTCTGAATATTGAATGGATCTTTAATGAGGTCATTGATGAGGTCGCCGATGAGCTGGGAAAATCCGAGGACGCTTATTTCAGTGAGCGGGCCCCGGATGTCATCTCGGTCGGCAACCGTGTATTAAAAAACCTTCTCGGCAGGGAAGAGGGCTCCATGCCGAAGTTCGGGAAAAACCCGATCGTAGTGGCCCATACACTCTCTCCGCTGGAGGTCGTCTCACTCTATAAAAGAAAAGTGGCCGCTTTTATAACGGAAATCGGGGGACGGACATCCCACGTGGCGATCATGGCGAGGGACATGAGGATACCCGCGGTTGTGGGAGTAGAAGATATCACGAGAAAAGTGCAGACCGGAGACACCATGATCGTGGACGGAACCATCGGCACGCTGATCGTGAACCCCGAAGAAGATACGATTCAGCTCTACCGTTTCAAACAGGAGGACCAGCTCCACAGGGATAAAAAGCTTAAAAAAATCGAGAAGAAACCGTGCGTGCTGAAAGAGGGCATTGAAATCAATCTGCTTGCGAACATGGACCTGGAAGAGGAACTCCACCTCGTGCTCAACAGCGGCAGTATCGGCGTAGGTCTCTTTCGAACTGAATATATCTTCCTCAACAGGCTGGAAGCTCCGAACGAGGATGAGCAGTTTTCAATATATAAAAATATAGTACGGACCCTCAGGCCGCGAGAGGTCACCATCAGGGTGATCGATATCGGCGGCGACAAGAAACCCGACTACATGAAATACGTCAAGGAAACGAACCCCTTCCTCGGGCTGCGCGGAATACGCTATGCCCTCTCCTACCCTCACATCCTGAAAACCCAGATGAAGGCAATACTGAGGGCCGGGGCCTGGGGAAAGGCCCGGATCATGTTTCCCATGGTAAACGACCTGGACGAGATGCAGCGTATTCTGCTCCTGATGGAAGAATGCAAACGTGAGCTGGAAGAGAGGAAGGAAAAATACAACGCCGATATTCCGGTCGGTATCATGGTGGAAACACCCTCTTCCGTACTCCTCCTGGACAGGTTCGCGGAACAGGCCTCCTTTGTAAGCGTGGGTACGAACGACCTGATTCAGTACACGCTCGCCATCGACAGGGGCAACGGCATGGTGGCCGGGGAGTTCGATCCCATGCACCCCGCCATTCTCCGCTCTCTGAAAATGATACAAACGGTCGCCGTGAAAAACGGCATGGAAGTGAGTATATGCGGCGAGATGGCCGGAGATCCCCTCTACACGCTGCTGCTCATAGGTTTGGGATACAGAAAACTGAGTATGAGTGCCATGGGAATACCGATTGTCAAGAGCGTCATCATCGATTCATCCCTCGAAAGCGCGCGGCAGATAGCGGAAAAGGCACTGAGTTTCAACCTTAAAAGAGAAGTCGGCCGTTATGTACGTGACGAGATGATCAGTAGATTCAAATACCTCGAAGACTACTTCAGATAAATGCGCATACCTACCGTGGCCATTGTGGGCAAACCGAATGTCGGGAAATCGTCGCTTTTCAACCGGCTCATCCGGAAGAGGAAGGCGATCGTCGCCGAAGAACCGGGCGTTACCAGGGACATCAATTACGAAGACCTTGTCATCGGACAGCTTCGATGCAGGATTGCCGACTCCGCGGGATACGCTCCCGGCCGTGAAGGCATTATCGTGCGCACGCGGGAGCTGAACAGGAAACTCATCGCTGAAGCCTCGCTCATCATCTTTGTCTGCGATATAGCCGGGATTGAACGCGGCGATCACGATGTGGCTGAGGTCATACGCAAGAGCGGAAAACCGAGCATCCTTGTCGTAAACAAAGCGGACAAAAATAATTACAAGGATAATATCTACGATTTCTTTGAGCTGGGCCTTGGAGAACCAATCGCGCTTTCAGCCATGCATGGACGGAACGTGGAAATGCTTCTCGACAGGATAGGCGAATATATAGATCGCGAGAACAAGCTGGCCCCATCTGAAAGATTTCCGTGTATTCCGGTGGCGATTGTCGGCAAACCCAACGTGGGTAAATCATCCCTCCTCAACATGCTGACCGACTCGGAACGTTCACTCGTGCACTGCGAGCCCGGTACGACCAGGGACGCTGTTGACGACACCTTCGACTACGGAGGCTATACCTTCAAGCTCACGGACACGGCGGGCATTCGAAGACAGGGAAAAATGGACAATATCGAGTTCTACAGTCTTACGCGTACCCGGAAAGCCGTAAAGGATTCATCGGTCGCCCTGCTCGTACTTGAGAGCCCCAAAGGTATTACCAATCTTGATAAGAAAATCGCCTCCATCATCGCGACCGAACAGCGGGGCCTCGTAATTGTCTCCAATAAATGGGATCTCATGCCGGAGGGCAGCAGTTCCGAAGAATTTTCCCGTGATTTATTCTACTATTTTCCCCATATATCCTACGCGGAGATTGTTCCCATTTCAGCTCATACGGGTTATAATAAGAAAAAATTACTTAAAAATATTATCAAGGTGTATAATAATTATTACAGACAGATAAAAACGAATGATCTCAACCAGGTGATAACGCAGCTTTTTCTCAGGGGAAACCGTGTAAAATACGGTTATCAGAAGCATTTTGCTCCACCGGTTTTCGAGTTCTTTATCAAATCCGCTGAGAAATCGAACCAGAACTTTAAAAAATATATCGGCAACACGCTGAGAGAGGAATTCGAGTTTACCGGTGTTCCTCTGGATATCCGATTGCGGGTACGGTAGCCATGTACGGCCCAATTCTCATCTTTCTTTCTTTCATGATCGGCTCAATACCGACCGGGTATATTCTCGTAAAAACCGTCAGGAAGCATGATATCAGAGAATCGGGGAGCGGAAATATTGGCTTCACCAATGTGCTCAGAAACGAAGGCATAGTACTCGGTACGATAGTCCTTGTAGTGGATGTGGCAAAGGCCTTTGCCGCTCCCTTCTTCTTCTCCTCCATCACGTCCAATCCCCCGCTCTACCGTCTCCTTATGGGGATTGCGGTTATACTCGGCAATATCTTTACTCCCTTTCTTCGTTTCAAAGGCGGAAAAGGCGTGGCATCCGGGCTCGGCGTTGCTTTTGCCGTAAATCCTCCTGCCGCACTCATCGCACTCTGTATATTCGGCATTGTCGTTAAAATTACACGGTACATATCTCTCGGATCGCTCTCAGCCGCCGGCGGATTCGCCCTGTCGAGCGTCATACTCTATGCCGTTTCAAGTTACGGCGTGTATTCACTCATCTTCGGGCTTCTCATTTTCTTCGTCGTTACAGTCAGGCATATATCGAATATCAAAAGACTGCTGCAGGGACGGGAAAATAAAATCGGGAAGGAAAAGAAAAGTGGATGAGACCCAGTATACGATCGGTAAAGTTTCCTGTATAACGGGGGTAAAACCCTACATACTCAGGTACTGGGAAAAGGAGTTCCCATTTCTGCAGCCGCTTAAAAACAAGGCCGGCCACAGAATCTACTCGGAGCGGGACCTCTTTATCGTTAAAAAGATCAAGGAACTGGTCTATGAGAGGGGTTTCAGCATAGCAGGAGCAAAAAAAATTCTGTGGCAGACCCTGCTCGGGAAGAGAAAGAACTCCATTCGATTCATAGACGAAATAAGGGAAGACCTGTACGTGATGCTGGAACATATTAACGCGAGCCTGCGGTAACCTTTCAGAAACGCGTTTTCAGCAGCTTCCCCAATGCTTCTCCATTACCCGCCTGCTGAAGATGCGCGACCATTTCCATGTACTCCTCGAGGGACCGGAAGGGGAATGTTATCCCGAACTGCCATTTCTCGAAGTTTTCAGGTATGTGAAACCGGACCTTGGGGTCAAAGCCCACCGAATCGAGAAGCTCGCTGAACCGTTTCCCGTATGCTTCAATATGGGGATAACGGATCTGATGGACGCGTTCAAATATCTTCCGGCCCTTGTGGGGTGGGTCCATTCCGGACAGGAGAATATTTTCCACCGCCCGATCCGCGATCACCTCGAGAGCGGTTTTACCGTCCCTTTTCGCGATCTCCCGGACCATGACCAGCATGGCGTTTCGTTTCTTTGTTCCCAGCCGCACTGTTTCAGTGAACGACGCAATCCTTTCACGCTCCTCCTGAGAAAAATCCATTATCTCAAAGGCCGTGGTCACGTGCAGTTCCCCCCCGGCGACCGCGTCAAGCAGGTATGGAGGAGCAGCGGCAAATCGCAGGTATTGCTCTATGAGGGACGGGTTCGAAGGAATACCCAGCAGCAAGAGGTCCTTTTTTCCCGGTTCCAATTTCTCGTCCCTCAGCATCTTGAGGGAGATGGCCTTTTCAACCTCGTTGAATCCCCCCATTTCAGCCTTCAATTCGATGAGGGCGGTGTAAAACACGGGCTCCCGTATGAGGTCGATCACCAGGGCGCACGGCAGTACGCGGCCCTCCCTTCTGCACGCGTCAACGGTCCGTGTACCGGTCACGACATGGTACCTGTCTCCATGGCTTATGAGCACGGGAGGAGCCGTTCCCCCTCCAGTGCCGCCGGGACCGTCAGCATCTCTCAATGGAGGGTAATACTCCATAAGATATTTCCCGGATTCGTCCAGGGTGTCGACGGGCAGATGCTCGGTAAACCGGAATTTCAAGGGTTGATCCATGGAAACCGCCTGGCTGGAAGGATTAAAAAGGAGCGGACCTGCAGTAAGCCGGGTTCTGTTTAAACGGTCATCTGTCTTATGCGGCCTACCCATGAGGCTGAAGCGGGTCACTTTATGCCTGTCTATTCGGCCTTGCTCCTGGCGGGGTTTACCGGCCTCTGAAATGTCGCCATTTCAGGCGGTGAGCTCTTACCTCACCATTTCACCCTTACCCCTGAAAGGGGCGGTATACTTTCTGCTGCACTTTCCGTGGGATCACTCCCCCTGGGTATTACCCAGCGCCCTACCCTTTAGGAGCCCGGACTTTCCTCGGGACGAAACGTCCCGCGACCGATCTGCAGGTCCGCTCATTCAAGGATACCTGCCCGGAGTGTTCAAGTCAAGTGCTGCCTTTATCTTCACTCATCCCCGCGCGCATTCGGTACGGGTCAATTCACATCGCCGCCGTCAAGGACCACATTGACGATTCTGTCCGCTTCCCTGTTCTTTTCCCGGTTGACATGTGTGATACGGATATTTTTTCTCCCTGCCAGCATGCGCTTCGCCTCCTCGTACAGGGGCTTGAGCCTTGAGCTCCTGACCCTGTACGTACCGTTCAGCTGACGTACGAGCAGTTCGCTGTCCGAATGGATGATGATGTCTTCAGCCGACAACCGTTTTATATCATTGAGATACCTGAGCGCATCCAGCAATGCCGTATATTCCGCGAAATTATTCGTTTGTCTTCCCAGGACTCGCCCATGCCTGTACGGTTCCTCTCCGCCCGGATGGATGACGATAAATCCTGCTGCGGCCGTACCCGGGTTACCCCTTGAAGCTCCGTCTATGTACACCTCGAGCACCGGTTCTCCTCCACGCGGTTATATTTCCCTGTATAGTGATAAAACGTCCGAGCACGTTCGCTCTGGGTTAATGGACAGTAGGCTGGGATTAAACGACAACGATTATTAATAACGATGTCTTTTAACAGCAAAATATTTTAAACGACGATGTCTTCCGGCTGATCCGCTTCATCCATATAGAAGAGGATGCGGGAGCAGTTGGGTCAGAAAATAATTTTCTCCTCCCTGCGAACATCGTTTACAAACTGGGGCGGGAGCAGC
>CAYWUT010000021.1:0-39402 GCA_964460545.1 uncultured Spirochaetota bacterium
TGTCTCCACGAATGAAAACATATGTTCCTGTTCTTTCTTTCATCGTTCGTAATTCCTATTTGACCTAACGCCATGTAAAGGTGCTTAAGGATTGTCTTGTTATTTACGGGCTTGTTACTATCTTCACCGAAAAATACAAAATCTTCGGGTTCTTTATATGGCGAAAGATTTATCAGTGTATGCAGTGCATCGGCGGTTTTACTCGGTATAGGCGTTTCTCTAACAGATCCCCACTTTGGTTCTTTCAGCCCGTATCTTCGATCCCAGCTTTGTATGATTTCTATATATTCATCATGTACATATTGCACTTGTAATCCCTGCAGCTCGCCCATTCTAGCACCAGTCGAAGCAGCTGTCAGGTTCAAAGTGTAGTGTAACAAATCATTATTCCACACTTCTTCAATGTTATCTTTCCGGAATAATTCTTTGATCTCATCAGTTTTAAGTATGCCCCTCTCTTTTGGGCAGCTCTTCAGTTGTTCGATATCCTCTGCAGGATTCTGTGTTATATATCCCCATTTCTTCGCCATCTTGCATATTACTTTCATACATTTCAGACAATGGTTTGCTGTTGCATAGCTTAACGGCTTTTCCCCCTCTGATAGCTGTAGATGCCACTCTTCGATCATTTTTGTTGTGATATTCTCGAGTCTTATATTTTCAAATGTAGGCCAAAGATGGTTTTTCAGGTAGGACCTCATCGTGTTTGCATATGCAGGAGATATCGTGCTTCCCTTCGCTCTTCTCATGCGCACATAGAGGCATTTATCCCATATCCACCAATCTCTGGTGAATTCTCCAAATGTACGGTATTTATCTGTACTGATTATACCTTTGTTTACCTGTTCTCGTGCCCATCTTCGTGCGGCACTTTCAGAAGTTTGCCCCGAGCTCCTGCCGGCAAGCCTCTTGCCATCACTTTTATAGAATTGGACGTAATAGGCAGGTTTACCCTTCTTTTTTGAATATCTTTTATAAAGGGTATAATCTCCGTACTCCATTTTGACCCCTAAGCAAGTGGCAATTGCTACATATTTGCTTACATTAGGTCATTTGCTACTACAAATAGTGCGGAAACACAGAAAGGCAATTTATTAAGTGGGAAAATATAAGGAGTTAAATGTGCCCGAGGCGAGATTTGAACTCGCACAGCCATTCCGGCCACTAGCCCCTCAAGCTAGCGTGTCTACCAATTCCACCACCCGGGCGTCGAATCCATCATAATGTAATAAAAATGAAAGGCCTGTCAAGATTTTTATACTGTGGGGACAGTCGGGGCTAACGCCTGCTCATGGATTCGAGGAAATCCATCTCCGCCCTGCTTATCTTCAGTATTTCGGCGATCTCTTCCTTGGTGTACCCCATATTCAAGAGGTGTTTTGTCCTGGCAACGAGGTTCTCCTGCCCTTCCGAGGACAGGGGCTTCCCGGCGGCCTCCTCCTTCGGGGGTTTGCGCTTCGAGATAAGCTTTTGCACCTTCGGGTCGGCAAGCAGGGCTTCGGCCTTATCCACGAACTCTTTCAGCTCCCCGATCCTGTCCTCGGCAATACCGACGACGTCGTCGACCGCACTGTTGAGCTGAACCACGAGTGCCTCCACCTCGCGCATGTAACGCTCGAGCGCCTCCGCGCTGCTGTTCTTGCGTATGCGGGAGCTGAGGACGGCGTATGCGATAAAAATGACGATGAGGTTGATGACAATAACGAGTATGAGGTTCATCGCTTCGTATCGATGAGGTTTCCCTTGAAGGGCTCCTCGAAATCCTGCGCCGCGTCCCTGCCCGAGGACTTCCCTTTCCCCTTCCCCCTCTGCCTCAGGTTGGGCTTCCTTTCCTTCTTCTGCTCGTCCTCTATCTTGCTGTTGCCGTCGGGATGGGGCTTGATCTCGTTGACCCTGGTGGACTGTATGTGGGCGAGATCTCCGAGCTCCCCGGCCTTGAGCGTCTGGGCTATGGCGATCCCCTCCTGCTGCGGCTGCTGGGCCTTGCTGACGCTGTCCATGCGCACGAGCATGGCCTGCAGGTCTATGGGGAGTATTGCCATGTCAGCGTATCCTCTTTCCGACAAGCTCCTCGAGATCGATCCGCTCGTACTTCTTCATGCGGATCCTCCCGCTCTCGAGCACGAAGGTGACGTACTTGAACTCGTTCGTTACATCGTAGTGAATATCCTTGATGACGATCCTGACGCCGGGGTAAATATCCTTTGAAACGGAAACCTTGCCTATGGTTTTAAGGAGCTTCAGGTAGGATTTCAGCTCGTTCATCTCTTCGGTGAGCTCGCTCGAACGGACTGAGAGCTCCTCCCGCGACGAGAGCATCTTCGCGAGCAGTTCCTCCTTCTCCTCGGTGAAATTGCGTTTCGCCTTCTTCTGCGTCTGCAGGGTATTGATATTCGCGGTGAGCTTCTCGAGCGAATTCGTGATCTCCACATTCTCCTTTTCGATCTCGAAGAGCCGCTGTCTCGATTTCGGGTCGACCCCCACCTCGACGACCGTCTCGGTGAACGATACGGAGCCGAGGGTCTTGGTGTTCACGATCTCTCCCTCCCGTATTCTTCCTCCCACGATAGTCGCGCGTTTGCCGAAACAGACCACTTTCTCTGTCGCATCGACCTGGGTGTGCATGATCCCGTCCTGCACGAAGACGTTCTTTCCGGCGGTCACGGTCACCTGCTCGAGGAATTTCGACCACACGCTGCCTCCGGCCTTGATAACGCCTCCGATCTTTCCCATCACTCCCTGTTTGATGTGTATGTCGCCCTCCGCGTCGAGGAGGCACTTTCCCACGCTTCCCTGTATGTCGATGTCTCCGGCCGCCTTTATGGAAAATCCGTCCTCCACGCTGCCGCGGACGATGACCGTTCCCAGGAAAAGGATGTTCCCGGTATGTATGTCAACGTCGCTCTTGACCTCGTATATGGGCTCGACGTTGATCTTCCTGTTCGACAGGGTAACCTGGCCGTTGATCGAGGCGAGTGCGCTCATGCCGTCGGCGGAGATCTCCACGTTCTTGCCCAGGTTGAACTCGGTGTCCTCCCCGGACCTGGCATCGAGGAGCCTGTTGGTGACCGTCCGTCCCGGTTTGCCCTCCGTTGCCTGCGTCTTTGTCGCTAGGAGCTGGCCGGCCACGACGTTTTCGACGAGATCGAGGTCCTTGAAGTTAACCTGCCCCTTCTCGTCCTCTTCGAGCGTCACCTTCCGCTCGGTCCTGAAATTATAGACGATCTCCGCATTCCGGCCATGCTCGGGCTTCTCTCCCTCGGCCACGATGACCGGGATGTTGTATACCTCCTCTTCGATGGAGTCTCTTATGGCGTCCTGCTTGATTCCGACGACGACTCCCTTGTCGCTCACCGCCTCGAGCACATCGTCTATATCGAGAACACGGCCGCGCGGCTTCGGCGGTATGAGGGTCATGAACGCCTTCATCTCGTCGTCCGGGACTTCGATTACGACCCTGCCGTCGTTCTTCTCGTCGGGAATCCACTCGCCGATCTTTACGTACTCGCCGTCAGAATCCCGTACCGCCTTCGCGACGATCGACTTGTCGAACTCCGAAACCCCCTTGCTTCCGATCCCTTTCAGCACCTCTTCGACCTTTATCCTCGTTCCCTTGCCTCGCGGGGGCGTTACCTTGAGCATCACGCCGATACGGGTGATCTTCACCCGGAAGGTCCCGTCGATGTCCTTCCTTACCAGGTCAACGTCGGCGACCGTTTCTCCGGTGCGGATCGAACCTTCACCGGTCCGCACACGAGCGCCCACGATCCGCACCCGAAGCCGGTAGGGCTTCTTGCTGAGCAACCCCCTCTTGCCGTGCTCCAGTATGTCGTACTCGAGGTCGCTGATATTCGCCTCAAGCGTGTCCGCGGCTTTCTCAAGCCCCTCTTCAATGGAGTAGGCCTCGACCTCGATCGAGCCCTCGTTCGAGACCTCGTCCGTATCGAAGGTCAGATCGCTCAGCGCTTCCTGCAGTTTTTCAAATGAAGATGCCATAGACTATATAACCATACTCTTCTTGATATTCACCAGCTTGCTTCTCAAACGCATGATCGCCTTGGTGTGAAGCTGCGAGATCCTCGATTCCGTGACACGGAGGACCTCACCGATTTCCTTGAGCGTCAGGTCCTCGTAGTAATAGAGGATCAGCACCTTCTTTTCCTTGTCCGGGAGATCGTTTATTGCGTCGACGATGATGTTTTTTACCTCTTCCCGCTCAACGAGCACATCGGGATTCAGGCTCTTCGGGCTTTCGATCGTTTCCATGACCGAGACCTTGTCGCTCTCGTCGCCGACATACCAGACATCGCTCAGGGAGAGCACGGACGCTCCCGAGAGCTTGAGTATGAGAGTGTGAAACTCCTTGATACCTATACCGAGCTCGCGCGCTATCTCTTCATCCGTTGCCGCCCGGCCGAGCTTGTTCTCGAGCCTGCCGATCACGCGTTCGAGCTCTTTCGCCTTCTGCCTTACGGACCGGGGGACCCAGTCGATCGAGCGGAGCTCATCATATATCGCTCCCCTTATCCTCGTAACGGCATAGGTCTTGAACTTGATATGTCTGTCCGGATCAAACTTGTCTATTGCATCGAGAAGTCCGAAAACTCCGTATCCTACAAGATCGTCGAAATCGACGTTCTGGGGCATCCCGATGGCGATCTTGCCGGCCACGTATTTCACAAGAGGCGCATACTGGTTTACGAAATGTTCTCTGATCTTGGGATCTCTCGACTTCTTATAGAGCTTCCAGAGATCCTCTTCAGTTTTACCGTCAAACACTTTACCACTCCCGTCTCATAAGTAGTGGAGCTGGACAGCCGGGCATTCTACCCGCCTCCACTCCGAAAAAAACCGCTCACCCGCAGACCCCGGTCCCCCCACGATCGATCGGGGCCGACTATGACTTCAGCGCGTCATGACAATGAGTAGGATAAATATGATTACTAGCACGAAAGCCCCCGCGACCAGGATCATGGGGTTGAACTGCCCCCCGCTCTTCTGGACCTGTTCGGGCTCCTCCGCGGCTTCGCCCTTTGTAACGATCTTGGTATCTTCAAGGACCCTGAACATTCCGACGATTCCCGGGCCGAACTGGGTGATCACCCCGAGATTCCCGCCTTCGAGCTCACGGACCTCCACAATCTTCGTCATCACGGGCACCCTGATATCGTCCACCTTCGCTCCCAGGAGATCGGCCAGGTAGCCTGCGATGTCGCGCTCGTCCGTTATCCTGACCTGTATCTCGTCTCCGAACTCCAGGTCCTTTATCGCGGTACCGCTCACGGGTGAGAGCACCGGGTCGATCTTGAGTACCACGAGCGACTGGTCGAGACGATGCGGCGTATCTTCACCCCCGGCATCCCGGGCTGTTTCAGCCTTCTCTTCAATCGGATCGCCGATCTGCATCGATTCCTTGCCTCTGTTCATGTCAAACGCGTCCACCATCTGGACGTGATGCTTCACGGCTATGTTCGTGTCGGTGAACACGTTGTACAGCTCGTCAACAAGCAGGTTGTTGAGCTTTTCCTCATCCGTCTTCCCGGACTTCAATACGCCGGACAATGAGGACTTGAATTCTTCGCTGAGGAGCTGTTTCTTGAACTGGTCTATCTTGAGGCCGTCGACCTTCTTGTTTCGAGAGAAATCGTAGAGTTTCTCCTCGAAATCCCTCCAGTTAATCGCGAGGCTTATTTTTCCCACATCCCGATCTTCGGATATTACGATGATGGCCCGTGATACCATATGCTTCTTCTGGTCGTAGCATAAAAAGAAGGCGCCGAAATATCCCGTTATCTGCGTGATAAACTTGACCTTGACCGCGAATATGTCCTTGGGCACGGCGTCGATTATTCTCTGTGCACCCTCCTTATCCCAGCCCGTAAACTTGAGAATCATGGCCGCGAGGTTCTTGTCGCATCCCGTCGACTGGGCGAGCTCTTCAACCAATTCTTCATTAGTACTCATCTTGCCTCATTACCTTCTGTATGGCTTTTGCGAGCTGTTCGGGCTCATAGGGAATTTTAGCATTTCCCACCTCTATAACTCCTCCCGTAACATTCGATGGTGCTTCATCATACACCTCTCTCTCCAGGTCATCGGGCAGCGCGCCCTCTCTTTCCTGGGCGAAGAGAGTATCAAACGACGGCAGGCTTCCCTTCGCGCCGGTCCCCCGGGAACCGTCAGCGGTCGGAGCCTGATTCTCCTCTTTCCCGGCGCCGGCGCCCGAACCGAATAAATCCGCCGGTTGTCCGCCTTCGCCTTCCGCGCGCTCTGCGATCGAATCGAAGATACTTTTCGAAGGGTCTCCATCAGCGGCCGCAGCTAAAGCCGCAATCCCGGCCGTTTCCTCGGCCGTGCCCCCGGAATCTTCCTCCGTATCGACCCCGATGAGCTCCGGAATGTACCGGCCCAGAACGTAGAGACCGCCGAAAGCGATACCGCCGAAGATAATCGCTGAAACGAGCGCCCTGATAATCACCACATGAGCGGGGTTTCGAACGATGAATCCCAGCAGCAGCGACAGGATGAAACCGATCAAGGCTCCATAACCAGCCATTCTATGCTCGGGTTTAAGCTCAATTCCGTTCATGCTATTAACATACCCCACCCGTTTGAAAAAATAAACCGTTATTCACCGCTGCGGCTCGACGCCCCGAACGGGAAACGGCTCACGTTCTCCCGCCGAACATATTCCTGAGAAATTTTCCGAAACCCGCATATTCCCGGTACTCGATATCCGCGAGCCTGCTCATTAAATGCCTGATCGACTGGGACGCCTTGCTCTTCGGCGCGCTCTTGAGAAAGGGGTCCTGTTTCACAACGGCACGCGGGACCGCGCTGTCCTCGAAGATGAAACCAAGATTGCTTACCCTGATATTAAGAAACTGCCCGGCAATAGTGATGACCCTTTCAGCGACCTTTTTACCCTCCATTACGGTCTGTACCCTGTTCACAACGAGCTTTATGCTCGGTCCGTTTACCTCCGTGGAAATACTCTTGATGATTCCGTACGCGTCCGTTATGGCGGTGGGCTCGGGCGTCGTTACGATGATGGCGTCATCCGCTCCCTTGAGAAAGGTCAATACGTTCGGGGATACGCCCGCACCCGTGTCTATTATTATGATGTCCGCGTACGCAAGCTCCTTCAACGCATCCACAAAGGCCCTCCGCTCATCGTCATTCAGGTTCGCAAGCTGAGAGAATCCGGAGGCACCGGCTATGATCTGTATACCGTACTGCGTGTCCACGATTATATCCCGCACGTTCTTCTGCTTTCTAATTACATGATAGAGGTTGAACTTGGGGATTATTCCGAGAATGACATTGACGTTCGCAAGTCCGAGGTCCGCGTCCATAACAATGACCTTTTTTCCGATCTCGGCAAATGCTATCCCCAGATTGATCGCGATATTGGTCTTACCCACACCGCCCTTGCCGCTCGACACGGTAAGTATCCTCGGCTCGCGCCTGTAGCGGGGCTCGGCGCTGTTTTCCTGCATGATCAGCCTGAGCCGCTCGGCCTGGTCCTTTCTCTGACCGGGGACCTCGTTGAACTCCAGACTCATTGAATCCTCCCTTCGCAGCCTAATTCCCGTTTCAGATCCTGCAGCGAGAGCATGTCCAGGAGGGTCTCCTTCTTTGCAATTGCTATATCGTCCGGCACACTCTGTCCGTTTGTAAAGTACGAGAGTTTCTTCCCGTTTCCCAGAACGCTGAGAAGCGGGCCGACGGTATTTGTTTCGTCGAGCTTCGAGACGATGATCTTGTCGTACATGCACTGAGTGAAGCGCGTTACGATATCGACGGCATCGCGGTACTTGGTGGTCGCGCTGATCACGAGATGCACGTCCATCTCCTTCACACCGTCGAGTATGGAGCGCAGTTCGGCCAGGCCGAGATTGTTCTTTTGCGACCGCCCCACCGTATCCACGAAAACGAGATCGGCCTTGCTGTTGACCACGCTGTTCTTGAACTCCTCCTGCGAATTGATGACTGAAAAGGGGAGCTGCATGAGCTGGGCGTATTTGCCGATCTGCTCTATGGCCGCTATACGGTATGAATCAACGGTAAAGAGCTCGACCTTCTTCTTCTGCAGAACCCCGAACGAGGCGGCCAGCTTGGCTATGGTCGTTGTTTTTCCGACGCCGGTGGGCCCTACCAGCACGATGACTTTCGGTGACCGGTCTCCCGCCGCCGGCTCTATAGGGCCGGCGATCTCGATCGACTCCTCTACGTAACCCCGCAGTTTATTAACGACCTCATCCGGGTTCCTGATATCCTGAAGCGAGAACTCGGATTCGAACCTCCCCATGATACGGTCGATGAATGCCTCGGAAAAATCGTTCAACCGTAAAAAGCCGATGATCCTTTCGATTACGGAATCGGACTCCCGGAATCCGCCCGTGCCCGCGGTATTTCCGCGATCCGCCCCGGACAGGCGGCTGATCTGCATCTTGATCTCCCGGAGCTCCTGCATGAGGCCGCCGTTCTCCCGGTAAATGCTCCCCTCCGAGAAGACGCTGCCGGACGGACGGGCGGCCCAGCCGATACCTTCCTTCAGCCCCTCCCGTATCTCCGCGTTCCCCGGCTCCTCCTCCGCTTTTCTGCTCTTGAGCACCTTCTTCGCGCTGCTGACCACCTCGTCCTGGCCCTCCTCGCTCTTCGCGACCGTTATCTCGGTCAGCGGTTTCGAAAAAAGCCCGAAGAAGCCGCCCTCCTTCACGTCCTTGCGCCCAATGATATAGACTTCGCTTCCAAGTTCCAACTTCGCGTTGACCACCGCTTCCTTGTAGGTCGGGGCCCGGTACGTTCTGTACATCATAGGTTTCTCCGTCTCAGTATGCAATTGTTCCGACCGCCTCGAGCTGAATGTCCGGAACGATCTCGAAGCTGCTCAGCACCGCGGCATTGGGGATGACGCTCGATACGATATTCCTGAAAAGCGCCCTGACCTCGGGTGAGGTGAGGAAAACGGGCCGTATGCCCTTTTCCCGTATCTTCTTTCCCTCCTGGCCTATGCGCTCTATCAATTTTTTCTGGGACACGGGATCCATGGCGAATCGCCTGCCCTTCTCGGTATCAACAATGGATTTCTTTATCTCTTCCTCAACCTCTTTTGAAAGCGTAATAACGGACAGTTTCTTGTTATCGGCCGTATACTGCTGGCAGATCTGCCTCGACAGTGCCTGGCGAACGAGCTCCACGAGGTCGTCGTGGTCCTTCACAGAGGGGAAGTAATCCGCGATCGTTTCGAGTATGGTTACGAGGTCCCTTATGGAAACACCCTCACGGAGGAGACCCTTGAGCACCTTCTGTATGTCTCCCACCGTTGCACCGGAATCCCTGACCTCCTTCACCACGGCCGAGTAGTCCGTGTTGAGGGAATTGATCAGGGTCTGCACGTCCTGTCTTCCCAGCACCTCGCTCGCGTAGGATTTGATGATCTCGGTCAGATGGGTGGCAACCACGGACGGCGTGTCTACCACCGTGTAGCCGAGCCTCTCCGCCTTCTCCCTGATCCCCTCCTCGATCCAGATGGCGGGCAGGCCGAACGCGGGTTCGACGGTCTCGTCCCCCTCGAGCTTCGTCTCTATTCCTCCGGGATTCATGGCGAGGTATTTACCCATCTTGATGGCTCCCCTGCCGACCTCGACTCCCTTGATCTTTACGGAGTAGGTATTGGGTTCCAGCTTCATGTTGTCGCGTATCCGTATCGGCGGGAAGATAAGGCCGAGCTCGATGGCGCTCTGCCGCCTGATCATCGTCACCCTATCGAGCAGGTCCCCTCCCTGTTCCGTATCCACCAGGGGAATGAGATTGTACCCGATCTCGAGAGCGATGGGATCGATCTGCAGGAGGCCGACTACGCTTTCCGGACCCTTTATGCCCTCCTCCTTCTCCTTCTTCCCGGCCTCCTCCTCGGGAGTCCCCCGCATACCGCGTTTCAGGTAATAGGCCATGAATCCGAGTATTGCGCCGAGCACGATAAGGGGTATCTTCGGGAAGCCGGGAAGCACGGCGAGAAAGAGGAGGAACCCGGTTCCTATCCAGAGCGTGCGCGGCTGCCTGAGCAGCTGGTTCGTAATTTCCGTACCGAGATCGTCGTTGGCCACCGCCCTCGTGACGATAATACCGGTCGCGGTCGACATCATGAGCGACGGTATCTGGGCCACGAGACCGTCGCCTATGGCCAGCATGAGATAGGTCGATGCCGCGTCCCGCAGGCTTTCCCCGCGCATGGCCATGCCTATGACCAGTCCGCCCACGATGTTGATGATCGTTATGAGGAGCCCGACCTTGACATCGCCCTGCACGAACTTGGAGGCACCGTCCATGGCCCCGTAAAAATCGGCCTCCCGCTGTATGTCGATCCGCTTCTGTATCGCATCCTCCTCGGAGATGAGGCCGGCGGACACGTCGGCATCGATGGCCATCTGCTTGCCGGGCATCGCGTCGAGGGTAAACCGTGCCGCCACTTCCGACACGCGGGTGGCGCCCTTGGTGATAACGATGAATTGAACCGCAATGAGTATGAGGAATATTATGATTCCAACGACGTAGTTGCCTCCGACCACGAACTCGCCGAAAGCCCTGATTATTCTCCCCTGGAACGCCGGCCCCCTGAGAAGAATAAGACGGGTCGAGGAAACGTTAAGGGCGAGACGGTAAACAGTCGATATGAGGAGCAGAGACGGGAAGACCGAGAGTTCGACCGCCCGCTTCATATACATAACCGTGACGATTACAATCAGTCCGAGCGCGAAACTGACGGCGAGGAAGAAATCAAGAAGCATAGCCGGTATCGGGATAATGAGCATGAGGATGATCGTGATCACACCGATACCGATAAGTATGTCCGTCCGCTGCCACCAGGCTCTGGCGGGTATAGCATCAGGCATTGTCCCCTCCCCCAAGCACGTAGTCCTCTTCTAAATATCGGGATAAAAAACAAATACATGAGTCCGCTTCAAATACACGGCCTGTCCCGTTTCTCATACAACCTTCTTCTTTTTCTTTAACTTGTACACGAAGGCGAGCACCTCGGCCACCGCGGTGAAAAGATCGTCCGGCACCTCGTCCCCCACCTCGACCCGCTTGTATATCTCCCGCGCGAGGGGCTTGTTCTCCACAACGGGAATATCGTTCTCCTCCGCAATGGACTTGATACGCTGCGCCACGAGGTCCTGGCCCTTTGCGACGCAGACCGGGGCGCTCATCCGCAGCGCCTCGTATTTAAGCGCATTGGCGAAATGCGTCGGGTTCGTGATCACCACGTCCGCGGTCGGCACCTCGTGCATCATGCGCTTTCGCGCGTAGGCACGCTGCTTCTCCCGCATACGGGCCCTGAGGAGCGGGTCGCCTTCGAGGAGCTTCCTCTCCTCCTTCAGCTCCTGCTTCGTCATCTTCAGGGATTCTATGTGCTCTCTTCGCTGGAAGAGATAATCGGGGATCGAAAGCACGAGCAGTATGCCGCTCACCACCATAATCAGCCTGAACGCGAGAGAGACCATGATGGACAGGCCCTGTGCGAGACCCATGTCGATCGTCTGCATGATGGTGCCGAGATCCTTCCTTATCAGGAAGAAGGCAACCACGCCGATAGTGGCGATCTTGAAAACCGCTTTTGCCAGATTAACGGCGGCCTGTTTCGAGAAGAGCACTTTCTGAAAGAAGCGTATGGGGTTCGGATTGACCTTCGAAAGGTCCGGCTGTATGGGCTTTGTCGAGAATTGAAAGCCGACCTGCGCGACGTTGCCGATTAAAGCTGCTGCAAAAACGACACCGAGAACGGGGGCCGTCAGCTTGAAGAGTATCGGCAATACCGGCTTCCAGAGCAGAAGAATATTATCCGAACCCGCAACTACACGAACGGACCCGAAATAGAACTCCATCATCTTGATGGAATTGGAAAACATGCTTTTCGAAAAGAGAAAAATGACGAAGAAACCGAAGAGCAGGATGAGGGCCGAGGGGAGCTCCTGCGTCTTCGCGACCTTTCCCTCTTCACGGGCCTTGCGCTTTTTATATTCGGTCGGCTCTTCCGTACGGCCCTCGTCCTCGGCCGCAAAGAGCTGCAGATCGAACCTGAAATAGTCATCGCCCGCGGTACACGGGATGAAAGCCGGGAACAGTGAGATGTTTCCATGCTCCCGGATGACGCGATTCTCGTTTTCCACCCAACCGGATCCTTTCACGAGCCGAATGCCCTGATGAATCTGAGTATGTCACTGATGGAACGGTTCAGCGCCGAGCTCATTCCGAGCGCCACTGCACCGATCACAACGATCATGACCACGAAACCGACGCTGATCTGAATGGGAAATCCAAGCATGAAAATATTCATCTGCGGCGCTGCCTTTGCGAGCATGCCGAGCGTCACGGACAGGAGGAAGAGCGTCGTGAGTATCGGGAAAGAGAGCTTCAGGGCCACGAGGAACATGGCTCCGAAAGTATCGACCAGAATACGCAGCAGCTTTTCACCCTGCTCGACGAGCTGTATGAACCGCACCGTCGAATAGCTCTCATAGGTCGCCATGATGAGCATATGCGGCCCGTCTATCGCTATGAAAACCATGATTCCCATGAGGGTCCACATCTGTCCCACCAGCGTAAGCCCGACCTGCGAAAAGGGATCGACCACCTCCGCGATCCCCAGGGCCATCTGGAAGCTAAAAAAGCGGGCCGCGAGCTGGAACGCGGAAAATATGATGGATACGAGAAACCCTATGAGAATGCCCGTAACCGCCTCTGACACAATTGAAATCGCGTATACGTACATATTTTCTTCAACGCCGCCCATGACGGGCGCTATCATCGGGAATATACAGGCCGCTATGTACAGCGCGAAAACCGCCCTGATCCTGAACGGTATGAGCCCGCTCGAAAAGAGGGGAGCCACCACGAACATTCCGAGCATCCGTACGAGGATGAGGAGGTACACCTGGAAACTCGTAACGAAAAATTCCATACCATCCCTACTTGATCATATCCGGTATGATCCCGAAAATGTTCATCGTGAAATTGATCATGCTCGTCAGAAGCCAGTTGCCGAATATGACGAGAGAACCGAGGACAACCACGATCTTCGGTACAAAGGTCAGGGTCTGTTCCTGTATCGACGTGGTGGCCTGAAATATGCTGACCGTCAATCCCACGATGAGGCCGAACCCGAGCATGGGGGCCGCGATGAGCAGTGTCTGCATCACGGCCCTTCCTATGAGGTCTGCGGCGAATCCTATAGTCATCCCACGGTCCTTTCTATCTGAAGCTGTTGACGAGCTGATACGTCAGTAAATGCCACCCGTCCACCAGTATGAAAAGCATGATCTTCAAAGGAAGCGATATCATGACGGGCGGCAGGAAGATGATACCCATGGACATGAGCGTGCTTGCCACCACCAGGTCGATAACGATAAAGGGTATGAACAGCAGTATTCCTATTTTGAAGGCCGTTGTAAGCTCGCTTATTATGAACGCGGGTATGATGACCCAGGTGGGAACCTCATCCTGGTTTCGCGGCCTTTCGATATTTCCCAGTTTGAGGAAGAGGGCGATATCCTTTTCCCTCGTCTGTCTGAACATGAAACTCCTGACCGGCTGAATACCCCGTTCGTACATCTCCTCCACGCCGATGTCACCCGCGAAGTAGGGCTTGAGCGCCGCATTGTTCACCTCGCTTATGGTAGGGGCCATGACGAATATGGTGAGAAATATCGCGAGCCCCATCAGGACCTGGTTCGGCGGCTCCTGCTGTGTTGAAAGCGCGCGCCTGATAAAGGAGAATACGATCGCGATCCTGGTAAACGAGGTCACCGATATGATAATGGCGGGCGCGAGCGTGAGAATGGTGAGCAGGAAGAGTATCTCAAGGGAGAGCGCGACATCGCGCGGCTCCTGCGCCTCTTCGAGCGTAATGCCGATTCTCGGAATGGGGATTCGTTCCTGGGCTTGGCCCAGGGCCGCTGAGAAAAAGAAAAGGCAGAACAGAAACCCGACGCATAGCAGACACCACCGGATTTTTCTCTTTCTCACCCTCCTTAGACTCATCGTCCCCTCCCATGGAATGCGTCTGCGGTGCCCGGATAAAATCCCCGGGCCGGACCCTTCTTTCTTGGATTATGCCTGTTTAGTTACATTTTCTATTAAAAGTTATAAAAATATATACATGTACCTTAAAAAAAAGAGCCAGATGTACTACATCTTTTTCATCCTGTTTATTCTGTTCTTGTATCCCATGAGATGGGATATGCTGCCCGGCCTTTCCCCGGATCTTCCGCCCAGGAGCCCGAAAAACTGGTCCTTGAAACTTCCCCCCGTTTTTTCCTTGCTGCTCAAGAGCCTGATTCTATCCACGGTTTCCGTGTCCGTCAGCTCTGTGATGAGGTTTATATTAGAGTCGGAAACGCCGAGCACGAGAACCTGCCCTCCGATATCCACCACCTGTATAAACCTGTTCGCAGCAAGGGGATAGGTGGAGAGGACCTTGATGACGTCCGAATCCGCCACAACACGCTTCTTATTTTTAACGAGGACTCGAAAAAGAAAATAGATACCGATAATGAGCGCGCCGAGTATGGCGACCGTTCTCAGGACGAGAATGGGGTATGATATCCTGTTTTCCGCGAAATCCGGTTCTTCGTATTCGTAGTCCGGAGCCGCCTCCGCCCCGTTATCGGCTTCCGCTTCAGTCGCCGTCAAAGGGGAGGCAGTCCCGGTTTCAGAGTCCGGTTCTTCCTGTACGGCAGGAGAAGGTTCGGCAGCATCTGCACTATAAAAGCTTCCGAATGTAATCAGGAAAAGAATGGATAAGAGGAGAGATAGACCTCTCCACCTTTGCGGTATGCTCACGTTCCCCTCCCATTTTATATATCACACCGCTGAGGCCCCCTCCCTCGAAATGTGCCCTCAGGGGGAGGCCTCCGCCGGAAACCAACACCTACTCCAGGTTGCTGATTCTCTCCATCGGGCTGATAATATCCGTAACACGCACCCCGAAGTTTTCATCGATAACCACGACCTCGCCCTTTGCAATGAGCTTTCCATTGACGAGAAGATCCACCGGTTCGCCCGCGAGTTTGTCGAGCTCGACTATGGTCCCCTCTCCCATGCCGAGTATATCCTTGATGAGCATCTTGGTCCTGCCGAGCTCAACGGTGAGCTGCATGGAAACATCCATGAGAAGCCCGATATTTCCCGTCATACCGGTCTGGTCGGCCTGTGTAAGCGGCGAGAACTGGACGGACTGCACGCCGACATTCATATCACCGCCGCCGCCGCCGCCGCCGAAGAGCGCGCCCAATCCTTCAGCCGCCGGGGCGGCCTGTGCCGGCTCCATCGGAGCCGCTTCTATTCCTCCCATGAAATCCGGTTCTCCGCCGCCGCCCGTAAGAGCGGCCGCCGCACCCGTCTCGATTACTTCATCAAGCCACGAGCTGTCTCCGTTTGACTGGAAATCATAGCGTATTCTGATGAAATCCCCAGGCGGAAGGTCCAGCTCCCCGGCCGCCTTCATCTCCGCGTTCGGGTCCGCGGTAGTAACCGCGGCTCCCGTCTTGTCCTGTATGACGTTGAGCGATGCTCCCAGCATCTGGCTGAATCCCTCGACAAGGGCCGAGAGCGCCATTTCCGTAAGCTCGCCCTCCTCCTGAGCCATCATAAGGGCGGCCACCTGTCGCGCCGTTTCCTCGGTCATGATGTAGGAGTGCTTTCCTGAAGCCCCGCCCGTGTAATCGGCGGAGATCTGAACCAGTCCGCCCTCCTCCAGGGTGTAAGCCGAGGCATCCTGTGTATCCATCTGTGCGATCTGCAGAGACGCGCTCTTGCCCGTAATGGTGGACAGGGTCACGCCCATGGACTGGGCGATATCGCTGAACAGCCCCCTGAGCTCGTCCATCTGTACGGCCCCCGGGACCGCACCCGGTCCAGCCGCGGACGGCGCGGGTGCCGCTTCCTCGATATCCAACGATGCATCAAGATCATCCGCGCCCTGAAGCAGCGCATCTATTTCTTCCTGGGAAAGACTGCCGTCACCCATATCATTCCCCCCCTTCAATTTCTTTGAACATCTCTTCTTCGTTCATCTGTGATTCCGCCTTGCCCGTTATCTGTACCGACATATGCGTTCCGATAACTCCCGGCCGCGCCTTGAACTTCTTCCTGTTGCCGATCTTCAGGAGTATATCGTCGTCCACCTTGTTGTGCTCGAGCTTGATGATGTCGCCCCTCTGAAGGTTCAGGACGTCCCGGACGCTGATGTCGAGGTTACCGAGCTCGGCAATGAGATTTACGCAAACGGTATCGAGCCGTTTCTTCAGAATGGCGAGGTTCTCGGTCGTTCCGCCCTTCCTGATGCTGGAATACCAGTACTGGGCCGAGAGTTTCGTAATAATCGGCTCGATCGTCAGGTAGGGTATGCAGAAATTCGTCATCCCCTCGACATCGCCCACCTTCGTTTCGAGCGTAATGAGAACCACCATGTCGCTCGGCGGAACGATCTGGGCGAACTGTGGGTTCGTCTCGATATTACCGAGCCTCGGCCGCAGATCGATGACGTTCGACCAGGCCTCACGGAGGTTCCCGAGGATCCGGACGATTATTCCCTCAATTACGGACAGCTCGATATCGGTAAGCTCCCGGTTTATCTTCGAGGCCTCTCCCGGGCCTCCGAAGAGCCGGTCGATAATGGTAAACGTAATCGAAGGATCTATCTCGAATATGGAGCTCCCCTTGAGAGGATCCATGTTGATGACCGAGAGCGTCGTCGGATTCGGAATGGAACGCAGGAACTCTTCGTAGGTGAGCTGATCCACCGAAGCCACGTGAACGTGTACGATCGACCTGAGCTGCGCCGAGAGAGACGTTGTCGTGAGGCGGGCGAAGGTCTCGTGCATCATCTGGAGGGTCCTGATCTGGTCCTTCGAGAATTTGTCGGGCCTCTTGAAGTCGTAGATCTTTATCTTGCGGGTCTCGGTCTTCCGAAGGGCCTCCTCTCCTTCGACTTCTCCCGTCGAGATCGCGGTTAAAAGCTGATCGATTTCATCCTGCGATAAGACTTCAGTCATTGCGCTCCACCGTTTTAATAGTTACACGGGAATGACGGCCGGCCTCCTGCCGGGAACCGGCCCAGTCTCTCTCTATTATATATCAAAAAAAGAGAAAAAATCAATAATCTCAAAGGAAATCCCTGGGCCTCAGAAGCACCCTTCTCCGCCCCCGCTTAAGTGAGAACGAATTCGGTGAAAGCGATCTCCTTGATCTCGCCGTTCTGCAGTTTCGAGTTCACGCGCCGCATGATCTCACTCTTCAGCTCATCCCGCTTTTCCTGCGTATTGAGATCGGTAAACCGTTTTTCTCCCACGACGGATATGACAATATCCCTCAGCTGCGCCCGTCTCTTGTTGAGCTCGGTCTGGAGCTCCGTGGTACCCCCGGATTCGTAGCCCATTGCAATCGTGATCTTTACGAAGTGCGGTTCGTCGGTATCGCTCGTGTTGATGCTGAACGGCGCCATATCGAAATAGGAGAGCGGCTTTTCCTTGACTATCGCCTCCGGTGAGATCTTCTCTGTCTCGGGGCCCGCTCCGACCCTGCGCGCGACAACATAGGCGATCGTTCCGGAAATAATGATGAGCACGAGCGCCAGGGCTACGAATATGAGTGTTCGTATGACGTTCGGCCCGAAGAGCTTCTTCGGGCCCACACCGCCTTCGAGCGTCTCCTCTTCGGCTGTTCCTTCTATATCTTCAATTTCTTCAGTATCGCCCATGATTTCCCTCACTCTGCATGAGTATGGTGCAAAACACGATCATTCGAGCTCCTGCTCTTGCAATCCCCGGTTCCGGCAAACGACCCGAAACCCGGTAAGGAGCCCTCCTGCTAGAGAGAATACTCCTTCTTCCGCATGATCACAATCTCGATTCTGCGGTTGTAGGCCCTTCCCTCTTCTATATCGTTCGATTCAACGGGCTGAAACTCCCCGTATCCGACCGCCTGGAGCCGTGAGCCCGCAATGCCATAGGTTTCATTGAAAACTCTCGCAACCTTTACCGCGCGCGCCGATGAGAGCTCCCAATTCGTCGGGTACGCGGCGAATATATCCCCCTCGGCGGGAATAGGCCTGTTGTCCGTGTGGCCCTCTACCCTGATGATGTTCCTCTCGAATTCGGCACTGCTCAGGAACCTTCCCATCTTGTCCACTATTTCAGTTCCCTCAGGCGTCATTTCCGCGCTCCCGGATTCGAAAAACGCGTCCGCGACAAGGGAAATGACGATACCGCGTTCATCCTCGGTTATCTTCACCTTCCTTGTCTTTACTTCAGGCTTGAATATGGAAACAGCTTTTTCAACCGCTTTTGCCAGGCGTTCTCCCTTCTCCTTCGAAGGGAGCGTTTCCACCTGCTGGCCGAGGTCGGCCAGGACCCCCTGCGCCAGTGTGAGGCCTCCCGTATGCATTCCGAGAGAACCGCGGAAAGCCGAGAGAATGAGCTGAAGCTCCCTCCCCTCGATCTCGGCCGTGGTAAAAAGGAGGATGAAGAAGGTAAGCAGAAGCGTCGTCATGTCACCGTACGTGGTCATCCACGCCGGCGATCCTTTCCGCTCCTTCTTTTTTCCTCGAGCCAATGCCATAGTTCGGCCTTCTCCTACTCGCGTTCTCCGGTCTCCTCCTCGACCTGCGCCCGTACATCGGGCGGCAGGAAGGAGATGAGCTTTTCCTTGACGATACGCGGATTATCACCTGACTGAATCGAGAGCGTTCCCTCTATCATTATCTCCCTGATGAGTATCTCCTGGTCGTTCACGTGCGTGAGCTTGTTCGCAATGGGTATAAACACCAGATTCGCGAGAATCGCCCCGTAGAGCGTCGTAATGAGCGCGGTGGACATACCGGGACCGATCGCGCTCTTGTCCTCGATGTTCGCCAGCATGAGAATGAGGCCGATGAGCGTCCCGATCATCCCGAAGGCGGGAGCGAACAGCCCCATGTCCTCGAATATCTTGATCCCTTCCCCGTGCCTCGACAGCATGTTGTTCAGCTCTGTTTCCATGATATTCCTGATAATCTCGGGGTCGGTCCCGTCAACCACGAGCTGTATCCCCTTGCGAAGGAATTCGTCCTCGAGCTCGTCGAGATCGTCCTCGAGAGCCAGAAGCCCCTCGCGCCTCGCCTTCTCCGAAAAGGTGACGATCATGGCGATGATCCTGCCCGATTCCATGGGCTTGACCCTGGTCGCGTTCATCGCGATCTTGAGCATACCGAACGTTCTTGACAGAGGATTCGAGACCATGGTCGCGGCAAAAGTGCCGCCGAGCGTGATAAACACGGATGAAATACTGATAAAACCGATGAGTCCCTGGATGCCTCCGGATATGACTATTCCGACGATGAGAACGAATGCACCGACTAAAAGACCACCGAGTGTTGCTACATCCATGGTTTCCTCCTCAGGGTTATCCTTTATTCTTCATTGTTGATTACCCTGAGCATATTTCTGTATCGAATGATCAGGTCCAGAACCTGCTCCGGTTTTTCCCTGACGATCAGCTTCTTTCCGGATACGAGCGTGATCGTGGTATCCGGCGTCTCTTCAACCGTCTCAATGAGATGCGGATTGAGCCAGTATTCCTCTTTATTGAGACGGGATACCTTGATCATGGCCGACCCCAGACAGTAGAGACGCTTTGAGCCCCTCGCAGAGGGGCGTTTCAGCGATTACAATCTTTTCCTTTATGAATTAATGATCCGACTCCTGCTCCCACGGACAATCATACCCGCGCTCTTATCTCTTCAGCGTCAGTAATTCCTGAAGCATCTGGTCCGATGTGGTAATGCTCCTCGAATTCGCCTGGAATCCGCGCTGCGTCACGATCATATCGGTGAACTGTTCGGCCAGATCCACGTTGCTCATCTCGAGCGCACCCGCCGTTATCCTTCCTCGTCCCCCCGTCTCGGCGGAACCGACATTCGCGAGACCTGAATTGTTCGTCTCCCTGAAGGTATTGTCTCCTTCGGCGGTCAGACCCTGCGGGTTGGTGAACGTGGCGAGCGCCGCCTGGCCGATCGAAGCTCTCTTCCCGTTCGTGTAAACACCGGTTATAACGCCCGCGTTGTCTATGGTAAAGGACTGGAGATAACCGAGCCCGTAACCATCCTGCTCGTACGCCCTCGTTGACGAGGGAGCCGCGAACTGGGTAATGCCGTCGTACTGACCCGTGTCTCCGAGATCGAGACTGATCGTCTGCAGCTCTCCGGTTTCAGGAAATACCGCGTTGAGCGAGGCAATGAGCCTTCCGGCGGCGTTAATATCGGCCGGCGCCCCGGCTGCGAGGGGGTTTTCCTCTATGGAAATCGGAGCCCCCCTGTTATCGAATCGAAGTATTATGCGGTTCGTGTCGTTCGCGTTGTCGCCCTCGACATCGAGCGTGAGCGTGTCGGCGTCGGCTCCTTCCACGGTGGCTGTTACGAGCCACGCATTCGCTTCATCCGGCACCCTGGTGAACTCCATGGTCAGTGCGTGAACGTTTCCGAGGCTGTCGTATATATCGATGTTCGTCGCAACGGTGGATTCGAGGAGCTCCGCGGGCGCCGCTTCCCCGCCAATCGGCAGCAGCGGCGTATCGGAATCCAGATTGCTCCTGTACATCACGATTTCCGTGGCACGCGCGGGTTCCTTTGCTCCCACCGGAATGATTATGTCCTCGAGCTCGGCGGTCGTGTTGATGAGGTACTCCGCTCCGGCCTGTTCGGCCATCCACCCCTGCACTCGAAGACCGTTCGCGGGATTGAGCAGCGTCCCGTTCTTATCGATACCGAAGCCCCCGGCCCTCGTGTAAAAGGTCTCTTCACCCTTCTGCATTATAAAGAACCCGTCCCCCTGTATCGCGAGGTCCAGATTCTGCCCGGTCGTCTGCAGGCTCCCCTGCGTGAATATCCTGTCGATACTCGCGACACTCATGCCGAGACCGACCTGCTTGGGATTGATACCGCCCTTCTGTGCGGTCGGTGCGGCTGCGCCTGACATGGTTTGAGAGAGAATATCCTGAAAGGATACCCTGCTCTTCTTGAATCCGTAGGTGTTTACATTCGAAATATTATGACCGAGAACATCCATCCGGACCTGATGATTTATCAAGCCGGAAACACCTGAATAAAGCGATCGCATCATGGGAACACTCTCCTCACTCTTTAAACAGAATTAACACCACGTTTATACGGTCCTTTCAATACCCGTAAATACCGTGTTCCCCCTCCCAAGTTTATACTATTTATTAATAGATACCTTTATTACATCGTCAACGGAGTAACTGAGCCCGTCTACCGAGATCATGGGCGTTTCACCTGCAAAGGACACCTCTTCGACCAGCCCGCTCCGTTTCTCGCCCGTTGCCCGGTCAAAGACCTCGACATGTTTTCCGAGAAGCTCGCGGGACGTGTCAACCCTGCTGTCGGTAATCATCGCGGTCAGCGCCCTGTTCATCTCAGTCATCTGCTCGAGCGACGAGAACTGCGCCATCTGCGAAATGAACTCCTTATCGTCAAGCGGATTCGTAGGGTCCTGGTTCTCCAGCTGAACTACGAGCAGGCGGAGAAACTGGTCCTTGCCGAGCGAGCCGTCAACGGTTCTCCCGCTCTTCTGCAGTGACTTGTTGTAGCTCTCCACTGCGAGCTCGGTCTCCCTCATCTGCTGCGCGTTCATGGTGAGCGGTAAATCCATCGACCTCTCCTAAACGGTTATATTCACGACCGTCGACATCCAGGGGATTCGCTGTCCCGGTGCTTCGGTTACATCCTGCGCTTCGTCCATGACAGGAAGCATTTTACCCTTTCTCTTCCCGTTCCCCGCGGCAGCGCCTTTACCGTCTCCGTCCCTGACGCCGACATCGCAGGAACCCAGATTGAATCCGTGCTGAAGCAGGCTCTCCTCCAGAATGTTCAGCTTGCTCACGATGAGGTCCCTCACCGCCTGGTTATCCACCAGTATGCTCGTCTGCACCTCCTGGTTGCTCAGCTTGATGTTAAGCTTGAGGTGCCCAAGGGACTCCGGCTGCAGGACTATTCGAGCCTCTCCACCCCCCTTGCCCACAAGAAGGGTGAACTGTTTCACAATTTCATCAAAATTTCCATCGGCATATTTTGCTATTCCATAATGGCTTTTCGGTTCCACGGTACGTACCGCGCTCTCATATCGGGCAACGGGGCCCGGTTCGGTCCTGAGCCCGGTTTTCACGGATTGTTCTTTTCCCTCGCCTTCTGGACGCGGGGATACGGATAACCGCCGCGCGGCCGCACGCAGGGCTTGCGACTTTTCTCCGCCCATTCCCGATCTCGATGCCGTTCTCTTCCGTTTCACGGAGTCCGTCCCGGCTTTCATTTCCCGGGCCTCGGAAACCGTTTCCCTCTTGTCCACTCGCTTAAGGGATTCGGCCGCCGCCTTGACGCCCGTTTCCCCCGGTTTTATCCGGTTCGAAGCGGAAACCTTTTTATTGTACGCTCCGGATTTTGTCACCGTGCCGGCGGATTTTACGGCCTCCCGGGCTCCCTTTTTAGCGAAGCCTTTCACGTTTAACCGCCCGTCCGTTTCCTTTTGTTTCCCGTCCTTCACGGATGATGCTCTCAGTGAATCCGCCGTGCCTTTCAGCTCGGCATTTAACCCCGTCTTAACGGGCCCCGTCTTGACGCGCTTTCCCGTCAGACGCCACTGTAGGACCCGTGCGGCCCCTTTTCGGGGAGTGCGCCCCGCGGTCTTATTCACCTTTTCCTCTTTCGGGTCGGTTTTCTCGCCGGATTCAGGTTCTCCGGTTTCGCTCTTTTCCCCGCCCACCGGAGGAGCCGCCGGTTCCGTTTCCGCTTCATCAAATGCCGCGACTTTATCCCCGGTTCCGGCGATTTCCGAAGGTTCGTCACTCTTATCTTTCTCTTCAATGCTCTCTGTGATCCGCTGTGCGGCCCGGTCTAACATCTCGGCGAAACCGCCCTCCCTCGGCTTCGCGCTTCCCCTCACCGAATACGGTGCGACCGGTTCAATTATAAGAACTTCCGCTGAAATCATCCTTCGTAACCGCCGACCTTTGTCATTTTTCTCTGTATTGCAACCGCCTTTTCAGGGTTCATAAGGCTCAGAAAATAGGGAACGATCGATAACGTACCCGATTCTTCCGCGTTCCTGTCGATCTGTCTCAGAATATCGATTACGAGAAGATCATCCATCTGTGCGAGCCGCTCCACGGCCGCCTCCGGGGGCATACCGGTGAAGTACTCCGCCTGTTTTCTTATACCATCTTTATAATTATCGTATTCACGCTGTTTCTCGCTTAATAAATTCTTTTCTTCCTCGAGACGTTTCGCTTCCTCTTCGAGCTTTGCCTCGCGTTCCTCGAGCGTGAGCTCCAGGGCTTCCAGCTCCTTGATACTTTGCGCGAGGGTCTGCTCCCGTGCCGTGATAACCTGTTCGTTCTTCAGAAGCATTTCCCGCTCCAGCAGGTCGGCGTCTTCAACCACCCGTTCCCCCCGCTGCATGAAATCGGGAAGATAAACCACCAGGGGGCCCATGATCCTCCTGTAGTCGATGAGCTCCAGATGATCGAACCAGTACAGCCCGCCGAGCGCTATGACGATGATGAGCAGGAGCAGGAAGATGACCTTGAAAAGACTCGTTACGGTTGAACCGAGACTCACGTATCAATCCTCCCCTTTCTCATATTCCGAGTATTGTTCGTAGAAGTCCAGTACCGCGCTTATATAGTCCTTTGTCTCACGGATATTCGGTATATCGTCCTTCACGCGCTCGGGACCGGCGTTGTAGGCGGCGAGCGCCCTGTTGATGTTGCCGTTATACCTCCCGAGCAGGTCGACGAGATAGCCCGTTCCTCCGTCGATGTTTTCCTTTGCGTCAAAAGCGTTTTCCACACCGAGGACCTCCGCGGTCGACGGCATGAGCTGCATGAGCCCCATCGCTCCCTTGGGAGATACCGCGTCACGGTCGAAGTTCGATTCCTGCCGGATCACGGCCCTGATCAGGGCCGTCGGAATATTGTACTTAACGGACGCCTCTTCAATGAGTCCGTCGTAATCCGATCCACTTTCCTCGAGGACTCCGGCGGCACCCATTCCGGCTTCCGTATGACCGGTCTTCTCGGCTTTCAACGATGCATTCTGAAGCTCGGACTCGAAGCTCGCCGAACTGCTGTACCCGTCAAAACGGTTCCGTATCTCCTCGATTCTTCGTAAAATGACCTCGATGTTGCCGTATACGTTCCGCACCGACATCACATGTCCTCCATGGGCACTTCCTCAACGGTGAGCATCTCACGGTTGTGGCTGATGGACTGATTCATGTCATCGATCCGGGCGTCCTCCCACCTGTTCAGCTCCTCCCGGTAACGGTCGAACCGCCTTTCCCGAAGGTTCTGTATGGCCTTGCGGGCCTTGCGGGCCTCTATGAGCGCGCCGGTAATGGTCTGAAATTCCCGTTCGCATTCCTCCCTGCGTTTCTCCAGCTCTTCTATCAGGGTTTCAAGCCGGAATATATAGTTGTCCACCGCAAGCAGATCGAAAACGGTGAAGGTCCCCTCCAGCCTGTTTTCCACGGTAAATGCCGTGAGCTGTTCATGCACCTTCGAAATACGGTTCGTTATGGAAAAGAGCTCCGCCTGCTTCATCGACAGGTCGAGCTCGATCTTCTCCTCGATCCTTTTCCTTAATTTCAAAACCCTGTCCAGCCGAAAAGTGAATCGCTTCATGTAATTACTCTTCCTCCGCGAAGAGGGAAAGAAGCTCTTCCTCTATATCCGCGTAGCTGAAACCTTCGTTCATGTCCTGACGCAAAAAGCCGTTGACCGCGCCGATATGCTTGCGTGCCCAGTCCACGGACGGGTCCGAGCCCTCCACATATGCGCCGATCTGTATGAGATCCTCGGCCTCGCCGTAATAGGCGAGCACCTCCTTGAGCCTGTTGATACCCCCTTTGTGCGCTTCGCTCGTTATATAGGGGGTAAGCCTGCTGATCGACTGGAGCACGTCAATTGCCGGGTAATGGTTTCGCTGTGCCAGCTTTCTTGAAAGCACGATATGACCGTCGAGTATTCCCCGCACTGCATCTGACACAGGCTCGTTCACATCGTCAGCTTCCACGAGCACCGCATAGATGCCGGTAATCGAACCCTTTTCGGCCATGCCGCTGCGTTCAAGGAGCCTGGGCAGTATGGCAAACACGCTCGGCGTATATCCCTTGGTGGCCGGCGGCTCCCCGACCGCGAGCCCGATCTCGCGCTGTGCGTGCGCGAACCGGGTTATCGAATCCATCATGAAGAGCACGTCGTCTCCCCGGTCCCTGAAATATTCCGCTATGGCGGTCGCGAGGTACGCTCCCCTTATGCGCATAATCGGAGACTGGTCCGACGTGGCCACCACCACGACCGAGCGCTTCAAGGCTTCCCCGCCGAGCTCCCGTTCGATAAACTCCCGTACCTCCCGGCCCCGCTCTCCGATGAGGGCTATTACGTTGACGTCCGCTTCCGTGTTTTTCGCGATCATGCCGAGCAGTATCGACTTGCCTATTCCGCTTCCGGAGAATATGCCTATTCTCTGGCCCTTGCCGATCGTCAGGGGACCGTCGATAGCCTTGACTCCCGTGCCGAGCGGTTCGGTTATTCTCCTGCGTTTTAAAACGTGCGGCGGCGGGCTGAACACGGGGTATTCGGCATCGTAATAAACGGGACCGCGCCCGTCGAGCGGTTTACCGACCGGATCGATCACCCTGCCGAGCACCGACCGTCCGACCGGCGCCGAGAGCGGCCGGCCCGTTGCGACGACCGTAAGACCGGATTTTATTCCGCTTTCGTGGTCATAGGGGAAAAGCAGCGCCGTTCCGTTCTTGAAACCCACGACCTCGGCGAATACGTCCTCCTTCTCAGGCACCTGTATCCTGCACAGCTCACCCACCCCCGCCTTCGGGCCCCTGCTCTCCACAAGCAGTCCCACCGACTTGGTGACCGTTCCCTCATATACTACGGTATCGAGATCATCGACCGCATGCATGTACTTGTCGAACACCGTCGTCATTTATTATCCCTTGAGGGGTATGAGCTCCCGTATCCTCTCCTCGATCACCCCGAGCTGCCGCACGATGCGGGCGTCCACATCGCCGAATGACGTCTCTATGACACAGCCGCCCGGGTCGACCCGCGTATCCTCGACCACCTTTACCTGCTTCAGCCCCTGGACCGCGGTTATAAAGGCCTTCTTGTGCTTCGTGGTCAGATCGAGATCGCGCATATTGACCTTGATCGTGATCTCGGTCTCGCCCTTCACCTTCTCGAGCGCCTTCTTCACGTTGACGAGCACGACATCCTTCATCTCATTAGATAAAACGCCCACGACCTTTCTCGAAACGAGGAGCACGAGCTCGACGAGACGGATCTCGGCGTCCTCGATAATCCCCCCCCGCTTGTCGAGAGCCGCGTTTATGATTTCATGGAGCTGGTCGATCAGCCTCCCCGCCTCTTCCTTTCCCTCCCTGTATCCTTCCTCCCTGCCTTCGCGGACCGCGTTTTCACGCGCATCCCCGAGTATCCTCTCCGCCTCGGCTCCGGCCTCTTCCTTCAGCCGGACGGCCTCCTGTCCGGCCTCATCCAGCAGCGCCTTTTTCTCGACCTCGGCCTCGGCCTTTATTCCAAGCGCCTCCTCTTCGGCCTCTTTTTTCACACGCTCGGAATACTCCTCGGCCTCCCCCCTTATACGCGCGGACTCCTTCTCGGCATCCGCCTTGAGGGCCCGAGCCTCCTCGAGGAGATCGTTCTTCTCCTCCTCGATGTTCACTTCCCTTTCGGGAGCGGGCGGGGCCTTCACCGCTTCCACGGCATCCGGCATTTCCTCAGGCTCGTTCTCAGGCTCTTTTCTTTTTATATACGGGGCTTTTATGAGAACCTTGGTGTCGAGCTCCCTGACATTTCCCGCCTTGTAAATCTTTCTTGCCACCTGGCGCCTCCGTTGATGTGTTCCGCCCTGCAGAAACCGGACGGACAGAGCCTCTGTCTATGCCTATGCCTATGCTTAAAGGACGAGCTCGTCCTCTCCGGCCCGTGCAACAACGATTTCACCGGCCTCTTCGAGCTTCCTTATGATGCTGACTATCTTCTGCTGCGCTTCCTCCACGTCCTTCAGACGTACGGGCCCCATGAACTCCATGTCCTCCTTGAGCAGGCTCGAAGCGCGCTTGCTCATGTTCCTGTATATCTTGTCCTGTACGTCGGTGTCCACGCCCTTGAGCGCCTTGGCGAGGTCCGAAGTGTCGACCTCGCGGAGTACCTTCTGTATTGCCCTGTCGTCGAGAAGCACGATATCGTCGAATATGAACATGCGCTTCTTGATCTCCTCCGCGAGCTCCGGATCGTCCTCTTCCAGCGCTTCGATAATGGTTTTCTCCGTGCTTCGGTCAACGAGGTTGAGTATGTCCACGATCGTCCCTATACCGCCCGCGGCCGTGTAGTCCTCGCTCGCCAGCGTGGAAAGCTTCTTCTCCAGAACGCGTTCCACCTCCCGAAGAACGTCCGGCGTCGTCCGGTCCATGGTGGCGATGCGCTTGGCCACATCGGACTGTATATCATCCGGCAGCGACCCGAGTATGATGGATGACTTGTTTGGTTCCAGATACGCGAGTATGAGCGCGATCGTCTGCGGGTGCTCCCCCTGTATGAAGTTCAAAAGATGGCTCGGATCGGTTCTCCGGATAAAATCGAAAGGGCGGACCTGAAGAGAGGAGGTCAGCCGGTTGATTATATCGATCGCTTTCTGCGAACCGAGCGCACGCTCGAGCAGGTCCCTCGCGTAATCGATGCCGCCCGAGGTGATGAAATCCTGGGCCATCATGAGCTCCTGGAATTCCATCAGCACCTTGTCGCGGTCCGCCGGGTCGACCGTTTCAAGCCTCGCTATTTCGAAAGTAAGCTGCTCGATTTCATCCTCGCGGAGATGCTTGAATATCTCCGAGGAAACCTCCGACCCCAGCGTGACGAGGAAGATGGAAGCCTTCTGCCTGCCGGTAATGGCTTTTCTCCCCCCGACCGTTGTTTGCGCGGCTGAGGTTTTTGCTTGAACCTTGCCCATGACGTTCCCTCCTCGTTACTCTTCGGCCAGCCAGGTACGAATGAGCTTGGCCACCTCTTCCGGATGCTCCCGGGCGATGTTCATCACGTTCTCCTGCATCTCGAGCCGGGCCCGTTCCTCGGCTGAGAGCTCCACTTCAACACCCTCGGCTTCCGCCGACTTGATCGCGGCCTCGCGCATGAGCTGCTGCTGGCGGGCCAGTTCCTCGTCCCTGAGCCTCTTCCTGCGTGAAAGCTCCTTCGCGATCGCGCGGTATGCGAGTGTTATTATGAATATGGCGAAAAGTGCTATAAGAGCCGAAAGCAGGGTCTTGCGCATCTGTTCTCTTCTCTTGAGATAGGCGTCCTCAAGCTCGAACTCCGCGGTCCTGTCGAACTTGATATTGCGCACGACCACCTCGTCCTTGCGCAGCGCGTTGTACCCTATGGCGCCTTTTACGACCTCCTCGTAGCTCTTCATCTCATCATTCGATCTCGGAACATACTCCCGCAGCCTGCCGCCCTCATCGGTCAGCACGGGCTTTCCATCCTCGTCGAAAACCATCTTCCACGTTCCGTCCACCCAGACCGCCGCGGACACACGTAATATTTTATAGGGTGCGGATTCGATACGTGAGACCTGCTGGCTCACCTCGTAGTTTTTTATGTTTTCCGTCTTGTCGTATACCGTGCCTTCCTGCAGTTCCTCTTTGTACCCCGGCGGTATGTTGGGCTCCACGCCGGGAGGGCCTTCGGGTATGAATCCCGCGCCCTCGAAGTGCTCGGCCGTGTCCTGCTCGCTCCTGACCACGTTCAGGACCACCTCGGTTTCGTCGTACGGGGTGGCGGGATTGTCTTCACGCTTCACAATGGGTATGTATTCCGTCTTTTCTATCTGCTTCTGGTCGAAGTCGAGCTCGATCTCGACCGAGACATCGACCTTGTCGTCACCGAGCACGGCCCTGAGCTTGGAAGCGACCTCGCCCTGCATCTGCAGGCGGAGCCGTTCCTTTATCTTCCACTCCTCCTTCGCCCGCGTCAGGTAGCTCACGTCGTCGTCCCCGGTAAAATCCGAGAGCACGTTGCCGCGATTGTCCGAAACCACCACGTTCTCGGGCTGAAGACGGTCGACGCCGAACGCCACGAGATCGATGATCCCCTTGATCTTCTTCTTATTGGTCAGAATATCCGAGTAGGGCGAAGGCGTTATTATAACCGAAGCCGTGTAGGGGGCTTCGTTGTCGAGGTAGAGCTCCGTCTCAGGCATGGTCACCTGTATGCTCACGTCCTCGATATCCTCGAGCAGCCGTATGTGCCTCGTTATCTCGCCTATGATGGCCCTTCGCTTCGTTATATCGCGCTCGAAGTCGGTCGTCGTCCAGGACTGCGTATCGAAGAGCTCCCACCCCTTGAGGTTGCTCGGAAGCAGGCCCGCCTGCCCGAGCTTCATCCGCAGATAGGCCGATGTGTCCTCGTCCCTGACGATGATAAACTGGTCGTCCCGTTCCTTGAAATCCACGTTCCATTCGATGAGCTTGTTCGTGATACGGGTGTAGTCGTTCTGCTCGATCGGGGAACGAAAGAGGTAGGCCTCGGTCTGCTTTGAGGAGAATGAGATGAGAAAGATGAAACCGACGATGACGAGGGCCCCGATGCCGATGAGGACCATCTTCTGGGTCTGGTTGAGCCTGGACAGTATGTTTTTGAAGCTCTCTATGAATTTCTTTAAAAACGCTTCCATAGTCCCCTCCCAAGGCTAGTGAAAGGCGTGCGGCTATCGCATATTGATAATCTCTCGGTACGCCTGGGTTACCTTATCGACGACGGACTTCGTAAATACGAGTGACAGTCTCGCCTTCTCTGCAGCAATGGTTACATCGTGGATATCAACGGAATCCGGCTGAACTGCGAGCGCCCTGGTCATGTGCTCGGAATCCTGCTGAAGATCGTTCACCCGGTAGAGTGCATTTTTCAGGGTCTCGCCGAACGAGGTCCCCGGGCCGGACACACCCGCTTTACCATCGGTTTTGGTATATCCGAAATGCGCGCTGTGTGTGGCAAGGAGCCTGACTTGATCCCCTCCCGCTGCTATGGGCTCCATAAGAACCTCCTCTTCGGCCCTCTCTTCACAAAATCATTCTATTTACTAGGCCCTTCCTATATCAAGGCCCTTCATGAACATCTGCGCCGCGTTCTGGACGACCGTCACGTTCGCCTCATAGGCCCTGCTCGCGGATATCATGTCGACCATCTCGGTGACGGTATTCACATTCGGGTACTCCACGTATCCCTTTTTCGGTCCTGATTTCAGGGCATCGGGATGATCGGGATCGTACACCAACCTGAGGGGAGAGTTGTCCTCCTCCACCTTGATCACGCGCACGCCCTCGCCCATTCCCTTCCAGAGCGGCTGGGGGAGGAACCTCGTCCGGAACTCAAGCTCGTCGTTCCTCGGCCGCAGGATTACCCGCCTCCGCCTAAAAGCCTCTCCGTCCGTACCTCTCGTTGTGGTCGCATTGGCTATATTGTTGGCGATCACATCCATCCTCAGCCTCTGTGCCGTGAGGCCCGTGGAGGAGATGTTCATGCTCGAAAAAAGTCCCATGTACGCTCCTTATCGCATCACGATATTCAAAAGCTGAAAATTATCACTCACCCGCTGGGCCAGCGCCGTGTACCGCAGCCCGTTTTCCCGTGCGTCGACCATCTCTTTTTCAATGTCCACGTTGTTTCCGTCGTTTCTGTAAGAAGTGGTATAGTCGAGATAAACGACGGGCTTCACCTCCCGGTAATCCTTCGCCCGATTGAACGGGATATGCCTTTTGTGGGTCAACGCCGCCTCCATCCGATCCTCGCGTGGAGAGAGTGCGCGGGTCAGCTCGCTCTCGAATGCGACCTCCCTCCTCTTGAAGTGAGGAGTATCCGCGTTTGCCACGTTGTCGGCAATAACCTCCTGCCGCACGATCGACGCCGACATCGACCTCTGCAGTATGTCCTGCGTCTGCATAAAACCGGAATCCAGAAACATAGCGTCCTCACACCGGAGAATTGGTTCTCTTCTTTGTATAATTCTTCGGCCTTAAATCGGTTTCCTTAATACCGGAACCTAAAAACCCCGGGCCCCGGGCCCAAGGCTAGAGGATGTATTTCGAGAGGTCCTTGTTCTCGAGAACGTCCTTCAGCTTGGATTTCACGTAATCCACGGTTATCGGTATGGTCTGGTCCTTCAGCTCGGGAGCGGAAAAGGACACGTCTTCGAGCAGGAGCTCCATAATCGTGTACAGCCTCCGTGCGCCGATGTTCTCGGTTTGTGAATTGACGAACGTGGCGATACCCGCGATCTCCTTTATGGCCTCCGGTTTGAAATCGAGGTTCACGCCCTCGGTTTCGAGAAGCGCCGAGTACTGCTTGATGAGCGCGTTCTTCGGCTGCTGGAGTATCTTTTCGAGGTCGTCGGTGGAGAGACTGTTAAGCTCCACCCTGATGGGAAACCTCCCCTGCAGTTCCGGTATGAGGTCCGATGGTTTGCTCATGTGGAAAGCGCCCGCCGCGATAAAGAGGATGTGATGCGTCCTCACCGCTCCGTATTTCGTGGTTACGGTCGAACCCTCGACAATGGGGAGGATGTCCCTCTGGACCCCTTCGCGGGAGACGTCCGGCCCTTGGGTCGAACCCTTCTGCGCCACCTTGTCGATCTCGTCCAGGAAGATGATGCCGGTCTGCTCAACACGGTCAATGGCGTCTTTCACCGCCTTGTCCATGTCGATGAGCTTGTCCTTCTCCTCCTCCTCGAGTATCTTGCGGGCCTCGCCCACCTTGACCTTCTTGCGCTTCTTTTTTTCCGGGAATATGTTGCTGAACATGTTCGAGAGGTTCGAATCCATGTCCTCGAGCCCCATCCCGGCGAACATGCCGAGCACCTGGGTCTTGGGCTGCTTCACCTCGACCTCAACCAGTTTTTCATCAAGATCGCCGCGCTTCAGCATCTGCCTGAACTTCTCGCGCGTCGATTCCCTCTTTTCGTCCGCCGCCCCCGTTTCCCCGGCCTCGATCTGTGCCTTCCGCGGCTGTGATACGGGAGGCAGGAGCAGGTCGAGCACGTCCTCTTCAGCCCGCTCACGGGCAGTCTCCTCGACTTCCTCGCTCATCTCCTTCTTGATATTGTGAACGGCGATATTGGTCAGGTCGCGCACCATGCTTTCAACGTCGCGGCCCACATACCCGACCTCCGTGTACTTCGTCGCTTCGACCTTTATAAAGGGTGCCCCGCTGATATTCGACAGACGCCGCGCGATCTCGGTCTTTCCCACTCCCGTGGGTCCTATCATGATGATGTTCTTGGGCGCCACCTCGTCCCGCAGGTCCTCGGGCAGGTTCTTTCGCCTGAACCGGTTGCGCAGAGCTATGGCCACGGACTTCTTCGCCTTCTCCTGCCCGATGATATATTTATCGAGCTCTGCCACGATCTGGGCCGGCGTCAGCTCATTTTCATTCTTCATGAAATCTCCTCAACGACAATGTTTGCATTGGTATAAATACATATGGCGGATGCGATCTTCATGGACTCGCTTACGATCTCCCTGGGCGACATCTTCACGCCCGATTTGACAAAGGCCCTGGCCGCGGCAGTCGCGTACTGTCCTCCCGAACCGATGGCGAGTATTCCGTCTTCCTCGGGTTTAATAACGTCGCCCGTACCCGAGATGAGGAACATGCTCGATTTATCGGCGACGATGAGAAGCGCTTCGAGCCGCCGCAGTATCCTGTCCGTCCTCCACTCCTTTGCCAGCTCAACGGCCGCCCTCGCGAGATCGCCGCTGAACTCACTCAGCTTGGCCTCGAACTTTTCAAAGAGCGCGAACGCGTCCGCGGTGGATCCGGCAAACCCGGCAAGCACCTTTCCCTCGTACATCCGTCGTACCTTCACCGCATTTCCCTTGATCACGGTCTCGCCCATCGTCACCTGGCCGTCTCCGCCCATGGCGACGCCGTCTTTTCCGAGAATGGCCAGTACTGTCGTTCCCCTCATTTATTCCCTCCTACCGGGCATGCGGATGGTACTGCTTGTAGAGCGCCATGAGCCGCTCCTTCGTGATATGCGTGTAAACCTGCGTCGTCGACAGGCTCCTGTGGCCGAGCAGCTCCTGCACGGCCCTTATGTTCGCCCCGTTTTCAAGCATGTGCGTCGCAAATGAGTGGCGAAGCGCATGGGGTGAAAGCGGGAGATGAAGAGCGGCCTCCCTGAGGGACCGCTCCAGTATGTTCCTTATGTGCCTCGTGCTGAGCCGCCTTCCCTTCATAGAGGTAAACACGGGCTCGGCACCCCCTCCGCGTGCGTCGAGCCATTCCCTAACACGGGCGAGCGCATACTCTCCGGCCGGAACGATACGGTCCCTGCCCCCCTTGCCCCTGAGCTTCACGAGCGTGGTCCGGTAATCGATATCGTGCCTGTCAAGCCCGACGAGCTCGCTCACACGGGCGCCGGTTCCGTAGAGGAAAGCGACAATCGCGCGGTTCCTAAGGCCGAGCGGTTCGGGTTCGGCCTTATCGAGTTTCCCGATCCCCTCTATAAGGGCGATGACGTCCTCCCGCGCGGCCGTTTTCGGCAGCCTCGTCCCGTCCCTCGGCGTATCCACGGTTAAAATATCCGTATCCTCGATTACGTCCTTTTCGACGAGATATCTGAAAAATCCCTTGATCCCCGAGACCCTCCGCATGAGAGATTTTTTCGATATGCCCCTCGCGAGCTCTTCAGACATGAAATCCCGCAGCATATCCCTCTTCACCTCACCGGGATTCTGAACCCCGAAGGCCGCTGTTACATAATTAAGGAAAAGAACGACATCATTCACGTATGCCTCTATCGTCTTATCCGAGCGGTTCAGAAAACCCAGATAGTCCCTGAACCCGCTCAGGTGGTCTAAGAAAACCTTACACATGATCTTCGTCTCTTCCCTATCCATCGCTTGCCTCGCGCGTTTCGCGCGCCTCGCTTTTCAGACCAGAACCCCGTCTTTTTTCTCCTCATCCACCGGAGCCTCGTAGCCGCAGCTCTCACGCAGGCATACCTTGTGCCTGACCCCGTCCTTTTCCTTCAGAACGAGTATACTCCCGCACGAGGGACAGGGCTCCTCCAGGGGCTTGTCCCATATCATGAAATCGCAGTCGGGGTAGTGCGAACAGCCGTAAAAAGTCCTGCGTTTCTTTGTCTTGCGTTCAATGATAAACCCGTCGCACCCCTCCCTCGGACACTTGCCGTAGGGAAAGGACAGGGTGTTTCTGCACTCGGGGAACCCGGAACAGGCGAGAAAGAAACCGTACTTGCCGAGTTTTTTCACCATCTTCCTGCCGCACTTGTCGCACACATAATCCGTTTCTACGTCCGTAATCCCCTTGTAGGAAACGAGCCGCTCGCGGGCATCCTCGACCGAATTCCTGAAGGGCTCGTAGAAATCCCGCAGGAGATGTACCCAGTTCAGCTTATTTTCCGCAACAGCGTCCAGACGACCCTCCATGTTCGAGGTAAACTCCACCTGGAGCAGGTCGCTGAAGTACTGCACGAGCAGGTCGTTCACGAGCCTTCCGAGAAAGGTCGGCACGAACTGGCGCTTGTTCCTGACCACGTAGTACCTCGAAATGAGCGTGCTGATGATCGGCGCATAGGTGCTGGGCCTGCCGATTCCCGATTCCTCGAGAAACTTCACGATGGTCGCATCCGTGAAGCGCGGCGGAGGCTCGGTGAAGTGTACCTCCTTCTCGATCTTCTCGGGATCGATCTTCTCGCCGGCGGAAAGCGGGGGAAGCGGTTTCGCGTTCCCGTTTTTACCGTTTTTCAATACCTTCATGAAGCCGTTGAACAATACCTTGCTTCCCGTCGCGCGAAAAAGCGCTTTACCCGCCTTGATATCGGCCCTTATCTGTTTGAATACGGCCTCCCGCATCTGGGAGGCGACAAACTGCTCCCATATGAGGGTATAGAGCCTGTACTGGTCCCTCGAGAGGAAAGACTTCATCAGTTCCGGCGTCCGGTAGACCGAGGTGGGCCTGATTGCCTCGTGCGCATCCTGGGTGCCGCCCTTTTTCTTGAAAACGTTCGGCTTCTCGGGCAGGTACTTTTCCGTGTACTGTTCCCCGATGAACCCGCGTACCTCCTGGAGCGCCTCATCGGCGACACGGGTTGAATCCGTACGCATGTAGGTAATGAGTCCGACGGGACCCTCTTCGAGGTTGATCCCTTCATAGAGCTGCTGTGCTATCATCATGGTTTTACGCGCCTGAAAACCGAATCGCGATCCCGCGGTCTGCTGCATCTTGCTCGTGGTAAAGGGAGCGGTCGACTTTCTTCTGCGCTCCTTCTCCTCCACTTCATGAACAATGAAATCACGGCCCCTGACGTGCTCCAGGATTTTATCCGCCTCTTCCTCGGACCCGATATCGGCCTTCTTCCCGTCGTACTGTACGAGACGGGCGCTGAACGTCTTTCGATCCTTCCTGAAATCTGCGTCAATGGTCCAGAATTCGACCGAGTTGAAGTCTTCTATCGTCTTCTCCCGTTCGCAGATGACCCTGAGCACCACGGACTGCACTCTTCCGGCCGAAAGCCCCTTCTTGATCTTTTCCCACAAAAGCGGTGAAAGGCTGTATCCCACGAGACGGTCGAGTATGCGCCGGGCCTTCTGCGCGTTTACCAGCGACATATCGATATCGCGGGGCTCGGCGATCGATTTCCTGATGGCCCGCGCGGTTATTTCGTTGAACACGACCCTCTTGATGTCGACCTCGGGCCGGGCCTTTCGCATCGCGTTCATGATATGGAAGGATATGGCCTCACCCTCGCGGTCCGAGTCGGCGGCGAGATAAATTTTATCGCTTCTGGCGGCCTCCCGCTTCAGCTCATTCAGCAGCTTGCCCTTTCCGCGTATGGTTATGTAGTCGGGCCTGAAATCATTCTCCACATCCACTGCAATCCTCGACTTCGGCAGGTCGATGAGATGGCCCATCGAGGAACGCACGGTAAACCCGTCCCCGAGATATTTCTCTATGGTTTTCGCTTTGGTCGGCGATTCCACAATAACGAGCGCTTTACTGGTTGCCATTGTTATAAACTCTCATAAAAATTTTACCGGGATATTGCATGACCGCTCCCCGAAGCTCCAGCAGAGCGAGAGCGGAGGTGATTTTCGGCAGAGGATCGTCGAGAAACCGCTCAATATCCTCAATACTTACTCTCTCATCACCGATAACACGTAGAATATTACACTCCAGCGGTGAAAAGGGGAGTTTTTTGTCTTCAGCCCGCCCTTCACACTCCAGACCGAGAATCCGGAGGACATCGCACGCGCTTTCCACGAGATGGGCACCCTCTCTTATAAGGCTGTTGTTGCCCGCGAACGGTTCGGACCCGGCCCTTCCCGGCAGCGCCATGACCTCACGGCCTTCATCAACCGCGTAGGAAGCGGTTATGAGGGCACCCGACCTGGAGGAAGCCTCCACCACGACCGTGCCCAGGGACAGCCCGCTTATAACCCGGTTCCTCCGGGGAAAGTTGTACTTGAGCGGTCCCGTGCCGAGGGGAAATTCCGAAACGAGCGCCCCCTCCCGTATAACCCGCTCATACAGGTCGGCGTTGGAGCCCGGATACACGACGTCAATACCGTTTCCGAGCACCGCCACGGTATTTCCGCCGCTGTCAAGCGCGCCCTTGTGCGCATAGTAGTCGATACCCGCGGCAAGCCCGCTTACTACCGTAACTCCCAGCTCGCCAAGGTCACGCGCGATAACATACGCCATATTGATACTCATGTTCGAAGCCTTGCGTGCTCCCACCACAGCGACCGGATACTCGGCATACAGAAGCTCGGCCCTGCCTCTCACGTAGAGGACGAGCGGCGGGTCCTCCACCGTGCGCAACCTGGGCGGATATTCATCCGAGTCGATTGTCAGAACCCGTATACCCCTCTCCCGGCACAGAGCGAGCTCCTCCATACCCCGGTGCTCCAGGCTGTCCGACGAGACGGGCTTCCCGTTTATCCTGAAATCCTTGCCCAGGATTCCCTCAGCCTCTTTCCGGCGCTCCAGGATATTCGAAACGCTCCCGAGCTTTCGGCAGAGAGACATTTTCTGCAGAGGCGTGCAGTTCGTCACCATATTGAAAGCCAGACACTCCGCAGCCCTTTCGCTAGTCATCCGCTCCCAGCTCCCTGTTTATTTTCAGGATATTTTCATCAGCCTTCTTTCTCTTCGATGAACCCTTCTGCAGTATCTTCGTCAGTTCGATATACTCACCGAGCGCTTTTCCAAGCTCGTCGATTTCATAGTAGAAACGCCCGAGAGCGAAATGCGCCTCCACATGGCCGGGCTCTTCCTCGAGTATTTCCTTCATTATATCTATGGCGTCGAAGACGTCTTCATACCCGAAAAAGAGCAGAATGCCGAGCCCGTACTTCGCCTCCAGCATGTCGGGTTCGAGATCGAGCGCCTTTGTATAGTAGCTGCGGGAATCATCGAAGTACCGTGCCTTCTTTTCATGCTCGACCGTCGATATTCCGAGAAAGTAGTAGCATTCCCCGATATCCTTCTTGATGAATCCGTTATGGGGCAGCAGGTATTCGGCTTCGAGCAGGACTTCCTCGGCGAGATGATAATTGCCGCTCTCCATGTACTTTCTCCCCAACAGGCGATTGACGGACTCGAGGAGTGATGCGGACTGCAGTTTCATATCCACGATTCTTTTCAAGCTTCCCCTGAGCTCTTCAAGCTCTTCAACCTTTTTTTCTTTTTGAGACAGCATCTTCTTCCCCTTGTTAATGGCCCTTCTTTCCCCGTAATATCCGCAGCCCGGGGCCAGTAATACGGCGGATACGATGATAAGAGCACAGCCAAGAGAACGAGCCTTAAAACCCACTGTTCTTCTCCAGGTATTCCAGCACGTCCCTCTTCCGAAACCGCCGGTGCCTGCCGGTACCCACCCTGTAAGCCTTAATCTTGCCCTCATTCGAATAGCGCCTGAGAGAGGCGCAGCTCACGCCGAGCAGAACGGAGGCTTCCGTTATCGTAAGCATCCTGTCAAGCTCTCTCTCGAGAAGAGTGTTTTTCAGTTCCTCTCTGTAACTGCCCCCCATACGCACCTCATCATTTCACCGAGCCCCATCGGCTGAGCTCTTATCGTCTATTCCTTGCCCTCCGCGTCCGGTGCCCCGCCACAGCGGCCGCGGCCCCGTTTACCGCGGGCATGAACGGCTTTTTAGACCAATTAATATAATAATGAAAGATTTTTATAAGTAAAAACATTCAATATTGTACTATCTTATATAATTCTGTCAAGGAAAAAATAATAAACGTTTACCTTTTTTAAACCCTCAATAAACGCCTTTTGTTTCACCTACAGGGAATTATTTTCATTACAGGGGGTAACAGCAACTATGACTGTTTCACGGCCGCCGGATTTTACACGTTCCACGGAGCGGGGTTTACTGCGGCACTCTCATTTCCCGGATTGGGTCTGGGAGAACTTCTGGAGGGAGCTTCTTTTCTTCATCTTCATCTGTTTTTCGTGGGCTTTCATGTCCGCTTCGAGCTTATGGGACCAGAGCTCTATGCGCTTGGAAACACTCTGAACGTCACTGTTCTCCCTGAACAGTATGTGTATCCGTTTCAGAGCCCTGAGATACTCGATGGCTTTTTTCATATCTTCCATTGAATGGGTCGTAAGCTCATACTTCTCCCGGTACCGCCTGCTCGCCTTGTCCAGCAGCTCCTTGACAAGGAAGAGATAATCGTTGCGCTCGTCGAAACCTTCCTCACGGGGATCGTTCTTTTCCTGATAGTTCCTGAAATCGAACAGGTTCTTCGAAACAACGGCATACCTCCCCTCCAGCTCGACGAAGCTCCACTTCCACTTCGAGTTCGATCCGTACTTGTCTTCCAGGAGTGAAATCGTGTACCCGATCTTTCGAATGAGCTTCAGTTTATCCGCGTCCGAAAAGGAGGCGAGCTCTTCCAAAATTTCGGAATTCTCGGTAAGCGACATGTCGACACTGTTCGTAACCATCTTCTCCAGCATGATCAGGGCGTGGTAAATGCTCTTGCGTCCCGTGTCGAGGTAGGATTCGTTCTTGAATCCCAGCAGGTTGAGGCTCAGGTCCGTCATGGCGCAGTATATGGATACCAGGTCCACGTAGAGGGAGGCCATGCTCAGCCGGCTTACGTGTACCTCGGCACCACCCGTCTCGGATTCAAGCACGCCGATCTTCCGGCGAACTTCCTCGATCTTCTTTTTGAGGGAGGACACTTCCTCGTTGAATTTGAGCTTCATCTGCTTATCTG
>CAYWUT010000022.1:0-39356 GCA_964460545.1 uncultured Spirochaetota bacterium
CACGGGTTTTCCGGAAAAGAGGCGAATGGAGAAACAGCATAAGCAGGCAGGGGAGAGGTGCGAGAGCGGTTGAATCGGGCGGTCTCGAAAACCGTTGTGCCCTGTGGGTACCGTGGGTTCGAATCCCACCCTCTCCGAAAGCTCTTCTTTCCTTATGAGTGTGTAATACTTCATACTGCATCAGTAAGGGAACAAGACACGGCCGGACGGTAACGTCCGCCTACCCCTTTCCGGCGGAGAACCCGGTACTTCGGTTCTTCGCCGGTACTGCAGGTTTTCCCGAGGATATGGCGAAAGTCATCATCATTGCGAATCAAAAGGGCGGCGTGGGAAAGACGACGACGATCGTCAATCTTGCGTCTTTCATTGCGGATGCCGGAAAGAAGACCCTCGTCATCGACCTCGACTCCCAGGGAAACAGCTGCTCGGGATTGGGCGTGGAACCGGACGAGAGACGACCGAGCCTCTACGAAGCCCTTTTGGGGATAGCCGGAGCAGAGGATATCATACTCCCTGTTGAAGAGAATCTCTGGGTTATACCGTCGGGAATAAGCCTCTCAGGGGCGCAGGTAGAGATGGTGGAACTGAATGAAAGAGAGCTTAGACTCAGGGGGCTCGTTCATTCCATAAGAGACCGGTTCGATTATATCTTTATCGATTCACCTCCTTCCCTCGGGCTGCTTACCATAAACGGTCTTGCAGCCGCGGATTCCGTGATCATTCCAATACAGTGCGAGTACTACGCGCTTGAAGGTCTGAGCCAGCTCCTCAGAACGATAGAGCTCGTGAAAAACCGTTTGAACCGCGACCTCCTCATAGAGGGCGTTCTCCTCACGATGTTCGATTCGAGGACGAACCTTTCGAAGCAGGTCGTCCAGGAGGTGATTGCATATTTCAAGGGAAAGGTGTATAAAACGATTATTCCGAGAAACATTCGGCTCGCGGAGGCGCCGAGCTTCGGAAAACCCATAAACAGGTACGACCCGAGGAGCATAGGGGCCCTGAGCTATCTGAAACTATCGAAGGAACTACTTTATGACGGCAAAAAAGGCGCTCGGCAGGGGACTTGATGCGCTCATATCAGGTGATGTGGGTGGCGGAGAAGTCCCCGGCGGTGTAAGGACCATTCCGCTTGCGCGGATTAAACCGGGAAGCCATCAACCGCGCAGGCACTTTGACGAGAACAAGATTGAGGAGCTCGCGGAATCGATAAGGGAAAACGGTCTGATACAGCCCATCGTTGTTCGGGAAAGGGAGGGGGACTATCAGATAATTGTAGGGGAAAGAAGATACCGGGCCGCGCTGAGAGCGGGGATAAAGGAAGTCCCCGCTCTTATCGGAGAGTATTCCGATGACCAGAGCCTGCAGATCGCCCTCATCGAGAATATTCAGAGAGAGGACCTGAATCCCATAGAGGAGTCCCGGGCGTACAAGCTGATCCTAGAGGGAGAAAAGATAACACAGGAGGAACTTTCTCGTAGGGTCGGTAAATCGAGGAGCTATATCGCGAACATGGTTCGGCTGTTAGACCTTCCGGAGCATATCCAGGAGCATGTTTCACGTGGAACAATCTCCGTGGGACAGGCGAAGGCCGTGGTCTCTCTTTCAAAGAAGAAGAGAGAGGAGCTCGTTCAGAGGATCATCCGTGAAGGACTTACGGTACGTGAGGTTGAAAAAATCACGAAAACGCGTGTTCCACGTGGAACAAAGGGAACCGGAAAAAGTACTCGTGATCCCGCCATCGATGAAATCGAGGATAAACTGAGGACGAAGTTCGGAACAAAGGTCGCCGTTCATTATAGAGGCGGCAGGGGATCGATTAAAATCGAGTTCTATTCCGATGAGGAGCTCGAGCGTCTGCTCGAAGGACTTATCTCCTGAGTTTGTCTTATCCTTGCCTTCTAAAATCATAATCCGTTTCCGTACCATGCTTCGACCGTTCCTGCAGTGAAAAAAGCGAGCGCTTGTAGGGCTTATTTATTGGGAGCATACGGTGGTCCAGCCTTCAGGAAATGATACCCTCTTTCAAACGGCCTATCTTCGGGAGCAGATCATTCCCTATATCGGTAATAAACGAAGGCTCCTCCCGCTCATTCACCGGGCGCTCGTGAGCAGCTGCGGTTCCGGGGGGGGTGGAAAGAGGTTTCTCGACCTGTTTGCCGGCAGCGGTATTGTATCCCGCCTTGCCAAGTGCCTCTCCTTCGAGGTATATGCAAACGACTGGGAGTATTACTCCTATGTGCTGTGCAGCGGATTCGTGGCGGTAAACGCGCGTGATGTGAGCCGTATGTACGGGGAATGGGGCGGAATAGGCCCCCTGATCAATCACCTGAACAATCTTCCCGGGCCCGATAAAGAGGATCTGTACATAGCACGGTATTTCAGCCCCTCGGACGATTCGAGCCCCGATTACAGGCGGGAGCGGCTCTTCTATACGAGAAATAACGGGCTGACCATAGATAAAATACGAAACGAAATCGAACGGATCTATCCCGGGGATAAGGGGGACCGGAAAAGTCAGAATGAAAAGATGCTCCTTCTCGCCATGCTTCTCTACCAGGCGGCCACTCATACCAATACATCCGGCGTATTCAAGGCGTTTCACAAGGGTTTCGGCGGATTCTCCGGGGACGCACTCGGCCGTATCATGAAACCCATATCCCTCGTACCGCCGCCTCTTATCGATTCTAAATGTGATGTTCACGTATACAGGGAGGATGCGAATAAGCTGCTGGCGAATGAAACGGCTACGGACGGGAGAGGGGCTGAGGGCAGCCCTTCCGGAAGTAACTTCCCGGGAACGTTCGACATCGCCTACGTCGATCCGCCCTATAATCAGCATCAGTACGGCAGTAATTATCACCTTCTCAACACGATCGCACTGTGGGATAAACCTCACCTCGGTAATGATGAAAAGGGAAGCCGTGAGCAGTATGGAAAGGCGGGGATTCGGCGCGACTGGATAAAGACGAGGTCGGCATACTGTTATCGGGATACGGCATCTGACACCTTCAAGGACCTGCTCGCGAACCTCGACGCACGGCACCTGCTGATCAGCTATAGTAATAATGGTATTATTCCTTTTAATGATTTAATTGATATGTGTGCTGAAAGAGGCAGGATAGGCATCGTCACGAACCGGTACGTGACCTACCGGGGGGGGCGCCAGTCCATACGCCGGCTGAAATCCACGTTGGAGTTCGTCATGACGGTGGACACCCGCAAGGCTTCCGGGGTGACGGACCGCAGGACGGTCAGAGATGCCGTGCTCGAGGGAAAGCTGGACCTTCAGCTTACGAAGTGCTACCGGGCGGATAGGCTGAAGGAGGAGTTCTCCTTCGATACGGAGGGACGCATCGGCTTTCCCGTCAACGGTGAGACGGTCTGGATCCGGACGGACGGTTTTTTCATTATTACCGATCATCACCTTAATTCGAGGCTGGCGGCCATGGGGCTCGACGATTCTGTGCTTCGAAGGATCAGGGAGGAACTTCTGAATAAGCTCATCCGCTGCGAGTGTACCGACAGTGTGGAGGAGCTCCGTGAGCTCATACGAACGGTGAGGAGTGGTGACGATGAAACCGGCCTGCTTCACCGCATACCGGGAACACTGAAAAAAATTGCTCACAAGAAGTACCGGGACCTCTTCTTTACCTGTCTCAGTGAGATCCGTGAACTCGAAAACGTCAGGCCGGATGCTTATGAAAAGATTGGAAACGCAGTGAGTGATGTGGAAACACTCGCATACAGGAGATTCAACGGATGACCGCGCGATCTTCTAAGTATTCTTTACGAGTGCACTCTTTTCATTGGGCTCCGGCTTTTCGGGCTCGGGCTTCCTGGACGACGGGTCTCTCCTGATATCATCGATGGGCACGGTGAAGCTTGTTCCCTCCTCCGTTTTCAGGGTTGCTGTTCTTTTCAATACATTGATATCGGTCAGGGTCACCTTCTTGTTTTCATGGAGAAAAACGCTCCCCTCCGAAGGGCAGTTCTTCTTGAAATCCCGGTAAGCCTCGTGCTCGTATGCGAGACAGCAGAGAAGTCTTCCGCACGCTCCCGATATCTTGGAGGAATTGAGGGTAAGATTCTGATCCTTGGCCATCTTGATTGTAACCGGCTGGAGCTCGTTCTTTATTGCGTTGCAACAGAACTCCCTCCCGCATACACCGCATCCCTTTATGATCTTTGCCTCGTCGCGGGCGCCGATCTGCCTGAGCTCGATTCTTTTCTTGAAAACCGAGGCGAGATCCTTGACGAGCTCTCTGAAATCAACGCGTCCGTCCGCGGTGAAATTAAAGATGATTTTCGTATCGTCGAGAAAGTAGTGAATGCTCACAAGCTTCATGTCGAGGTTGTGCTTCCTGATCTTTTCGAGTGTAACGGGAAAGGCCTCCTGTTCTCTCTTTTCATTCTGCTCCTTCTTCTTGAGGTCCTCTTCGGTGCATTGCCGCAGTATGGTGCCCCTTTCCCCGTTATGTATATCACTGCTCAATCCGGAGACGAGCCCTATTTCAGGACCGTTGGAAGTTTCGACAATGACAAGGTCTCCCCTGGCCACCGGGAAGTCGGGTATTTTGAGAAAACAGGTTTCGTTGTTGTATAAAAGCCGTGCGATGATCGTGGTTTTTTCAGCCATGTTCTTTTCCTTATTTGTACAGATCGAAGAGCAGTCCCCTTATTTCATCCATCGTGGCCAGAAGGGATATGTTGTCCACCTGCTGTGAGAGAACCATCCCGGTAAGCGCGTTGAGTCTTTCGTCGATGATTTTCGTCACGGTGTATATCTTCTGTTTAAGCCTTCCGCCCGTGTGATGTTCCACCTGGAACATTCTCTTGGAAACGTACTGGAGAAACTCCTTGATCATGGATTTATAGATGGTCAGCAGCTCCGGAGTCGGGTCCTTTGCAAATTCATCTCCCTTCTTCGCTATCTCTGCCACGAGATCGTCGAACTCGATGTGGAGGTCCTGAATCTGGGCGATCCTCAGCTCGTCATAAAACCTGGACTGAATGACCTCGATCTCGGGCGAAGCACCCTTTGAACGTTTTTCTTTCTTTCTTTTCACCGAGATACTGCGTTTATTGCTGGACGTTTTTTCCATCTCTATCATAGTGCCCCCTTCATCCGAGCCGTCACCTCCGTGTACATGGCGGCGGTTATTTTTGCTCTGGGGTCTGAACCGTTGATGGTAATGAATATTTCGGAAAACCGTTCTGCCAGCGCCTCGTATCCCTCCCTGACCCTTTTTTGAAAATCAACGCCTTCACGCTCGATACGGTCTCCTCCGGCGAAGTTGTTTTCATGCTGCGAGGTTCTGACGGCCTTGTGCAGCCCTTCATGGGGGGGGATGTCAAGGTAGAAAACGATATCAGGAATGATGCGGTCCACGGCGAAAAGGTTGAGATCGAGAAGAAAATCGAACGGAGCGATTTGACGCGTCATACCCTGGTAGACGAGGGTGGAGTATATGTACCTCGAACAGATGACGATCGATCCTCTTTCGAGCGCGGGGCGTATGACGTTTTCAACGTGGTTCGACCTGTCCGCGAGGAAGAGAAAGAGTTCGGTTCTGGGGGAGATTGTGAAACGTGGATTCAGAATGAGGTCCCGTATGTGTTTTCCTTCGTCGGTACCGCCCGGTTCCTCCGTGAAGATACATGAACGCCCGTCTATTTTGAGCTTTTCCGTGAGGAGGCGTGCCTGTGTCGATTTACCGGACCCGTCCGGGCCTTCGATCACTATAAAGAAGCCGTTGCGCAACGTGGTGACTCCCGCTTGAGTATCGGAAGGGGAGACGGGCTTTCGGGGGGGATGAATATCAGGTAGCGTGTTTTATGGAATCCCGCTCACGCTCACCGCTTGTCGAACCGGATGGAACCGCCTTATCCTTTTCCGGCCCAGCGTGTGCGCTGAGGAACTCCTCTTTTACCTTCTGTAATCTATTTTTTTCCTCTATAATCTCACACTTACCGTCGAATATTACACCCTCTTCGATGATGAGCCTCGGCGTTTTGATATTTCCAATGAGCTCACCGGTTGAAAGGAGAGTGACCTTTTCCATTGCCGTTATCACTCCCTTGAACCTTCCCCCGACAACAACGGTACCTGCTAGTATATCGCATTCCGCAATTCCGTTCTTGCCTATCAGTACTTTGCCCGAAGTCCTGACGGTGCCGGAGAAAGCACCGTCGATTCGCAGGAGACCGTTGAGGTTGAAATCACCCTGAAGCGACGTACCTTCGCCTATGATACTATTGACAAAGGATTCACCGTCCGTGAAATGGTTGACCTCTCCCATACAGTCTCCGGTATTCCGTAAATTCCTTCCGGTATTATTTTACTTTGACTGTTAAATAATACGTTCACTGTGTTAAAAAGTATACAGAATGTATACAGAAATGTATACAGATTTTGCTACGGGAAGGACCGGCGTTAAAACTCCGTGGTCATGAATACCATCGGATCGACGGCGGTTGTACCGATTCTCACCTCGTAGTGCAGGTGAAATCCCGTCGCCCTTCCGGTGCGCCCGAGAAAACCGATGATTTCACCTTTTTTAACCGGTTTTCCCTCATAAGCGACGAGTCTCGAGCAATGGGCGTACAGTGTCTGAAAGCCGTATTCGTGCTGGATCTGAATCGTTCTTCCATATCCGCCCTTCATCCCGGCGAAAACGACCATACCGTCCGCGGTGGCGCGGATGGGGGCGCCGGGCCACCAGCTTATATCGACACCCTGATGCATCGCCCACTTTCCGGTAAAGGGAGACCGCCTCATACCGAACGGCGAGGTTATGAATCCTCCGCCTATAATGGGCCAGTTGTTTGGAATTTTTTGAATAATCTCTTCCCGTGCGGCCAGGAACTTCTTGAAATTCTGCAGCACCCTTCTGCTGGCGGCAATATCCGCATTGATCCTCTGCAGGGTCTCCAGCTCCGTTTCATATCCGCTTTTATCCTGAAGTCCTATAATTTCCGACAGGTTCTTTATCTCCGTTTCAGGACCGCCGAGCCCGAAGATGTTTTCGGATTGACTGGCTCCCAGCAGCTGTATAATATCTTTGATGTTGTCCTTGTACTGAAGCACCGATTCGTCGAGTGCGGTCACCTCCTCCTGGAAGCGATGGAGGGCGTTGATGTTGCCCTCCTGGGAGTTCTTTAGTTTTTCCATCTCCCTCTTGGTCAGGTTGTAGCGGGACGTGGAAATGTAGAACGCCCCGATGAGCCCGGCAATAATGAGCACAATGAAGGAGATGGTGAATATGGATATCTGAAAATTGAAGATCTTTTTCTCTGAATGGGGAATGAGCATGACGGTGAGCTTTTCTCTCCCCTTCTGAGTGAATCGCCTGTATGAATAGACCAGTATTCTCTTGAGGAAGATGAGCTGCGTATTCAGGTAAGCGAAGAAGCGTTTTTCCAGCTTTTTATATTCGTACACTCGCCGCTCCTCGGTTATTGAATCGTAACGAAGGGTATTTCCAAAGCGTTAAGGGCTCGATCGTCGAATTAATATTAGCATACGGATGTAAAAAGTCAACAATTATGTCTATACATGGATAATGGAGTGTTAAGGTGCCAAAATCATCGTTTTTTGATACCCATCTCCATCTCGCACTGCTCAGAGATCCTGCCGGTTGTATAGACAGGGCCCTCGGAGCCGGAGTTAACTCCTTCTTAGATGTATCGGTCGGTTTATCGGATTATATAACGCGAGCACGCCGAGTGCAAGAACTAAAGGCTCGTTTCGAGGATGCCGGGATTTTCTTCACGGTTGGCATTCCTCCCTATTTCAGCGATAAACGGGAACCGGGAGATGTGGAAGAGGTGCTGCATCAGGCGGATGAAAGCGGAGCAGATGCGATCGGCGAAATCGGGCTCGACAACTACCACGATTGGGGAACGCGCAAACAGCAGATCGAGCTTTTTACCGCACAGCTGGAGGTATCGCGGGACCTGAACCTTCCCGTTGTGATACACAGTCGGGAAGCGGACCGGGATCTCGTGCAGATACTTAAGGGCCATGCTCCGGAACGGCGCGGAATCATCCACTGCTTCTCGTCCGGACCGCGTACGGCCCGCGAGCTCCTTGATCTCGGGTTTTATATCTCCTTTGCCGGGAATGTGACCTATCGGCGCTCCGACCCAATAAGGGAGGCGGCAAAACTCATACCCGGGGACCGATACCTCATTGAAACGGATGCCCCTTACCTTTCTCCTGAAGGACATCGGGGAGAGAAGAACGAGCCCGCGTTTTTACGCAGCACCGCGCGGTTCATTGCTGAACTGCGGTCCATAAACCTCGAAGAGCTCGGAGAGCAGACCGGCCGCAACGCGCGGCGTGTTTTGGGCCTTTCCTAGGTATGGAGTCAGCTGTAAGGCTGTAGATGCTGTATGGAAGGGGTTTTCAGTGATTCGTTTCCCGCGTCGTTTCATTTAAGATGGGAGCACGGGAGGTCCGTTTACGGATTTATCTATCCGCGTATCTTTTTGAGTATGTCCGCCAGCTGTTCGCCTCCGGTTAGGATGAGCTGGCGTCCCATGGAAAAGTTCTCCGCGTCATCCGCGAATTTGACGGGTGAGAAGCAGTACGCAGTAACGCACCGCATGCGTTTGGCTTCCTCCATAACGTTCTTTACCGCGTTGAGGCCCAGTGTGACGGCATCCCGGTAGAACTTGAAGTATACGAGCTGGCGTTTCACGTTGCGCTTGACCGACATCTGGGGGGTGCCGATAACGGCCGTGATGCTCGTTTTCAGATGTTTCAGGTCAACCATATCGAAGCCGAGATGTTTTACGATCTCGAGGCAGATTCCCTCGAAAACGGGAAGCGGGCTCACAAGGAAGTCCTTCATGTTGTCGTCCGCGCGCAGGTCGTGATACTCCTCGAGTTTTTTCGGAACGTCCTTGTACGCAGGATTTATCCTGTTTATTCCCTCCCACTGTTCGATTGCCTCCGCGAGCTTGCCGCGTGTTTCGTAAAGGGATGCGAGCGCGTACTTTATCTGGAGCATGAGATTCTGGTCTTTACCCGTTGAGGAGGCGATGCCCTTCTCATATTCATCAACCGCGTGCTCGTATTCGTCCATCTCGCGGTAGCAGTTTCCCTTCTGAAAAAAGGCCCTGATTTTAAAATCCAGGGAACGCTGCGATGCCTCGAAATAGGTGATGGCACGGGGAAAATCCCTGCCGTCCATGTAAAGCCTTCCGAGGTAATAGTAGGAGCGGAAGTTTTTCGGATCGTACTTGACGGATTTCGTTAAATACCCGACCGCGTCGGTCACCTGGTTGGCGTGGTACATGATCATTCCGAGATAACCGAGTGCGTCGGAATGGGTCGAATTGTATTTGATTGTCTTGTCGAGATAGGTGACGGCGGCCTCGATACTTCCCTTTTCGTAATAGATACGGGCGATCTCGAAGAGGTATTCGTAATTCTTCGGATTGATACGTACGAGCTCGAGGAGTTCCGCCAGCGATTCCTCCTGCTTGTTCAACTGCAGGTAGCAGTCGACGAGGCCCTTCCTTATCTCCTCAATCGTGGTAAGGTAGGGTTTTTTCTTTATCTTCAGGCAGAACCGGTACTCTACCACCGCCATCTGGTAGTTCCCCTCGCGTCGGTAGCACTCGGCGAGGAGGAAGTGGCTGTCTATGGATCCCCCCTGCTTGATGATGATGGTCTTGAGGCTCTTGATCGAATTTTTAGTCTCCCCGCCCTGAATCTGCTCCCATAGCTTCTGGAGCTTCTTCGGTTTTCGAAAGAGCGTGAAATAGGTGATGATGATGAGCGTGGTTATGATAATGAGAGCGGCTACGATAAGTGGGTAGTTCATTCCATTTCCTGGTGGAAAAAGGCCGGATAGGCCTCTTTGTAGATACGAAGTGATTCGATATCCCAGACTACGATTTCGACGAGCCGGAGGCTGCGGTTCTCCTTCTCTATGAAGCGTTTGAGCACGGTGAATACGGTATGGGCGCACCTGTCGGGCGGAAAGCGTGTGATCCCCACACTGAGATCCGGTATCGAAAGGGATTTAAGTTTGTTCTTGTTCGCCAGGGAGAGACAGGCGTGCAGCGAAAGCCCGATATTTTCCTCGGTGATGGGCCCGTCGAACTCCGTGAGTGCGATGTGAATAACGCCGCCCGCTTTCAGCTCCCCGCCGCTCGTATACACCGCCTCACCGATCTCGATCGATCCGTACTTCTGCAGTTCCTCCGCTATCCGTCCTCCGCCCTTGGCCTTGATGGCGCCGCTGAGACCGGATCCCAGAATGAGCCTGTTGTTCGAGGTATTCACGATTGCATCGGTAATCCGTTCCGTAATGTCGCCTTTGAGCAGGTCTACCTGAACCTCTTTCATATATCCTCTTTCCAGGGTGTGGTGGACTGTTTCCTCGCTGTAAAGCATGCTGCGTCTCAAGTGACTGCCGGAAGAGAAAACGTCCTCCTCAATAATAACATGTTTGAAGGTTTTAACAACTCAGAAAAATGAATGGAGGGGAACGTGTCTACATCAGAGATAAATTTACTCTTGACAGTGGCCTTCGACCGCCATGGCAGGTATTACCCTCTATTGAGAAGGTTAACCCTCGTCACGGGGAATTTTATTCATTACTTCGGCATTCTACCGCAAAGCGGGATCAGCTGTGCGACATGTACAGGAACCGGTCGATCTTCTTTAAAAAGCTTTCCTTTTCAATGGGCTTGTTGATGACTGAATCCACTCCGCACTTCTTGACCTTTTCAAGCTCATCGGGATCGGAGATCGAAGTGACTGCTACGATCGGTATCTTCTTGAGCCGCGGGTTACTCCTGATTTTCTTCGTAACTTCGAATCCGTCCAAATCAGGGATGAGAAAATCGAGAAGAATCAGGTCCGGATACCATTCGGCGACGAGTACACCCGCGTCAAATCCTGAAGCAGTGGTGCGCGTGTCCACCTCGGGGATGGTTTTTAAAATCTTTTCCGAGATTTCGAGAAAGTCGGGATCGTCGTCGACTACAAGTACTTTTCTCTTCTTTGCCTCCTCAATCTCCCTCGGAATGGGCATCCGGTTCTGGGTTAAGAAGGTGATCAGGTCGCTCCACTTTACTCTCCGGTGACCGCCCGGTGTCGAGTAAGCCTTCAGCTTGCCGGTCTCTATCCAGCGAATGACGGTCCGGATATTTACCTGGCAGAACTTGCCGATCTGATAGGTCGTATAGATCTTTTCAGGCAATCTCGGTGCCTCCCTCTGTTCTCAACAATGATAAATAATTTAACAATTATTGAAACAATAATACATACGGGAAAATCTGTCAACTGTTAACATACATTAACAGCAATTTTTTTTCTGTTATTTCGACGGCGCCGGATCCCCTTTATGCACCGTATTTTTGCAGTTTTCCCGAATGGGCCATTGCCAGTCCCATAAGATCGATTGAGTTGATTATACCGAGGCTCCCATGGAGAAGCGCCTGTTCTCCGAATGATTTGATACCGCTCGATCTGCACCATTTGGATTTGAGGAGAAGGGGAATGGGGTGCCAGGAGTGCGCCTTGTAAGATGCGGGTGTCGAGTGGTCCGCCGTAATTATAAGAACCTCGGGATTCAGCTCGAGCACGGCAGACAGGTTCCTGTCCACCTCCTCGATAACGGAGACCTTCGCTTCGAAGTTGCCGTCCTCACCGAAACTGTCCGTGTACTTGATGTGAACGAAAAAAAAGTCGTAATCGTCCCACACCTCCCGCAGCTTCGCGAACTGCGATTCGACTCCGCTCTCCGTCTCGATGACCTCCATACCGACGAGGCTCGCGAGTCCGCGGTACATCGGGTATCCCGCGATCGCGCACGCGTTGAGTCCGTATACCTCACTGAAGGAAGGTATTTGCCGGTAAAGGGCGAAACCCCTGAGCAGAATACCGTTGGCCGGGCTTTCGTTTTTCAGGCATGCTTTTACTTCTTTGAAAAATCGATTGATCAGGTCGGCGGTCTCCTTCGCCTCTTTACTCTCGTCGAGGGGACGGGACGGGAGCGTGGGAACGCCCGTCTTTTGCGGATCGGTCTCTGAAACGGCTTCGGAAAATTTTCGGCCGCCGAGGCCCCGGAAGATGAGCGCCGCGCGGTGATCCTTTTCGGTCTCGATAAAGAATTCCACGCCCTCGAGCTTGATGCTCCTTATCTTCTCACACATCGCCCGGTTGACATCGTCGGGTATGCGCCCGGCCCGCCTGTCCGTTACATTCCCGTTTTCATCCAGGGAGGCGAAGTTCACCCGGGCGGCCAGGTCTCCGTCCCTTATCGGAAACTTTACCCCGAGAGCAGAGAGTATCCCCCTCCCGATGGCATACTCGAGCGGGTCGTACCCGAAGAGCGCGAGATGGCCCGGTCCGCTTCCAGGGGTTATGCCGCGCAGGACCGGTACCATGAGCCCGGCCTCGCATTCCGCGACGAGACCGTCCATGGCCGGAGTTGATGCTGTTTCGAGCTCGGTTTTACCGTTTCGGGGAAGGCCCCCGAGGCCGTCGAGAACGAGAAATACTATTTTGTCGTCAGAGTGCTGTTTGAGCTGTTTGTAGAGTTTGAACCTGTCCATGAAACCCTCCGTCCGTCATGATTGTGCGAAGAGCGCGTCGAGATACTCGTCAGCGTTGAATCGCACGATATCCTCTAATGATTCCCCCGTTCCTGCAAAGAGTATGGGGATATTGAGTTTTCCCGAAACCGTACATGCGATGCCACCCTTTGCGGAGGAATCGAGCTTGGTCAGCACGATGCCGTCGACCCCGATATACCGGTTGAAGAGCTCCGCCTGGGAAACACCGTTCTGTCCGGTCGTTGCATCGAGGGTGAGGAGCTTGATCCGCTTCGCATCCGGCAGCTTCTTTTCGAGGATCCTCCCGATCTTGGCGAGCTCCTCCATGAGACGTTCCTTGTTGTGAAGGCGTCCGGCCGTGTCTATGATGAGGTAATCGACCTTCCTTCCGGCCGCAGCGTCACAGGCGTCGAATACCACGGCACCCGGGTCCGAACCCTGGTACTGCTTGATGAGCGGAACGTCGGCCCTCCTGCTCCACACGGCGAGTTGATCGATTGCAGCGTCCCTGAACGTATCCGCGGCCGCGATGAGAACCCGGTACCCCTCGCCCTTCAGCATATGGGCGAGCTTTCCGACCGTTGTGGTTTTACCGGTTCCGTTTACACCGAAAACGAGCAGGGCGGTAACACCCTGGCCCGCTTTTTCGGCGGTCTCTCCATCTATCGTCATGCTCTCCTTGATAATCTGCTTCAGCACACCGATCACGTGATCGCGGTCGTCCGAGGAGGCGCGATTGCGGACCTTTTGTACGACCTCATCGGTGAATTCGATACCGAAATCCGACGTAATGAGGATTTCCTCGATCTCGTTTAAAATTTCGTCGAGATCCTTCTTTTTCGAGAAAAGTGAGCCCAGCCGGGAACCCAGGGCGAGTTTTTTCAGCTTCATGTCAGAACGCGACCTCGAAACGGGCTACGGGAATCTCTCCCGTGCTTCGATTGTAGAGGTTAAAATACTTCAAGGTCTGAAGGAATGAAAAGGTAAAAATGGAAGCCGCGCCGGTCAGGGAGGTAATGGTAAGCGTTCTGTACAGCACACTCCTGGATCGGGCGCGAGACGCCCTTTCGTCCCCGTTCATCTCGTAGAGGTCGGCCCGCTGCGTGTTCAGGGTAGACGCGGTGCCGAGGAGCACGGCGGCTCCGAGCGTTCCTATACCGAACCAGGAGAGCACGCGGGCCTTCTTCCTGTGCGTCTCCGCGTCGGAGAAGAGAGAGGACTCGCCCCCGGGAGTAAGGAGGCCCGCGGTAAGCAGAACGTATTTCTCTTCCAGGCGGTGCAGGGAAAACGTCTCTGCAACATATCCCTCCTTGATGAATGAAACCGTGTGATGGCCCGCCTCGGCGGTTACGGTCAGGGGCGTTTCCCCGACATACGCCTCGTCGAGGTAAACCGATGCGCCGTCCACGTTCGACATGAAGCGATAAACCACGCGGCTCGTAACGGGTTCGAGTCGTACGTGAGCGGAAAAATCGTCCCGGTCAACGTATATAATGTCCGAGTAGCCGGAGTATCCCTTCCTTTTTACGGTGACCCGGTGTTCGCCGGGCGTGAGGATAAGATCCGTGACTTTACCGACACCCCTGAGCGCGCCGTCCAAAAAGATGAGCGCGTCCTGCGGTTCGGCCGTGAGAACGGCGGTGTGAGTTTTGTATCCGACGAAACCTCGGAGGAAATCCGTTATCTGAACAACCGGGTCCCGGATAAAGAGATCGAGGTCCGTGATGAGCTCGTATTCCGGGGCCCGGGAACCGGTCAAATGATCGTAGACCCGTATGTCCAGGCCGATACGCCTGACGGTTCCGTCCTCATCCGTCTCTTTCGAGGTTTCGTCTACATGGTAATGTCCGTAAATAACCACGGGGTATTCTGCGGGATCGATCTCGCCGGTCGAAACAGCCGGTTCGAGACGGTAGTTAATAGTGGTGTCCCCGATCGCGCGCGACAGGGTCTTGCGCTCCTCGTCGGTCAGGGTGACAAAAGGGATCCGTGACGCGGATGAAGCGAGTGTTTCAAGAATAACGGACCCGAGATAGTCATATGCGGAATCGCCGGTATTCTCGAATTCCCCGATGACGATCCTTCGCTCTTTCGAGGGGGTGAAGCCGTAAACGTTCGTACAGCAGAAGAGAAAGAAGAACGAAAGCAGGAGGGAGATGAATTTTTTCATAGCGATATTACCGGTGCTTATCGAATCGGGAAGACGTTATCAGACGTCCATTTTCAGAGCCGCGTCGATAAACGGTTCAATGCCGCCGTCCATAACCGCGGAGACGTTTCCGATCTCGACGTTCGTCCTCAGGTCCTTTACCATGGTATAGGGCTGGAAAACATAGGACCTTATCTGATTGCCCCAGGAGATGCCTTTTTTAGTCTTCTCCTGGGCGGCCCGCTCCCGGTCCCGCTCATCCCTGTAATGCTCGAAGAGCTTCGACCTGAGAATCTTCATGGCCGAATCCTTGTTTTTGAACTGCGAGCGCTCGTTCTGGCACTGGGCCACGATACCGGTCGGCAGATGGGTTATTCGCACCGCGGAATCGGTTTTGTTGACGTGCTGACCGCCCGCCCCCTGCGAGCGGTAGGTGTCGATGCGAAGATCTTTCGGATCGATGTCCACGACGATATCGTCATCCACTTCGGGCGTGCAGTAAACCGACGCGAACGAGGTGTGTCTCCGCTTGTTCGAGTCAAAGGGGGAAATCCTCACGAGGCGGTGTATGCCTATCTCGGTTTTAAGATACCCGTATGCAAATGCCCCCTGAATCGATACGGTTACCGACTTGATACCCGCCTCGTCACCGGGAAGTATGTCCACGATATCCGTTTTACAGTCATTACGTTCGGCCCAGCGGAGGTACATCCTCAGGAGCATGGAAACCCAGTCGCACGCCTCGGTACCGCCTGCGCCGGAATGTATGGTGAGGTACGCGTTCGAACCGTCGTGCTCTCCCTTGAAGAGAGAGAGCCGTTCGAGCGAGGTGATTTTTTCCTTTATCTTTTTCAAGGACTGTACTATTTCATCCTCGAGCTCTTCTTCTCCCTCTTCGACCGCCATGGCATAGAGCTCGGCCAGTTCGTCGACCTCTCGCTTCGCCTCGGTCCACGGTTCTATCGTGGCCTTGAGGCGCTTGATCTCTCTCGTCGTGTGGTTCGCGCGTTCCCGGTCTTCCCATATCGAGGGTACGCTCAGTGCGTTTTCGAGCTTCCTTCGTTCTTCTATCAGTGTATCAACGTCAAAGACGACCCCACCCTTCATTGGCTGTCTTCTCTATCTCATTGATGTCGTCTCTATAATCGACGAGCACAGCGATCACCCCTTTCACCTGGTTTCGAAAAAGGTATACCGGTAAACATGACAAAGCAACTGATTTTTCCGCGATGCTTTTCTTTTCAAAACAGGGCCTTCGTGTTATTGTTCGACAGAACGGAGCCCTTATCGTGCATACGATCGACCAGGCACTCGATTATCTCTACAGCTTCATCAATTACGAAGTAGACGGCTCATACGCGTACGGGGCGGTGCACTACAACCTCGATCGTACGGTCGAGCTCCTCGCGCGGCTCGGCAATCCAGAGAGGCACATGGATTTCATTCACGTGGCCGGAACAAAGGGCAAGGGCTCGGTGTGCGCGATCATGGACGCATGCCTTCGACCGTCATTCGTCACGGGACTCTTCACGTCCCCGCATATCGAGCGGGTCAACGAAAGGATACAGGTGAACGGTGTTCAGATAGATGACGGGGAAATCATATCCTATATGAATAAGGTCCGGCCGTTTATCGCCGCTTTCCCTGAAGAGAGCCTGCCTACGACGTTCGAGATTCTGACGGCGGTTGCGGTATACCACTTTTTCCGGAAGGGGGTGCGCTGGAGTATACTTGAAACCGGAATGGGCGGCAGGTTCGACTCGACCAATTTCTGCACCCCTTCCGTTTCCGTGATAACGACGATAAGCTTTGATCACATGGACAAGCTCGGCACCACTATTGGCGAAATAGCCGGAGAAAAAGCGGGTATCATCAAACCGGAAACACCAGTTGTGGTTGGTTTCCAGCGGTACGATGTGCGTAATTTACTCCGCGAAAAGGCCTCGTCGCTCGGGTCGCCCGTTTACGAAGCCGGTGAGCTCTGCAGGCTCGAGGATGTCCGGGTTTCGGAATCGGGAACGCGGTTTAACCTGAATCTGCGTGACCGGTCTTTTCCGGACCTCTCCATCCCGCTGGTCGGCAGGCATCAGGCCGAGAATTGCGCGACGGCCCTCCTGGCACTCGACGCTGTCGGACTGCTCCCTGACGGGCCGTCTCTGAGGGAGGCTGTTGGAAAGGTGCGCATACCGGCCAGGCTCGAGTGCATTCGCACCGGGACCGGGAGGCGTTTCCTGCTCGATTCGGCGCACAACGAGGATTCCGCGCGCGTACTCGTGAATGCGGTCCTGGAGGGGTACGACTACGAGCGGCTCGTCGTGGTGGTGGGCATTGTGAAGGGGAAGGACGCGAGGGGCATACTGACACGTCTCTGTTCCGTTGCGGATACACTCATCGTCACCGAACCGGTTACCCACAAGGATCTCGATACCGGGGAAGTGTACGAGACGGCCCGGAACCTCAAGTCCGATGCCGTTCTCATACCGGATATCGGGGAGGCGATCTCATTTGCCGTTGACAATACCGGCCCCGATGATATCATTCTGATAACCGGATCATTCTACATCACGTCGCCGGCCCGCTCCATTACAGGTGAACTTGATAAAAACCAGGGGGAGAGAACGGATGGAAGTGCGGATTAAAAAAATACTTGCGCCCACGGACTTTTCGGAGCGTTCATACTATGCATTCAATGTAGCGGTCCATTTCGCGTTGTCCATGAATGCTTCAATCGTGCTTTTTCACGTGATACCGCAGGAGCAGATTCGTATGGCACGCGAGATCATGATCGAGCAGAAATTCACTGTTCCCGGTTATTCGGAAAAGGATCTGATAAGAAGGCGGCAGGAGAAGATACTGAAGGATTTCAAGAAGCATTTTCCCGATTACGTCGAACGGGGCCTCGATGTCACTCCGAAAGCCGTGTTCGGAAATCCGGTGCAGGGTATACTCGACGCGGTCTGCGATTTGAATATTGACCTTATAGTCATGGGGACGCATGGGAGAACCGGGTTCAATCGTACCATCATAGGGTCCGTGGCGGAGAAGGTCATAAGGCACTCGAACATTCCGGTCACCATGATAAAGGTTCCGGCCGAAATCGACTGTCACTGAAGTACGGGGTATGCGGGTTTCCATTCCGTCGTTCCCGTGAACGGACCTTCATAAAGGGGCCGGCCGGAGTACATTTCAGATGAGTCTCTTCTTGAGCTCCCGGGAGACCGTGTCGCACAGTTCCCACCCTTCCTTCATTCTCTTGACCGCAAAGAGGAGCTCAAGGTCAGTGAGCTTCTTCTCAGGTACGGGCGGGGGTTTTTCAACATGTACCATGGAGAAGTAGTGTCGGGCCTTTTCAACTTTTTTTTCGATCTCGTGCAGGTCCGTTCCGTTGTTCTCCATGAGAAGGTGGTGGGCGCTGTGCACGAGGGCGTGCCCGAGGTTGGAGCAGGTGAGCCGGAACCCGATCTCGTCCACCTTTCCTTTTGACAGGAGGGCCTGATCGATTTTATGGGCTTCCTGAAGACGGTCTATCGCGTTATCCCATTCCTCTTTCTGTATGTAGAGAAGTCCCAGCGTGTCGTTCAGGGCGGCCCGCAGCGCCATCGTGTCCATGTCTTTCTTGTCGAACCCGTCCAGGAGCCTGCCCGCGATAGTGGCAAGACGAACCCCGTATTCGATGTTCCTGTTCATCCTCGCAAAGAGGTATCCGATGAAGTTCAGGGTGGATATCTGGAGCTGTATGATTTCCTTGTCGACCATGCGGTCGTTCTTCTCGATTTTTTCGTCGATGATTTCGTTTATTCTTGCAAGTCCGAGCTGTGAAAGGAAGAGCGAGTTCCCGTAGTCGCCGAGGCGAAACATCCTGTTTGCGAACCTGAGCAGGGATTTCAGGTTTTTATCGTCCAGGAGGAGGGAGGTGTCCTTCATAATTGAGGTGAAGATATTGAGGGAGCTCTCGCGCACGCTGCCGTTTTCGAGCGCGAGGCCGTATATGAACTCAGTAAGAAGCTCGCCTATGCGGTAGAGCTCGTCGTCGTCAATGTCTGGGAAGCAGCCGTTCTCGATGCCGATGGAAAGATGTCCCGTACTCCCTGGGAAATCGAAGTGGTGAACGCGTTTGCCCGGTTTTCCTTCCATCTTCTCGTTGATATATCCGTCGTCCGTACTCCTGTGGTGCTCTAAAAGTATAGGCCGTATCTTTAAAAGTCAAAGGGTTTGCCCCAGCTGAGGGACGGATGGCTTCGCCGTCAGCCATTCGCGCTATCGGAGCTGATTATGAAGGAGAGGGCGAGCATCTTGTCTATGATGTGTATATTTTCTACGGTGAATGTGCTTGATACATTGAGGTCGAGCGGAGCGAAATTCAGTATCCCCCGTATGCCCGCATCGATCAGTGTACGCGCGGTTTCGTTCGCGCATTCCTTGGGAACGGCAATAATGCCGATATCGATTTTGTGCGTTTTAATATAGTCCGGCATTTCACGAACGTGGTGTATAATGATTCCGTCTATCTTTTCACCGGCAAGCACCGGTTTGATATCGAAGATCGCCTTGAGCGTGAATCCCGCGTCGCGGAACGCACGATACCGGGTAAGGGCCCGTCCGATATTGCCTGCTCCGATTATGATGAAGGTGGTCTCAGCATTGATGTTCAGGATGTTTTCGAGCTCACGCTTCAGTTTCTTAATATTGTACCCGTATCCCTGCTGGCCGAAATCCCCGAAATAGCTCAGGTCGAGTCGTACCTGCGAGGCGGATGAACCCATATACTCACCGAGTTTCTTCGAAGATATTTTCTCGACCTTGTCCTCGAGCCAGTCGAAATAACGGTAGTACCGTGGAAGACGCTCGATTACGATCCTGGGAATTTTCGTTCCGTCTTTACCTGTTATCATAAAAAACTCCTCGATGGATCCGTATATTAGTTTATTTAGGGAAGAGCATGGGTGTGGCGCCCATTATAGCCAAAAAAATAATTTTTTGTCAATAAAATATCGGCCCCGACAGGGCCTGTCGATTTACGACAGGGATTGTCGGCCTCCTGCCGAATACTTAATTTTCTTTCTTCCAGCCCGTTTTTACGGTATATTCAAACGAAGATGAGGGGGTGTAGCTCAGCTGGGAGAGCGCTTGCTTCGCATGCAAGAGGTCGGCGGTTCGAGCCCGCTCACCTCCACATGAAAATGCCCGGTAAGGGGTGTTTTCACCGGGGCTCTGCCCATAATCTCCGCTTAGGGCTCCGGATCGCTTTCACGTCGTCCCTTTTCAGCAGAGTGTTTCCCCCTGTGGAAAGATACCTGCAATGTCCGGTATGAATTCGTTTCCCGAGAGTCCTTCCGCAAAGGGCAGAAATGCCCCCGTAACGGAAAATCCGCTCATCGTCCAGAATGATCGAACGCTTCTCCTTGAGGTCGATCATCCGAAGTTCGAAGAAGCGCGGGACGTTCTGCTCAGGTTCGCCGAGCTCGTAAAGAGCCCGGAATATGTGCATACCTACCGGCTGACGCCCATCTCGCTCTGGAACGCGGCCTCGAGCGGGATGACCTTCGAACAGATCATGGATGCCCTCTCCTCCCTTTCGAAGTACCCCGTACCCGAAAACATACCGGTACAGATTGGGGAGTGGCTTCACCGCTACGGCAGGCTCGTGCTGAACCGGGAAAACGGCAGGCTCGTGCTCAGGTCGGACGAACCGGCGCTTTTCGCCGAGATCGTCCGTCAGAGGAATGTGAAGAAGTACCTCGCGGAAGTCGGGAAGGACGGCTGCTCCCTTCTCGAGTGGTCGCGCGGTCAGGTAAAGAAGGAGTGTATCGATCTGGGGTATCCCGTTGTCGATCGTGCGGGATTCACCCCGGGTGATCCCTTCCCCGTTCGTGTTCGGCCTACGCTTCAGCTCAGGCCCTATCAGGACGAGGCGGTGTCCGTATTCCTGAACTTCGAAAAAACGGGCGGCAGCGGTATAATCACGCTCCCCTGCGGTTCAGGGAAGACCATCGTCGGCATCTCGGTGCTTGCACGTCTGGAGACTCGGGCGCTCATACTCGTAACGAGTATAACGGCGGCGCGGCAGTGGAAGCGGGAGCTCCTGACATGGACCGATATACGGGAAGAAGATATCGGTGAGTACTCGGGCGAGTGCAAGGAGATCAGGCCCGTTACAATAGCGACCTATCAGATCATGGCGTACAGACCCCGCAGGAGATCAGGAAATGGAGGCGGCGAAAAGAGTAGCGCCCATGGCAGTTCATATGGGTATGGCCACGGCACCGCCCGTTTTGTGCATCTCGATCGTCTGGGTAGGCAGAACTGGGGACTCGTGCTCTACGATGAGGTGCACCTGCTCCCGGCCCCGATCTTCAGGTTCTCGAGCGAGGTCCAGAGCAGGAGACGGCTCGGACTCACCGCGACGCTCATCCGCGAGGACGGAAGGGAAGGGGATGTCTTTTCCCTCATAGGACCGAAGATATACGACGTGCCCTGGAGGGTCCTTGAGCGGCAGGGTTGGATCGCGGACGCGAGCTGCACGGAGATCAGGGTCGACCTTGAGGAGAACCGGCGGTATACTTACGCGATGCAGAACCGTCGTTCCCGGTTCAAGACGGCATCCGTAAATCCGGCAAAGTATGAAATCGTCGATACGCTCCTTGACATCCACCGGGGGGAGAGCATACTCGTAATCGGTCAGTACATCGATCAGCTCGAACACATTGCCGAGAGGTTCGCACTCCCGATCATAACGGGCAAAACGCCCAACCGGGAGCGGGAGGACCTGTACGGCCGGTTTCGGAGAGGTGAGATTAAAACCCTCGTCGTGTCGAAGGTGGCGAACTTCGCGGTGGACCTTCCCGACGCGGCGGTACTCATACAGGTGTCCGGTATTTTCGGATCCAGGCAGGAGGAAGCACAGCGGCTCGGCCGCATCATAAGACCCAAAGAGGGCGGTAAAGCGTACTTCTACACGGTTGTTACGAGGAACACCGTTGAGATCGAGTTCGCGGAAAAGAGGCAGCTCTTTCTCATCGAGCAGGGATACTCCTACGAGATAGAGGACGGGGGAAGACTCAAATCGGCACATGCCTCCTCGGGGTCGGAATGACCGGACGAACGGCCGGCGGTCCTTTTTAGTTGAAAATCGAGGCCCGTGGTTTACAATGATCCCCTGACGATCCACTTTTATCAGGGAGGGGACATCCTGTTCTTTCCGGGCATAAACATTCGGCACCGGATAAATTATTAAGCCCTTTCCGGGCATAAACATTCGGCACCGGATAAATTAACAAACCCGGCCTTCGAATTATTATATTCGAGGGATACGATTTCGGTCCAAAGGCAACGTATGTACAAAAAGACAGCACTTTTTTTTCTCCTGATCGCGCTCTTCGTCTGGCAGAGCTGCTCCCAGAGTCCCGTTTCCGAGGTTCTTCTTCCGGCGGGCAATACCGCTAGAATAATTTTCGTGGTGGGTGACGTATCCTACAAGCGCATGGACGAGGATATATGGGAGCGTGCTTCGGTGGACCTCGTGATCGAGCAGGGCACCAGGATCAGGACAGGCTCCAACAGCTACTGCGAGCTCGTTATCGGATCGGGTGCCATATTCAGGATGAAGGATCGTTCGGAGCTCCAGCTCATTGTTCTGCCTGATAAGGAACGGAACGCCAGGACCCTGCTCATCCTCGATACCGGGGAGCTCTTCGTCAAGATCGGAAAGGTCATCTTCAAGACGCGCGATAAAATTCAAACGAACACGGTCATGGTTGAAGCGCACGGCACCGAGTTCCTCGTCGATGCGGGAGAAAGAGCGGAGACCGAGGTGCTCGTCAAAGAGGGGCAGGTGCGGCTGCACATGATCGTGGAGCGTCCGGAAGTGGTGCCCCGCGACCTGAAACCCGTTTTGCGCAAGATCGACAGGGGCGTAACCCTCAAAGAGGGGAATGGTATAGCGGTGACCGGAGACCGCGTCTCCACGCTGGAAGAACGAATCGCCGAGATCGCTGAAGCGGGAAGCGCCGAATCCGTTCAGATCGATGCGCTGAAGCAGGAGGTGGGACTCGAGCCGGAGGCCCTCGATGACGTGCGGATTAAGAAGCTGGAAGAGGTCGACGTCATGTCGCTCGAGTTCGAGCAGGGGCCGGCGTTCAGCCTCTCGCCCGATTTCGACGGAGTTCAGGACGCATTTCAATTCAGTACCGAACCCTTCAGGAAAGAAAAGCTTCACGGGTGGCGCATGGTCTTCCTCGACGGACAGGCTGCGGAGCGCAAGGTTCTATGGAGGGTGGCCGAGGAAGACGAGGAGATGCGCCTGCCCGACCACATCGTCTGGAACCTGGTGGGAGCCGACGGCCATGTCGTGGAAGACGGAAACTACGTCTACGAGTTCTACACCACACCGAGAAACGGAGGGTACCGGAGCCGTGTACGGGGTACGATAGAGGTCGATACGGTGCCGCCTTTCCTTCAGTTGAGCGCTTCGGAGATGATGTTCTCTCCGAACGGGGACGGGATAAAGGATACCATTTCAATCGAGATTCAGGCCGAGCCGTTTATCGAATGGCTCTGTACCATTGCCACTTCCGAAGAGATCATCGTCAAGACCATAGAGTGGGGCGAGGACATACCGGAGCTGTTCGAGTGGGACGGACGAGGGATAAACGGATCGGTTTTACCCGAGGGAGTCTACAATATTACGGTTTCCGGGCAGGACAGGGCGGGCAACCGCACGCAGAAAGCGGTAGAGGGGCTTACCATCGATGTGCGTGAGCGCCAGGCCACGGTCAAGATCGACAATTCGATCTTTTCTCCCAATGGGGACGGGTTCCTCGACACGCTGACCTTCTTTCCCCTGCTCTCGGATATGAACAGAATAGACACCTGGGACCTCATTGTACAGAGCGAGATGGGGGATACGGCCCGGCGTATAAGGGGGCGAAGGTATATGCCCAGGTCCATAAAATGGGACGGACGGCCCCAGGCGGGCAAGATGGCGGAAACCTTCCCGCAGGGGCTTCCCTCAGGCGTATATACCTACTTCATGAAAATTATCTACCGCAGCGGCGTAAATACCTATTCGTTCAAGAAACAGTTTCTCCTGGACACGGACCCCCCGTCCATAGAGGTGCGGGTCGATCCCGTGCGGTTTTCGCCGGACGGAGACGGACTGAACGATGTGCTTACCATCATGCCGGATATAGAGGACATCTCGGGAATCGCCGAGTGGAAGGGGAGCATCCTGACGGCGGAGGGGGAATGTTTCAAGACCTTCCAGGGAACGGGAGCGCCTGCTGAAGAGATAACCTGGGACGGGATATCGGACAGCGGCAGGCTCGTAGACAGCGGTGAGGATTATGCGATCCATTTCGAGGCGGTCGACCTTGCCGGCAACCGCGCCGTCGGAGAGCCGGAAGGCTTCTCGATCGACATACTGGTGGTACAGACTGAACGGGGCCTTAAGATACGCGTTTCAAACATCGAGTTCGCGCATAACACCGCAGAGCTGACCGGCGTGAAGACCTACTCCATTATGAGCAAGATCGTCAAGGTGCTGGGAAAGTACGAGAAATACTCGATCGTGATTGAGGGCCATACCGACTCCACGGGTGACGAGGAGTACAACCTGCTCCTTTCCAAGCGGAGGGCCGCTTCGGTCGGAAATTACCTTATCGAAAACGGCATAGATCCCGACAGGCTGAGCTACAAGGGCTACGGATCGAAGTATCCGATCGATACGAATGAAACAGAAGAGGGAAAGGAACGAAACAGGCGGGTCGAGTTCCTCCTCGAAAGAAAGTAGCGGCCTCTGAATGCCCGAAGCCCCGGCGCCGTCCACGGCCGCCGTCCCCTGGATGAAAAGTGTGACGGTGAACGGGAGAGCTATCGTATCCTGCCCATTCGGCCGGGAGGCCAGTATCTGAAGAGTGACTTGCCGAATATCTCGTACCGCTCGACAAAACCCCAGAATCTGCTGTCGTTGGACTGGTCCCGGTTGTCTCCCATCATAAAGTAGCTGTCCTCAGGAACGATGACGGGACCGTAGAAATCCCGGTTGTTCATCAGCGTATCGCCGGGCGGAATAATTTCCGGGTCCGCGTGGTACTCAGGCCACCACCCCTCGAGCCTCCTGCCGTTTACGTAAACTTCCTTATTGATCACCTCGATCTCGTCTCCGGGAAGGCCGATACAGCGTTTGACGTAGAACTTGGGCTGCGGGTCGATGTTGACGAATCCCAGGGTCAGCGTGTAAACGATGGGGGTAAACATCTGTATGATTATGTTCGGAGGGTCGTAGTAGGGTGCGAGGAATATGACGATATCCCCTGCATGCGGGTCCCGAATCGCCGGGAGCCTCTTCTTCGTAAACGGAACCTTTGCGCCGTATATGAACTTGTTCGCAACGATAAAATCGCCGATTTCAATGGTCGGTATCATCGAACCTGTGGGAATTTTATATACATCAACGATAAATGTCTTGATGAAGAGCGCAATGGCCAGTGCGAAAACGACCGCCTCTATGTTTTCTCTCAGCTTGCTTTTTTTCTTCTTTTTCCCGGTGTCTTTCATAAGCGGCCTTTTTAATTGAATGCAATAAGATAATATGCACAGGTACCGAATACAAAGATTTATAGAACGGTTTTTTTTAGATAAAGGATGAATACATGGTATATTATTTATAATAAAGACAACGGAGGGACCATCCGTGTCCGATATGCAGAACAAGGAAATCACGAATTCCGAACGTATTCGGAGAATCATCGATATACAGAGGCTCGACGGCAGGGAGATAGAGATAAACCTTCCCAATTACATAGAGGTTGCCAAGATCGTCGATACGGCTCAGGACGGCTTTACGGTAAAGATAACGGATTCCTTCATCAATCTCCGTGACGAGAATATTGATTCCGTTTTCATAAACTTCGTTTTTTCCGGCGTTGAGCTCTTCGGAAGCAGTAAAATTCTGAACCTCTCCGAGTCCGCCCTGACGCTCGGTTACCCGGAGGCGATAGGGAGCAGGAGCAAACGCCGCTACCCGCGTATCAGACTCGACCGGTCCATCACGGCAAAGGTGAAGCTGAAGCAGATACCGGTAGGTCACAAGGGTGAAATTTCCTCCAAGGACGTACCCGTCCAGTACTCCAAGATATACTGGGAGGTTCAGCGGGACGAGGTGGAAATCAAGAAGATCTTCCTCATGGTGGGAACCGAGATCAGGAAAATATCTCCCTTCTCGGAAATCGTCCTTTTCAACAAGAGCAACATACAGATGCGCGACGCCCGCGTGCTGCGCAAGTCCGGCAAGGTCCTCTATGTCGACGACTGCAAAAAGATACAGTCCTATACACGCTTTATCCCCTCGGACAAAATCGTGAGCTACTCCTTCCTCCTGAACGAGCTGAAGCTCCAGGGACTGGAAAAGCAAAAGATACTGCAGGAGCTGAAGGAGATCGTGAAGGAGAATCTCGCCCGGGGGTGCACGGCAAAGGCGCTCGCCCCGATTTTTTCCAAGGATGAAGTGATAGGGTGTGTAAAGGTACTCTTCAAGGACAAGACGAAGAAGCTGACTTTTGAAACCGTTTCCGAAGTCATGTCTCTCGCCGCGCTCCTTACCATGGCGATCGAGAAGGCGAAGTTTATTCCCGATCTCGATGATGCCGTGAAATCCAGTCTTCTCGAGGTAAGCGAGGGCGGTCTCTATCTCAAGATTTCCGACAGCGGAGATTCAGTCGAAATAAAGGAGGGGACCAACATAGAGGTGAGGCTCCTCCTCGATGACGAGGAGCTGACGCTCAAGGGTAACGTGCTCAGAAAGGATGAATCCACGAAGAGTTACGCGGTCGAGCTCGTGGGGCTCGATTCGGATAACCACAGCGTGCTGAAGCATTTTGTCGAAAAAAGCATAGGTGAATTGAAGAAGAAATCGGAGCAGGAGCCGGACTGAAGATTGGGCATGTACAGGTACAGAGGTAAGCTGCTTGGTGCGACTCTGGGTTTCTCCTTCGGAGGTCCCATAGGAGCGATCGTCGGAGCATCCGTGGGGCATTTTTTCGATTCCTCCCAGACCGTCCGTCCGTCCGGTTCGAACCGCGAGCTTGCCTTTGTGGCGAGCCTCATTTACCTCCTCGTCGGCACGGCACGGTCCGACGGCCCCGCAACACTGCGCGAGATCGCGACTATCAGGCGTTTTTTCCAGTCATTGGGATACGGGAAGCAGGAACTCGCGCTTATCGGGCGTATCATCGATAACGCGGTGGACCGCACCCTCGATCTGGCCCGGGCGTGCAGGGATATACACTCGAGGACATCCTACGAGGAACGGCTCTTTCTCGTCCGTCTCTCATACGAGGTTGCGCTTTCGGATGGAAAGCTGAAGAAAGAGGAGGAGGATTTCATCCGGAAGGCGGTGGAGCATTTACATATCGAGGAGTACGACCACCGCATGGTGAGGCGCATGGTTTTCACACAGCCCGGGTCTGAATCATCATTCTCCGATACGACGGTTAAACCGGATAACCCCTACGAGGTGCTGGGGATTCATGAGGACTGCTCAAGCGAAGACGTCGTGCGCGCGTACCGGGACCTGGCCGTAAAATACCATCCGGACAAGGTGTCCCACCTGGGAGAGGAGCTCATCGAGCTCGCCACGGAAAAGTTCAGGGCCATTCAGAACGCGTACGACCTCATAGTCGAAGAGCGCGGAATACGCTGATTTGTCGAAATAGCCGGACAATCGCCTTGATTTATGCAACCCCGGCGGGTAATTTAAATTCATATGAAACTGGATCACGGCAATATGAAGAACCCGACGGGCAACGCCATCATATACTGGCGCGTGACCGGGAATACCGGGCTCCTGGGCGGCGCGGAAATCATAGCGTCCAATTTCGTCATATCTCCCCTGCAGGCAAAGAACGAAATACTGATGGTGAACTTTCCGCCCGTTGTTATTGAGAGCTTCGAGCGCCTCGTGCGTATCGTGGAGAAAAACAACCTCGACCTCATCAAGGGGGAGAGTATCCACATACCGGACAATGTGAAGGATTTCAACGCCTTCTACCTCTCGCAGCTGGAGAAGTACAACGGCATCATCAGGGATTACCTCATTGCGTTCCGGGAAAAGAATGCGGAGGAATCGCCCACGAGCCTTCCGAGGCTCATCTCGCAGGCCGAGGATACCATGAAGGGCGTTCGCAAGCTCGTACGGAGATCGGCTAACGTTGAGCTTATATCCACCAAGATCGATGAGCTCAGGGAGATACAGGACCATATGAATGCGGAAATGAAGGGATACGATCTCACGCCCATAATCAGTATCCTGGACAAGCCCGACCTTCAGATAGACCGCCTTGTAGACCTCTACAAGCAGAAGCTCCTCGCCATATTCCTCGAGGACTACGAGAAGGCACAGGACCTCAAGGAAGAAATTACCCGCATCGAGCGCACCCTCGCCACCTGACCCGGGGACAGTCCCCTCAATCGGCGGTAAACCGCCTCAATCGAGGACAAGTTCCTTTTGTGACAGTTCCTCAAGGAACTGTCACCTATATTATAAAAACCGGGACGCCCGTGAATAGACGACCCGGTTTTATTTTTGTTTGAAGTGCAACGCGGCACTAATAAGCCGCATGCCCGAGGAGAATGTCGAAACGCCGTTATTCGGAATCGGCAAATTCCTGATAAGCCGCCTGATCCAGAAGGCTTTCAAGATCGGCTGCGTTTTCGATCTTTACCTTGAGTATCCAACCTTTTCCCAAGGGATCACTGTTGATGGTTTCAGGAGAATCTTCCAGGAGTGTATTGATATCAACAACCTCACCGCCGACGGGTGATACGAGGTCTGAGACGGATTTGACCGATTCAACGGTACCGAGCACGTCTTCCTTCTCTATCTTCTTTCCCTTCTCAGGCATTTCTACGAATACGATATCGCCGAGCTCGTTTTGAGCAAAATCCGTAAGACCCATGGTGACCGTGTCACCCTCGGCATACACCCACATATGATTCTTCGTGTACTTCAATTCTTCAGCTTTCATCCCGTTCCCTCGCAAAAATTGATGAGTAAATCTACTACCATACGATGTGAATGTCAAATGATCTTGAATTTGAAGTCTCCGTACCGTAGAATACTTTATGCACACCGGGGTACGATGGCAACCGGAATTTAAAGGATAAGACAGGATATGAACCATGCAGGATGACATACGCCGCAAGGCGGAAAAGTGGGCTGAGCCGCCCTTCGACGATGACACGAGAGCCGAGATTCGGAACCTTCTGAAAAACGGCGAGAATTCCGAGCTTAAGGACCGCTTTTACAAGGAGCTCGAGTTCGGTACGGGCGGTATGCGCGGAATCATGGGCGCCGGATCGAACCGGATGAACATCTATACGATTGGAAAGGCCACGCAGGGCCTTGCGGACTATCTCCTGGAGGCTTTGCAGGCAGATGACGTGAGCGTGGCGGTTGCGTTCGATTCCCGCAACAACTCTCCACGGTTCGCACGGGAGGCCGCTTCCGTTCTCGCGGCGAACGGTATCAGGGTCCATATCTACCCGGATCTCAGGCCGACGCCTCTCCTCTCCTTCACGGTGCGGCGTCTGGGGTGCAGATCGGGTATCGTTATCACGGCGAGCCATAACCCGAAGGAGTACAACGGGTACAAGGTGTACGGAAGTGATGGAGCGCAGGTCGTAACACCCGAGGATGCCCGAATCGTGGAGTTCGTCAACCGCGTGGACATATCGCAGGGGGTGAAACGGGTCCCCTATGAGGAGGGTGTCGAGAGAGGGCTGATAGAGGAGCTGGACGAATCGACCGAGCTCGATTACCTGAACAGGGTGGATGAATTCATCCGAACGGTCGAAAACGGTATGTCCGGTATGCTCGATGATTCTTCGAAAGAGACGAGGGTCGTGTATACCCCTCTGCATGGAACGGGCGGCACGCTCGTACCGGCCGCGCTCCGGCGTATAGCAAACAGCACCGTACTCCCGGAACCCGAGCAGAGCGTACCGGACGGCGGGTTCACCACAACGCCGTCTCCCAATCCCGAAGACCCCGCGGCCCTGACGGCCGCGATCGATCTCGCGCGCAGGGAAGGGGCCGATCTCGTCATAGCCACGGATCCGGACTGCGATCGTATGGGCCTGGCAGTTCCCGGGAAAGAGGAGGGCGAATACGTAACGCTCTCCGGCAACCAGACGGGCTGTCTTCTCGCTTACGTGCTCCTCATGTCCTATCGGAAGGCGGGCCTTGTACCGGAAGACGGCCTCATCATCAGCACGATCGTCTCAACGGAGATGATACACAACATAGCCCTTGATTTCGGCGTTGAGGTGTTCGAGACGCTTACCGGTTTCAAGTTCATCTGCGGAAAGATGCGGGAGATCGAGGAGAAGGGGACGGGTGCATTCCTCTTCGGTTTCGAGGAGAGCTACGGCTACCTTGGAGGCACTTTCGTACGCGACAAGGACGGGGTCATCGGTTCCGCTCTCGCCGTGCTCATGGTCCGGTACGCGTGCGGCCTGCACGGGTCGGTGCTCGGCCTGCTCGACCATCTCTATGCGCGTTACGGCGTATTCGACGAGTTCCAACGCTCTTTCGTATTTCGCGGCGCCGAAGGGGCGCAAAAAATCGTCTCCATCATGAAACAGCTTCGAGACGACCCCCCAGCCGGGCTTGGAGGCGTTCCCGTTCTGGAGATAAAGGACTACCTCCTCAGAAAGAGGACAAACCTTGCAACAGGCGAGGACCGTCCGCTCGAGGAGCTGCCGGAATCGAACGTTCTGCAGTTCGTCATCGGGAACGGCCGCATTTCAGTCCGACCTTCCGGTACGGAGCCCAAGATCAAGTTCTACTTCGGTCTCAACACCCCGGCCCCTGTCGCTGGGGAAACCGCAGGCACAGTTCGCGAGAAGCTGAAAAAGAGCTGCGATGCCGTGTCGAACGATCTCTATTCGATCTGCGGTCTGATCTGATATGAATCCGGATCGAACTCCCTAAAACCTGACGATCGTTGATACGAGCATGATTAAAACGCCCAGTATGAGGAGAACGGTAAGGAAGATGATGAGGAAGATTTGACCCGCCCTGCCGAGCGGGACCTCCACCGTTCGTCCGCTCCTTGCACGCCGTTCGAAGAGATCGGGGTGAACGATCCTGAGGAATTTTATTACGATACAGATAAACCTTATGCAGAGAAAAACAATGCCGGCCGTATAGAGCGGTTTAAAGGCGAGGTTTACGACCGCCGCGCGTCCGGGGATTCCCATTCCCTTTCCGAGCGCTGTCTGGAGCACCAGGAAGAGGAGCAGGGTGAAGGGAACGATTACGAGGAACACGCTCGTCATTAAAACCCTGACCTGCGGTATGAAATCCTTCCGAATGGTCGCCGTTTTCGCGTGGCGGGCCAGGAGGGATGTGTAGAGGCCGAGCTGCAGCTCCACCTTGAGGAGGAGGTACAGGCTGAGGCCGATCAGTATGACGGGCTGGATGAGGAGATACCAGGGGTGGTTGAAATCGAAGTGTATGTTAATGAATGCCCCCCCTTCCAGCTTTACTTCGGCCAGGGACAGTATGGGAAGGATGAACATGACGGACAGAACGAACAGCATGTTCTTTGCCCGGAGTATGCGTAAATCGGTAAGCTGGCTGAGATATTCTTCGGTTACGGTCTCTGCTTTTGATCTCACCGCGTTCGGCATGGCCTCTCCCCCTCTTTTTTCTTTCTATACTCTATTTAAACACGAATAATCCGTATCCGCAATACGATTGTGCCCCGGGGTTTTCAGCGAAAAATGGCGCAAACCGTGCGCGGGCATGTCCGTCACCGGCCGACAGTGCCGAATCTTTCCTCTATGAGGCTCCGCACCCTTTCTTCGAGCTCCCTGACCAGCCGCGTTTTCGGGAGCGTGGCAACGGGCTCGCCGTTCATAAAGACCGTGCCTGTTCCCCCTTTGCCTCCGGCTATGCCGATATCGGCATCGCGAGCCTCTCCCGGGCCGTTCACGTTGCAGCCCATGACCGCGACCCTTATCCCGCCGATACGATCGAGCGGTTTTCCCTCCCGGCCGTATCTCTTTACGAGCCGGTCCATAATACGGCCCGTTCGCCTCGCCATGCGCGGAATATTCATCGTGCACCGTCCGCACATGGGGCAGGAGAGGAGGGTGTAGGGGAGGGTCACAAAACCGAGGGGACCGAGAATTTTTTTCAGGATGCCAAGTGATCGAAGAACCGCGCGGCTGTTGATTCCGCTCCCGTCCCCGCGCAACAGGATGACGGGTTTCTCCAGGTCGTAGAGCAGGGATCCGATCAGGATGGAATGCCGAACGATATCGTCCCCATTCCGGAGCAGGGGAACGACCGCGACCGTACCGTCGCTGTTTTCGAAAAAGCCGCCTGCCCGTTTACGCGGAGAATGGTTTTCCCAGGAATCCGGTTTATACACGGCCCTCAGGCCGTGCCTCCCGATCAGTTTCGCCTTCTTGTCAGCGTCCCTTCCGGGGCTGATGAGCCACCCCTCCACCATTTCGGGAAGCACGCGGAGGGTCTTTTTCAGAAAATTCCGCGTGCAGAGACGCGCGGGAATATCCAGGTATACGGCTGGCGGGGCCTTGGTAGTCACCCCTCTATAATAGCCGTATCAGGAACGTCCAGCAATTTCTATTTGCTTTTGGATTTTCCGGCACCGTATATTTGAGCCAATGGACAAGACACTGACCTTCACTTCGGATTTCGGGCTCGCGGACCCGTACGTAGGTGAGGTCAAGGGTGTTGTGGGGGCCTGCTCGGCCGGGGTCCGCATCGTGGACATCACCCATGAACTGGAGCAGGGAGCCCTCACGGCCGCATCCTTCGTACTAAGCGGCGCGTGCCGGTATTTCGCGCGCGGGACTTTGCACCTTGCCGTGATCGATCCCGGCGTGGGCACGGAACGCGGGGTGCTCGTCATCAGGACGAAAAACTACGCGTTCGTCGGGCCCGATAACGGTATTCTGTTCGAGGCCGCGAATCGCGACGGCATAGAGGAGCTGTACCTCCTCGACGTGAGGCGCTTTACGGAAAGAATCGCTGCCGTATTTCATAATGTTCTTCCCGTACGGCGCATTCTGGAACAGGGTGTATCCGGGACCTTCCACGGACGCGACATATTCGCCCCGCTCGCGGCCTTGGTGCTCGAGGGAATGGATCTCGATGAGGTGGCTGTGCGCGTGGAGGACTGTGTCAGGACCACCCTGCCCTCGCCGAAGAAATCGGAAGGCTCAGTGCAGGGTGAGATTGTGTACGTCGATCGTTTCGGAAATCTCGTTACGAATATAAATGAAGAAATTGTTGCACCGGGTGACGGGATCGCCGTGCTCGTGGAGAACGAGTGGGTGAATATCCCGCTGGTGGAAACCTACGCCCGCGTGCCGCCCGGCTCAGTACTGGCGCTCATCGGTTCGCACGGCATGCTCGAAATATCGATTAACGGCGGGAGTGCGGCCCGGGAGCTCGACGCCGGATACGCGACAAAGGTCCTGATCCTGAAGGGAGAAAAAACGGGGGAGCGATGATAGACATCAGACAGCTGAGGGAAGTGCCCGACAGATTCAGGGAGGGCGCGCGCAGGAAACGATTCGAAGTTGATATAGACCGCATTCTCGAGCTCGACGCCCGGCGCCGCGAGCTGCAGGCCACGATTGACGAGCGCAAGAAGATGCTCGGACTCAAGTCAAAGACGATGAAGAAAGCGGGGCCTGAAGAGCGCGGGACGCTGCAGGAAGAGCTTCGTGAATATTCCCGCGGTATTAAGGACGACGAAGGACTGATGAAGAAGGCGGAGGAGGAGCGCAACGCACTCCTGCTCGCAGTACCGAACCCCCCCATGGACGACGTACCCGAGGGTGACGATGAAAATGACAACGTGGAGATACGGCGCGTGGGCGAGCCGACTTCGTTCGATTTCGAAATAAAGGACCACGTGGAGCTCGGATTGATGCACGACCTCCTCGATATCGAGCGTGGAGCCAAGGTTTCAGGCGCACGCTGCTACTTTCTGAAAAACGCCGCCGCCCTGCTCGAAAACGCCGTTACCCGCTATGCACTCGATTTTCTCGCCCCAAGGGGATTCGCGCCCATGATCACACCCGTATTCGTACGCGAGGAGGCCATGGTCGGTACGGGGTACTTCCCGACGGGGCGTGAAGAGGCCTATGCCATTGAACGCGACGAGCTCTACCTCATCGGGACCTCGGAGGTGACCCTCGTTTCCTTTCATCAGAACGAGATACTGCAGGCCTCGGAGCTCCCCATCCGCTACGCGGGGTGTACCACCTGCTTCAGACGTGAGGCCGGAAGCTACGGACGGGACGTGCGCGGGCTCTACCGCGTTCATCAGTTCCAGAAGGTGGAGCAGGTCGTCATCTGCAGGAACGATGAGGAGGAGATGCACCGCCTGCACGCTGAGATACTGAACAACTCGGAAGAGATCGTGCGCGCGTTCGGCATACCCTATCGCGTGGTCGAGGTGTGCACGGGTGAGATGGGCATGGGACAGGTGAAGAAGCACGACATCGAGTGCTGGATGCCCGGCAGGGGCGGGTACGGCGAGACGCACTCGTGCTCCTCGTTCGGGGATTTTCAATCGCGACGCTCCCGCATAAGGTACAAGGACGGCGGCAGTAATGTATTCCCCTTTACCCTGAACAACACGGCAATTGCATCCCCGCGTATCCTGATCGCGATTATGGAGAACAATCAGCAGGCGGACGGGTCCATCGTCATCCCGGAGGTACTCGTTCCCTACATGAACGGCAGAAGGAAAATCGGCGGTTGACGATGTCGATGAAGACGGGACAATTCCCTTGATGAACCGGGACAATTCCCTTGATGAACCGGGACAAGTCCCTCGATGAATCGGGACAAGCCCTGCTGATAACGATGGTTTATTAAAGAGGAGGTATCGCGCATGGCTGAAAAACACCTGCGTATAGGCTGGATCGGAACCGGTGTAATGGGAGGATCCATGTGCGGTCACCTCCTGCGCGCGGGCTATCCCGTTACCCTGTACACGAGAACAAAACCCAAAGCTGAAAGTCTCCTGAGAGAGGGGGCCGCATGGGCCGGATCGCCGAAAGAGGCGGCGGCTCGATCGGACGTGGTGTTTACCATGGTGGCGTATCCCCGTGACGTCAGGACCGTGGTGCTCGGCGAAAACGGTGTGCTCGCGGGCCTGAGGCAGGGCGGAACGGTCGTGGATATGACCACGAGCAGCCCGGGCCTCGCGGAGGAGCTGTACGAAAAAGCGCTCTCAAAGGGCGTTCATGCCGTGGATGCGCCGGTTTCCGGCGGTGATGTGGGCGCAGCGCAAGGCACGCTCTCCATCATGATCGGGGGAGACCGGGTCGTCTTCGAAAAGCTCCTTCCGCTCTTCGAGATCATGGGAAAGAGCATCAATTACATGGGGGGAGCGGGCAAGGGCCAGCACACGAAGATGGCGAACCAGATACATATCTCCACCACCATGATCGGCGCTGTCGAAAGCCTCCTCTACGCGAAGAAGGCGGGCCTCGACCTGAACGAGGTCATAAGGGCGATCGGTAGCGGAGCCGCCGGAACGTGGACGATCAACAACCTCGGCCCGCGTATCGTGGAGAGAAACTTCGACCCCGGTTTCTTCATCGCCCATTTCATCAAGGACATGGGCATCGCGCTCGATGAGGCGAAGCGGATGAACCTCTGCCTGCCCGGTCTCGCGCTCGCCCATCAGTTCTATCTCTCGGCAGCGGCCATGGGCCTTACAAAGCGCGGCACGCACGCGCTCGCGCTCGTTCTCGAACGCATGAACGGATTGGATTAGGAATCCCGGCGGAACAGCCGCGAGGCGAACCCGCCTCCTATCCCCATGAGCGGCAGGAACAGGAATAGGACGTAGACACGGTATTTGATGTAGAGAATGGCGCTCAGAAGCAGGCCCGCGATAATTCCTGCGATCAGAATAAAAGACGCCCGCCGGCCCATATCAGTTTTCCAGGACTTTGATCTCGGTCCGCCTGTTTTTCCGGCGTCCCTCCTCGGTATCGTTTCCGGCCACGGGCACCGTGTCACCGAATCCTTCCGTTGTGATCCGTGTCGAGGAGACGCCGTTCTTCACGAGCCACGCCGCCACGGCATCGGCCCTGAGCCGGGAGAGGGCGAGGTTGAACTCCTCCTTACCCGTGGAGTCGGTATGGCCCGCGATCCCGATTTTAATGGAGGGGTTCCGCTTCATGAGGTCGAGCAGAAGGCGGAGCGTGGGGATCGAGTGGGGCTCGAGGTCCGCCTTTCCAACGGCGAAGTGGATGGATCTGACCTCCATGCTCGCGCCCGCGAACGGACGGGACAGCGTTACCTCCAGTCCCATGGTCGTGAGGTCGTCGATTGCCTTTTCGTCCGGGAGCGTGATCGTCTCGAAGGTGTATCCCTCCGAGGACAGGATGAGGTCCGTCTCGCCCTGCCTGGGGATCTCGATAGTGAATTTTCCGTCCGTAAAGTCGTGCCTGCGTATCTCTACGCCCGCGGTCGTTTTCGTGGTCGCTTCCACCGTTCCCGACAGGGCGCGTCCCCGTTCGTCGAATACGCTTCCCCGCACAATCACCCTGCCAGGAGACGGAACGGGTGCGGCCTCGGCGGCCTCCTCCTCGTAGGGCTCGAACGCGCCGGGCTGTGAGGGGGCACCGGTGACCCCCGATCCTGTTCGGTCGATTTCATACCCGAGTGCGATTTTCTCATCCGGAAGGGCAGCCTCCGGAACCTCGAAAACGGGCTTTTTATACGCTCCCGTAATGCCGCTGCCTGCACCTTTGGTGTCGGCCGCCGTTCCGGCAGCGGCCGCGCCTTCGGCCCCGGGTTCCGGCTCGATGGAAAGGGCCGGTTCCCGCACACCGCCGCTCCCCTCGAGCGGGGCCGAGACCGTCACGTCACCATCGGCGGTTGCTGCGACTTTTCCGGGCACGCGTTTCTCTCCGGCGGCGGGTCCGGGTTCCGGCTCCCGGCTCTCGGACGACGGCATAAAAATTTCGGCCTCGCCCGGCGTCGAGGTCATGCTTATCACGTCGAAGAAACGGCCCTCTCCCAGGGCCACGAGCCTGTTCTTCACAGGAACGAGCGCGACCCCCCTGCTTACCGTAATATCCGAGGGTGCGCCGATCCCCCTGCCTATTCGCCGCAGCTCCCTGCCCGTGACGGCGTCCACCACGGCTATTCCGCCCGCCCCGTCCTTCAGCGGGATGCAGAGCGACGACCCGACAACGGCGAACTGCGTGGGATAGGGTACCGAGTATACGGGAAACCACGAGCCCGTCCGCGGGTCGACGGATATGATCGCTCCCTCCGCGAGCGCGAGGAATATCCTCCCCTGTGAGAACACGGGGTGAGAGGCGATGTCGGATAGAAAAACGCGTTCGAACACGGGCTCGCTCGATTCTGCGTCGAAAACGGAGAGTTTCTTCCCGTACCCGAGGTAGAGACGGCCGTTGTACACAACGGGAGAGTAGATATTCGACACGTTCTCGAGTCGAACGGACCAGCGCAGGGACCCGTCCGAGGCGCTGAGCGCCACGAGCCGGGCCGCTTCCTTCTGAAATTCCTTGGACACCGTGTACACCATGCCGTTCCAGTACGCGGGAAAACCCCGATAGGTGTAGATGTCCGTCTTTTCCCATTCCATGTGCCCGTTCTGGAGCTCACGGGCGAAGAATCCCTTGCGGTTGCCGTAAAAAATCTTCCCCTCCGCCACCGTGGGCGTGCCGTAGAAACCGACGCTCGGATCGCGCCTCCCCCACAGCAGCTCGCCCGTCACCTCGTCGAGACAGTAGAGATAGCGTCCGGCAGGGAGGTAAACCCGCCCCTCGTTTATCACCACCATGCGCGTGAGTGCGCCCTCCGCCTTGTACTTCCAGATCACGGCGCCGGTGCGGAGGTCGAGGCAGTAGAGATGCCCGTCCGTTGATACGACAAATACCCGGTCGTTTACGCTCACCGGATTGTAAACCCTGCCCTCGGAGCCGAATTTCCAGAGGACCTCCTCGCCCTCGGGCATGATGCCGTCGTTGTTGCCTGTGAGGTACTGGTTTCCCATGTAGGTGGGCCAGTTTTCTTCAGGCCCGCCCGGACAGAGCAGGGGCGTGAGCAGGAAGAGGAGCGGTATGATGAGCCTTTTCAGTTTCATATAGACTATTATATTTTTTAAAAGGAGGACTGTCGAGTGCTAAGTGAGGCAAGGACAATCGATGGGCCGGGCAGGGACGAATCGCGGCGTATTCGTTCCGCCGTTCATTCTTCAGGCCCGGACCGAGGAGGGAACCATGCTGATAACGAGGGAGCAGATCGAGGACCTCATGCGTCGAAGATTCGGCGAGATCCCGGTCACGAGCTTCTATTTGAACGTAGACCAGACGCGCTACCCGAAAGAGGAGTACCAGAAGAACGTCAAGACACTGGTAAGGAAGAGCCGCGAGCGGCTCGAGCACGAAGGACTGAGCCGGGAGGGCCGCTACTCGGTGCTCGAAGACTTCGAGCGCGTACTCTCGGCCGTTAATGGGATAAAAGCCTCCTGGTACCGCGGATTTGCGGTATTCACCTCTTCCAAGAACGGCTTCTACCAGGAGTACCACCTCGACGATCCGGTGGCCGACAAGCTCGTGGTCGACCGTTTCCCCTACACCCGCCCTCTCTTCGCCGTGCTCCGCATGAAGCAGCGGTATATCGTGCTTCTGTTGAAAAAGGACAAGCTCAGGGCCTTCGAGGTTTACGGAAGCAGGATAGAGGAGTGCATCGACCTCTTCGTATCGACAGTGTTCAGCTCACGCAAGAACGCCTATATATTCATCAACGAGAAGAAATACCAGAACAGGCTTGAAACCGAGTACGCCAAGTTTTTGCATGAGGCCTCGAACGAAGCACTCGACCTGTTAACGCGCCGCGACGCGGACTACATCGTGCTCGGCGGCGACCGGGGGGTGTGCAGGGATTTCGAGGATGCCATGCACCCCTATCTACGCGAGCGCTTCGCCGGATGCATCGAGGCCGGTTTCGATGTGGGGGAGCACACGGTGCTCGACGCGGTAAGGAACATCAGCAGGGTAAAATCCGAGCAGATCGACGCCGAGCTCGCGAAAAAGATCCGGGACGAGATCGGGAGGCACGGCAAGGCGTGCCGGGGTGTGAAGGAAGTGCTGAAGGCGCTGTCACTGGCGTCCGTGAGCGTGCTCCTGATGGAGCAGGGGTACGCAGCGCCCGGCTACATGGACGCGGCGAGCGGCCGCCTCTTTGCGGTCAGGGAGGATTACGACGGGGACCCCGCAGCTCTCAGGGAGGTCGATGATATTATGAACGAGGCCGTGGACGAGGCCGTGCAGCAGGGGGCCGAGGTCCGCATCGTGCAGAGTGCAGGGATCATGTCCGGCCTCGATCACACCGCCGCGCTTCTTCGTTTCAGGCCCGGCGCGTGACCATGAGCCGGCCCTTTTCCCTTGACGTTTACCCAAAGAAATGTAAATTTCTGTACTGGCGTTTCGGGGGTCCGCTCCCGAAGCCGTGAAACATTCCCCTGTAGCTCAGCTGGTAGAGCAACTGACTGTTAATCAGTGGGTCACAGGTTCGAGTCCTGTCGGGGGAGCA
>CAYWUT010000023.1:0-38802 GCA_964460545.1 uncultured Spirochaetota bacterium
CCATGAAATAGAACTGCCGCATTAATCCATAACCGTCGAATTCCGTCAATCAGCTTCAGAACTCTTTTCTCTCCATTTTCCACATCTATGTATTACAATTACACTGACGGGAATGACCCGCGGCAGCGGTAAAAGCGATAAACACCAGGGCAATGCATGGCTGCGGTAATTCAATTTATTTATTGAGGACTTTGCCGTGGAAGATTTTCTCTTCCGGAAACTATTTTCCAGTACGGATGATCTCGTCATACTTTTGGATGAGAGAGGCCGTATTCGGGAAGGAAATGACGTCGCTATCGAACGTATGGGACCCGAAATACTGGGAAAAATGACGGGAGATCTCTTCAACGGAATCGCCGACGCTGTCGCTGGCGCTTACGGGAAAACTGTCGCTGGCGCTTACGGGAAAACTGTCGCTGACGGTAATGCCGTCGAGAGCAGCGGCGGGGAACGGGTAGGCAGGAATTTCCGGGCACGGGCCCGGTTCGGAAAATCGCTGGGACGGATGTTCAAGGTTTCACTCGTTCCTATTCCGGATGGAGCCATGCTCGTATGCAGGGACATTGAGGAAATCGACAGGTACATGGCCGAGATCGGCCGTTTGAGAAACAGGATCGAAGTGATGGAAAAAACGCGAAAAGCCGCCCCGAGGACACCGGAAGAGACAAATGCCCGGATAGAAGAGCTGAATGTGGAGCTGAAGAAGGAGTTGGAACTGGCCGCACGTTTCCAGAAATCCCTCGTACCGCTCAATGTTCCTGAACAGTGCGGAATGCGTTTTGCCTTTCATTATGAGCCGGTCGGTATGGTGGGCGGTGATTTTGCGGACGTGGCGCAACTCGGGGAATGGACGACGGGGCTCATTATTGCCGATGTATCAGGACATGACATCTCTTCGGCATTTATTACCGCAATGCTCAAGGTATCATTTAACAATTATGCTTCGATATCAGCTTCCCCGTCGAAACTCTTACAAAAACTCAACCGGGACTACTGTACGGTCATACAAACCGGGGATTATGTGACGGCATTCTACCTCGAATTCGATTCCGTACATGACAGGATCGTTTATTCGGGGGCCGGCCATCCCGCCCCCATGGTTCTACGGAAAGACGGGAAAGTTGAACTGCTGGAATCGGAAGGTTTCTTCATTGGAATGTTCGAGAGTGCGGAATACGGAGACATGAGCACGCACTTCAGGAAGGGCGACAGGTGTCTCGTCTATACGGACGGGCTTTCGGAAGCGTATGCCGATGAATTGGATGAGCAGTACGGAACTGATCGCATTGTCGAATGTTTTCGAAAAGGCCGGAACGAGCCTATAGAGAGGGCTGTTGAAGGAATTGCGGCCGATGTAAAGAGATTTATCGGGCAGGGAAGATTATATGATGATTTTACAATGGTCGGAGTGGATTTCCGGGATTGAAGGATGGATTGCGGTGTATTATAATGAGATCGAATTTTGAGTTGAAACAAATATATGGAATGTAGAGCTTTCACATATTTAAGACACACTATTTCCGGTTCCGGTGGACTTCATTAATTTGTGGAATAAAATAGAAATAATTATCATTTTTTAAAAACTATTACATAGTATAAAAGAATAACGTGAAGCTCTTGAGACCCTAATTGGAAGTGACAATACCATACCGGACGGGCATGTGAAGCTGAGCAGAATCAGGGAAGCCATGGAGAGGATCAAGGAGCTGCCGACACTTCCGGTCGTGGCGAGAAAAGTAAACGCACTCCTTTACAACCCCGATACCAACGCTTCGGACCTTGCGGAAGTCGTGCAGAGGGACCAGAGTATAACGGCGAAAATTCTCAAGCTTGTCAATTCCGCCCAGTACAACCTCCCCGAACGGGTATCGAATATTAAACAGGCAGTAACCCTCCTCGGACAACGGAATGTCGCGAATATAGTCATGACGCTTGCCGTATTCGATACATTGAAGAGTACGGGGCAATCGACGTTCGACAGACGGGAATTCTGGATACATTCCATATCGGTTGCTCTCATGAGCTCGAGAATAGCCGTGGCATGCATGTACGTTTTAACGGATGATGTTTTCACGGCGGGCCTGCTTCACGATATCGGGAAGGTGTTCATGGACGGGTATCTCCATGATGAATTTATGCAGGTAGTTGAGAAGGCGAATGCCGAAGGTATATCCTTCATCGAGGCCGAACATCTTCTCTTCGATATCGATCATACACTCGTCGGCGAATGGATCGCGAGGACGTGGAAACTGCCCCTGCACGTAATCGGGACGGTTAAGCATCATCACCAGGAAGCCTGCGAAAGGAGGGGATTGGCGATTTCGTCGGACACCTTCATCGATTATATCAGGCTCGGAAACGAGATGGTGAAATCACTGGGTTTCGGGCACAGCGGTGATGGTAACGGGTATACTGCTCCTCTGAAGGGTGACCTTTTCACCCGAATCCCCATCGATCGCGAGGAAACGCTCGGCCTCACGGAAGGACTTAAAGAAGAGCTCGACAGGTCACGTACCCTTCTCGGTTTCGCCCTTTGAACGACAGGGTGAAACGGCCTTTTAATTGGCTGAAATCCGCAGGGTAAAAACGATAAAAATATGGCTCAAGCTCAGATTAAGTACATGCCGGGAAGCAGGGGCAAGCGGCTGACATACAGGTACTGGGAAGCGGCGAAACCCCCTGAAAACAAAGGGGGGAATGGATCGCGGCTGGGCTCCGTTTCGATCGTACACGGACTCGGAGATCATTCCGGCCGGTACGAGGAGCTGTCCTCGTTTCTATTGGATTATTCCACGGAGATATTCGCCCTCGACCATCATGGGTTCGGTATGTCGGAAGGGAAAAGGGGAGACGGTTATATCGAGGATTACCTGGCGGACCAGAAAAAACTCCACGGATTATTCGGAAGCAGTGAAAAGAACCTCCTTATCGGACAATCCCTCGGCGGGCTCCTGTGTCTTGCGTATCTGCAGTCCAATCCTGATGATTATGATTTCGCGATAATATTGTCTCCCGCCCTGAGTCCGGAACGGGACGTTCCCCTCCACCTGCGTGTGATATCGAAGTTCATGAATATTTCCGCTCCGGGCCTTGGATTCAGCAACAGGATCGCTTCCTCCCAGCTCAGCCATGATGAAGAACGGGTGGAGTCGTTGAGGAACGACGGGCTCTCGCATTCCAGGATAACCCCCAGACTCTTCGAGGGCATGTGCCGACTGAGCAGGGAAGTATGGGAGGGTAGGGACAGGATAAACAGGAACATGAAGATACTGTTCGTACACGGTACCGATGACGGTATTACTTCTCCCGGAGACACTGAAAAGTTTTTTAATACCATGCCCGTCCAGGACAAGCAACTTTCGATCATACCCGGTATGAGGCATGAAACGCTCAATGAAACGGAAAGACTGAGGACCTACTCCATACTCTCAGCGTGGCTCGAAAGGGTGTTAAACCGGGTAGGAGAGGGCGACTAGTGCGATGGCCATGATGCGTCACGCCCCGAACGTGCTTTCCCTGTTCAGAATAGCGGTCGTTCCGTTTTTTATTCTTCTCCTCTTCGGGCAGACCCTGCTTCACGGTATCGGAGCCGTGATTCTGTTTGCGGTTGCGGCGATTACGGATTATTTCGACGGCCTGATCGCGAGGAAATATAAAACGGATTCACGGTTCGGGGAATTTATCGATCCCCTTGCAGACAAGATCCTCGTGGGCGGTGCGTTTATCTCCTTCGTTCTCCTGCCCGATTTTTTCGTACCCTTCATACTTGTACTGGTGATACTGGCGAGAGAAATCGTTGTGACAATTATGCGTGTCGCGGCCATGAGAACCGGTTCCGTTATGAAAACCGAAAGGTCCGGAAAGCTCAAAACGGCATTTCAAATGGGGACGATTCTGATCGTTCTCCTGCTTCTCATTCTGAAGCGGGCGGCCCTGGCAGTATCCCGCGAACCCGGCATTTCTCTTCTCGAGGGAAGGGACTTCTGGATCAGGGCATTCGGGAGACCCGGAGGACTGATCGTGTTTTATATACCGGCCGTCCTCGTTTTCGTGTGTGCCGTACTCGCAGTACTTTCAATGGCGGGATATGTCCGCGGAAACAGGGGAGTCCTGCGGTCGCTCTTCAAGTGAGGTGTCCTGAAACGGGGCGTACCGTGCGAATTACACGCATAGCGATCGATGGATATTTTATCCGACTCCGTGGAATCAATATAAAATACAGGAAAACGCGGGGTTTCAGTGCGTGAAAACGGAAAATGATGGTGGTATCCGGGGCCCCGGCCCCCCTCTTTTAAGGACGGCGGCCGGAGCCATGGGTTCGTTCTTTTTCATTGGATACATCCCTGCAGGCAGCGGAACCGCTGCCTCTATGGCCGGGGCTCTCATATGGGTCCTGATCTCCCGCATCCCGGCATATTACTGGACCGTTTTCTTAACGATCGGAGCTGGATTTCTTGTATCCGGATACGCGGAGCGTAAAGTATTCGGTGAAAAGGATTCCTCAAAAATCGTCATAGACGAGGTATCCGGTATATTAATTACCTACCTTTCCTTCACCTTTACACCTCCCCGGGGTTATTTATATCTTGCCGCCGGGTTCGTGTTGTTCAGATTTTTCGATATCTTAAAGCCTTTTCCCATTTTCCTCCTGGAGCGGGTCAAAGGAGGTCCCGGAATAATGCTCGATGACATTGTTTCAGGACTGTTTTCGAACCTCGTTCTTCAGGTAATTCGCCTGCTCACCGGCTGGTAATTCCTCTCCCGCCCTTAACTACTGCCGGATTTACGACAAAGCGAAGCGGTATACTTGCTCCGAGGGGGGAAAGCATGTATCTTGATTCCAGCCTTCAAACCGGATGGGCGGATGACGATATCCTATGATAAATATCTGAATGATAAACAGCTCGAAGCGGTGCTCTACGACAGCTCGCCGCTTCTCGTGCTCGCGGGCGCCGGAAGCGGTAAAACGAGGGTCATAACCTATAAGATCGCATACCTCATCGATGAACGGGGTTATGAACCCGGGCAGATCCTTGGAGTCACCTTTACAAACAAAGCGTGCAGCGAGATGAAGGATCGGGTATGCGGCCTGTTGGGTGAGCGTTTCGATATCTGGATCAGAACATTCCACTCAACGGCGGCTCGACTGCTTCGGATCATGGGAAAACGGCTCGGCGTGTCGGGGGATTTCAGCATAATCGATCAGAAGGACCAGAACACCCTCATCGGACGGGTTCTTCAGGAGCTGAATCTTGATACCGATACCTATCAGCCGGGAAAATACGTGCATCTCATAAACAGAGCCAAGGATCGACTGCTCACACCGGAGGAAACGGACCTCAGCGGGTTTTCGCATGATCCCGTTTTCCAGGACGTTTATGCCGGCTACGATAAAATCATGCGGAGCGAAAACCTGTTCGATTTCGGCGATCTCATCATGCAACTCTCGAAAGCCCTCGACCGGAACACGGATGTGAGGGATTACCTTCGGAATCGATTCAGGTATGTGCTCGTCGATGAGTTTCAGGATACCAACCATGCGCAGTACGTACTGATAAAACAGCTTACACTTCCCGAAGGGACGGTCTGCGTGGTAGGGGACGACGATCAGTCAATATACGGATTCAGAGGCGCGCGTGTTGAAAATATACTGCACTTTTCCGACGATTACCGGGGGTGTAAAACCATAAAGCTGGAAGAAAACTACCGCTCATATCAGGCAATACTGACAGCTTCTTCGAAAGTGATCGGGAATAATCCGGGCCGTCTGGGCAAGACACTCTTCACGAAACGGGGAGAGGGTGAGAAGCTCGTCTACTGCAGGTCTCACTCGGATTACGGTGAGGCGAGATACACAGCCGATACCATAACCCGTCTTGTTCGCGACGAGGGGTATAAATTCTCGGATTTCGCCGTATTCTACCGGATGAACGCGCAGTCCAGGATATTCGAATCAACGTTCACACGGATGAATATTCCCTATACGGTGGTGGGAAGCCTTCGATTTTATGAGCGCGAGGAGATTAAGGATATACTCTCGTATCTCCGGCTCGCTCTGAATCCCATGGATGAAGTCGCGCTGAGGAGAATAATAAACAAACCTCCGCGCGGTATTGGAAAGAAAACCCTCCAGGTCCTGTTCGAGGAAACCATTGCACGGGGACACCCCTTCCATGATCCGCGGGACCTTCAGGGTGCCGGGAGCAGACGGAAGAACTTAACGGACTTCATCGAACTTATGATCGATATAAAAGATATGATGGACCGTTTAAGCCCTCCGGATGCGGTTAAATCGATCTACAGGCGCACGGGTTACCTCGAATGGCTTATAAACGAAGGAAAGGATGAGAAGAAAGAGAACCTCGGAGAGCTCTATAACGCTGTCATCGAGTTCGCCTCGAGCAGTCCCGGTGCGGAGCTGGTCGATTTCGTGGAAGATCTGAGTCTGAGTGGCGTTCAGGAATTCGAGCTCGGCAACACCGTTCATCTTATTACGCTTCATAATGCGAAGGGTCTCGAATTTCCTGTCGTGTTTATGGCGGGGATGGAGGATGGCATCTTTCCCCACTACCTCGCGGGCGAGCGGCAGCGGGACCTGCAGGAGGAACGGAGACTCTGCTATGTGGGCATGACCAGGGCCATGGAGAAACTCTACCTGACTGCTGCACGGCAGCGGATGCTCTATGGAAGAACGGTTGAACGGGAGCCTTCCATATTTTTAGAGGAGATACCGAAGGATCTGCTCATTAAAAAAGAAGGCGTGATTCGGGAGCAAAACGGAAGGCAGACCTTACGATTTACGGGAAGGAGGATGCCGTCGTTTAATTTATCACGTCCGGATGCCGACGATAGTAAGGGAAAGAGCGGCCGTAAAACGGGTGCCGGGATAAAGGAATCGGACAGGGTGGTTCACGAGGTGTTTGGGAGCGGCATTGTAAGCAGTCTCAATAATGATATTGCCGAGATACGGTTTGACGACGGCAAGGTAATGAAATTCATGCTGAAATATACGCCTATCAGAAAAGAGACGTGACCGCTCCATTGACTTCTCGATTTGACGGTAAACATGATTCGGTTGAACAGGTCGGCTCTCTGAAAAGGCGAAATATGAATATTGAGATTGTGCAGATACTGAACACGCTTCCGGATTTCATTCGAATCATAGACGGTAGTTTACGGATTGTCTGGATAAATGCAAAATACGAGGAATTCTTAGCAAAGGACCGGAACGATATAATCGGAAAGAACAGCCTGGATGTGATTGCTACCGGTTTCAAGTGTCCGGACGAAGAGGTGTTTCTCAGGAAGGTGCTGGAAGAAAAACAGGTTGAAAGCAGGGATATATCGGTCAAGGGAAAGGATACCACCCATTACTATCAGATTTTATACACCCCATACACGGACAAATCGGGAGAAGCCGGAATAGTTGAGCATTTTCGCAATATTTCAGAGCTCATACACACCCGCATAGCGCTTGAGGAACAGCTCTTGAAATCAAGGGGTGTTCTTGGTAAGACCGTCAACTCCCTCGTCAGGGCCTTTGAAACCCGCGACCCCTATACAGCGGGCCATCAGCAGCGCGTTTCACAGCTCTGCAGACAGATAGCGCAAACCATGAGGCCGCAAGACAGAAAATGGATCGAAGGTCTGCGCGTAGCCGCGCAGCTCCATGATATAGGCAAGATATGTGTTCCGGCTGAAATACTGGCGAACCCGAGGAAGCTGAAAAACGAGGAATTCGAGCTTATCAAGATGCATGCGGAAACCGGGTATACGATACTGAAGGACATTGATTTTCACTTCGACTTCTCGGTCGAAGGCGCTATCCTGCAGCATCACGAACGGCTCGACGGCATGGGGTATCCCGGAGGACTGTCCGGAGAAAGCGTGATGCTGGAAGCCCGCATACTCGCAGTCGCGGACGTTGTCGAGGCCATGGCCTATCACCGCCCCTACAGGGCGGCTATCGGCATCGAGGCGGCCCTTGACGAGATCAGGAGCTGTGCGGGTGTAAAATACGACAGGGACGTCGTGGATATATGCTGTTCCCTTTTCCTGAATAATAAGTTTCAATTCAATCACTTCAAGAGCTGATCATTCCCCGCATGATACTCCAGGATACTTGTCGGGCAATAAATACTTCGCTAATATAAAGGCAGTTATCTATGAACGGAGCAAATCAGGATTCTAAACGTAGACAGGAGAGGAGCCGGGAATGAAAATCGACAGGGAGACGATCAGGAGGGTTGCGGAGCTAGCCCGGCTGAAGCTGGATGAGGTTGAGGAAAAGGAGATGGAGACGCAGCTCGTCGGGATTCTGGATTACATGGAGGTTCTGGGCGAGCTCGATCTCGAGTCAGTCCGGCCCACGGCTCATACGCTCGGCTTTACGAGTGTCACCCGTCAAGACGAGGAGAGGGAATCCTTTTCACGGGACGTCGTGGAGAAACTTGCGCCTGAGTGGGACCGAGGCCATGTCGTTGTACCCAGAATAGTGTAGGAGGCGGTTTTGTCGACCCTGAACCAAAAAACCATGCGGGAGCTCATACCCCTGCTCGAAAGCGGGGAGATCGCACCCATCGACATAGTACGTGACATAAGTGCGGCGGTTGATGAGGACAGGACGGATCCGATGCCTCTCAATGCCTACGTATCTTTTGACCTGGAAGATATAGAAAAGTCGATTTCAGAAAACCCGGGGAAACCCCTTGGCGGCGTTCCCATAGGTGTGAAGGATTTGATCAATGTTCTTGGAACCGTTACCAGCTGCGGATCGAAAATACTGCGGGATTATATCTCTCCCTACGATGCCACGGCGATCGAATTCCTGAGAAAAAACGGTGGAGTTCCGGCCGGAAAGCTCAACATGGATGAGTTTGCCATGGGATCGTCGAACGAGTCGTCCGCGTTCGGGCCGGTAAGAAATCCGGTCGACCGGTCGAAGATTCCGGGAGGATCGAGCGGGGGTGCGGCGTGCGCGGTTAAAGCGGACCTCGCGGTGGCTGCGCTCGCCTCGGATACGGGAGGGTCCATACGCCAGCCGGCATCCATGTGCGGCGTTTTCGGCATCAAGCCGACGTACGGAAGGGTTTCGAGGTACGGGCTGGTGGCTTATGCCTCTTCCCTCGATCAGATCGGGCCCATAACAAAAACGGTTTACGACGGGGCGCTTCTCCTCCAGGCGGTGAGCGGATTCGACCCGAAGGATTCGACCTCGGCCGGAGAGAAACCGGTCCGGTATACGGATTTCACGGGAAAAACGGCCGAAAAGATGCGGATTGGAATACCGGACGAGTATTTCGGTGAAGGGCTCAATAACGATGTCAGGGACCGTGTGGAAGCGGGTATCGATATACTGAAAGATGCCGGTGCCCGGATTAAAAAAATCAGCCTCGAGTATACGAAGTACGCCATTGCGGCGTATTACATAATAGCCACTGCGGAAGCTTCTTCAAACCTCGCCCGTTTCGACGGAATACGGTACGGAACGAGGATCCCATCCGCCGATCTCCACGAGCTCTATCTAGAGGACAGGAGCTTCGGGTTCGGACAGGAGGTCAAACGGCGCATACTGCTCGGTACTTTTGCACTCTCATCGGGGTATTACGACGCGTACTATCTGAAGGCCCAGAAAGTCCGCACCCTCATAAGGGAGGATTTCGAAAGGGCTTTCGAAGAGGTCGATCTCATAGCAACGCCCGTCTCTCCAACGGCTGCGTGGGACCTGGGTACCCTGATAAACGATCCGTTGCAGATGTACCTTTCGGATGTTTACACGGTACCCGTAAACCTGGCCGGCCTCCCTGCGGCCTCCGTCCCCTGCGGCACAACACCGGAAGGCCTGCCCGTAGGGCTGCAGCTCATAGCGCCCCACTTCAAAGAAGGGGATATATTCACCGGCGCCTCCATTGTGGAGCAGGTACTATGATGAACTTTGAAGCCGTTATCGGTCTCGAGATACACGTACAGCTCAATACCCGTACCAAGACATTCTGCGGATGCAGTACGGAATTCGATGAACAATCCAATATACACACCTGCCCCGTCTGCCTCGGCCTGCCCGGAGCGCTTCCCGTATTGAACGCGGAAGCCGTGAAAAAGGCGGTGACGGCCGGTATCGCGCTTAATTGTGAAATCGCCTCTTTTTCAGTTTTTGCAAGGAAGAACTACTTCTATCCGGACCTTCCCAAGGCGTACCAGATATCACAGTATGAAAAACCCATAAACGTCAACGGACATATCACTATCACTACAGAAAGCGGCCAAACAAGGAAGATCAGGATTACGCGGGCCCATCTCGAGGAGGATGCGGGCAAGCTCGTTCACGACGAGGACCCGAAAGGACCGAGCTATGTGGATTTCAACAGGTGCGGGGTCCCCCTCCTTGAAATCGTCACCGAACCCGATATACGTACTCCGGAGGAGGCGTGCCTCCTGTTGGAAGCGGTAAAGGAGATAATGCAGTACAGCGGTGTTTCCGACTGCAGCATGGAAAAGGGTGAGTTGCGCGTGGACGTGAACATATCGCTTCGTGAGTCGGGAGCCGGGGCTCTCGGCGTGAAGCAGGAGATAAAGAACATGAATTCCTTTGCCAATGTGAAGCGCGCACTCGAGTTCGAGATCAAAAGGCAGTCAAAGGTTTTGCGCGGCGGAGGCATAGTGAAACAGGAAACTCGTCTCTTCGATCCCAATAAGAACGCGACGGTATCCATGCGCTCCAAGGAGGAAGCGCACGACTATCGATACTTTCCGGATCCGGATCTCGTTCCCGTCATTCTGGAGAAGGATTTTATAGATTCCATCCGCAGTTCGTTGCCCGAGCTTCCCGAAAGCAAGAGAAGAAGGTTTGTGAGGGACTACGGCCTGACTGAGTATGACGCGGCAAATATCTGCTCTTCACCGTTTCTGGCGAATTACTTCGAAGAGGCGGCCGGGGAGTACGGGAAGCCGAAAAAGCTGGCAAACTGGATATTAAGTGAAACGATACGCGTCCTTAACGAGCGTAAGATCCGTATCGACCGTTTTACCGTAACGCCGCATATGCTCGTGGAGCTCTTCGAGCTTATGGACAGGGGAGTCATTTCCGGGAAGATCGCCAAGGAGGTCTTCAACGATATGGCCGCGTCCGGAAAACGCGCTGAGGCGATCGTCGATGCGAAGGGCCTGAAACAGGTAACCAACAGGGATGAAATCGCCCGGATCGTGGAGGCTGTTATAAGTGAAAACACGAAGGTCGTGGAGGATTACAGGGGAGGAAAGAAGAAGGCCTTCGGTTTCCTCGTGGGTCTCGTTATGAAGAAAACGGGAGGCAAGGCCAACCCCGGTATAGTAAATGAAATACTGAAGCACGCACTCGAGTAAAATCGTTTCAGCTTTTGGTTGCATTTTCATTCAGGGCCGGTATAGAATCGGCCAAGAGCTCACTACTTACCCCATGTGGCGGTGCGGAAGATGATGCGGATATGGAATAAAGAGAGAGAAACACTGGCCGATGGAAAGAAAACGGATTTACAGAACGGTTCTCTGAAGGACCTCGTCGAGCACGTTTATGAACGAGTCCCCTTTTACAGGCGGAAGATGGATGAGAGGGGGGTGAAGCCCTCATCTATTCGAAGCACCAGGGACCTTGAGCTTCTGCCCTTTACCACGAAGAACGATTTGCGGGACAACTATCCCTTCGGAATGTTCGCCGTGCCCATGAGCGACGTCGTGGAAACGCACACATCATCGGGGACTACGGGAAAACCCGTAATAGGCGGATATACGAAAAACGACATCGCGCTCTGGAGCGAAGTAATGGCCCGGTGCCTGGCTATGAGCGGAACGACCTCCCTTGACGTCGTGCAAAACGCCTACGGGTACGGACTCTTTACGGGAGGGCTCGGTGTCCACTACGGGGCGAGGAGCATCGGCGCGACGGTCATTCCCATATCCGGAGGAAACACCAAGCGTCAGATAATGATTATGCAGGACTTCAAGAGCACGATTCTGACGTGTACTCCGAGCTACACCCTCTACCTCGCGGAAGTGGGTGAAGAGATGAACATCGATATGAAAAAACTTTCGCTCAAGGCGGGCAATTTCGGAGCCGAGCCGTGGTCGAACAACATGCGCAAAGAGATCGAAACCCGTCTCGGGCTCATGGCCCTCGATATATACGGATTAACGGAAATCATCGGACCGGGCGTGGGGAACGAATGCGAGTACAAGGACGGGCTGCACCTCTGCGACGACCACTTCTACCCGGAGATTATCGACCCCGCGACCGGCAAAGTCCTGGCTCCCGGCGGGGTGGGTGAGCTCGTAATCACGACGCTGACAAAAGAGGCAACACCCCTCCTCAGGTACAGGACAAGGGACATTACCTCCCTCATTCCGGAGAAGTGCGGATGCGGCAGGACCTCGACTCGGATAAAGAGAATCATGGGCAGAACCGACGACATGCTCATTATCAGGGGCGTCAACGTCTTCCCCTCGCAGATCGAGGAGGTGCTTGTACGCATCGAGGGCACGCAGCCGCATTACCAGATCGTCGTCGACCGCGTCGGTACGCTCGATGAAATAGAGGTCATGGTTGAAATGAATGAACGGATGATATCGGATGAAATAAAGGAGCTCGAACGGACGGAGAATATTATAAAGTCGGAGATACAGTCCGTTCTCGGCATCAAGATCGGGGTCAAGCTCGTTGAGCCCAAGACAATCGCCCGGTCTGAAGGCAAAGCGAAGCGCGTAATAGACAAAAGAAGTCTCTGACCAGCAGAGTGTGATTGACGGTTCTCAGAAAGAAGAATTCGAAGGGGGGGGGAGATGACCATACGTCAGGTTTCCGTATTCCTCGAAAACAAGGTGGGCAGGATAATGGAAATCACCGAGGCACTCGGTGAGAATGCAATAAACATCCGTGCTCTCTCACTGGCGGACACCTCCGATTTCGGTATACTGCGCATGATTGTCGACGATATCGAAAAAGCGGAAGAGGTGATGAGGAAGAGGGGGTTTATCGTCAAGGAAACCGCTGTTGTGGCGGTTGAGGTGCCGGACAGGCCGGGAGGGCTCGCAACGGTGCTGGAGGCCCTCTGTCTTGAAAGAATTAACGTGGAATACATGTACGCGTTCTTTGAACAGCCGCAGGACAAGGCACTTCTCATATTCAGGTTCGAGGATCCCGACAAAGCGATATCGGTATTGGAAAAAAAGGGTATCGAAGTGGCTGGCGAGGAAAAGCTGGGCGTACACTAGAAACTGTCGAGTATACAACCCGCATGGAGTCCACCGGTCCCCCCGACGTGCACTAGAAGCCGTCGAATACATAACACGCATGGAGTCCACCGGACCCCTTAGGAATTCGCGAGCTCCCCAACGTCCATTAAATGCTGTGGATTCAATCAGCCGCCGAGGTTCTTTTCGAGCAGGACAGTGTTGCCCGGCTCGCGGTACAGTACCTTGTCGAAGTAGAGATTTGTCAGTAAAATGCCTCTCCCGTGCGCGGACATGATCATCTCGGGATGGAGTACATCCGGAAGATCGTGAATGTTGAAGCCCGCCCCATCGTCACGTATTTCAACCGACAGGCGTTCTTTGTCATATTTACTGTGAATAGTCACTTTTTTACCGGCTTCTTCAGCAGCACGGGCTTTTTCTTCAATGATCTCGAGATAAGCGCTCCTGGCCAGCGCCTCGGTTTTCTGTTCGTAGGTTATACCGAGATTACCGTGCTCTATGGCGTTGATTATGATCTCATAGAGACCGGCGCGTAAACCCTCAAGGATGCCGTGCGGGGTTTCAGAGTGTATATTCAGTATAATTTGATTGACCACGCCCCACACGTCCGAGATAGTGTTGCCGATTACAATAGTTTTTTCCTCACGGGTCACCACATCACGCTTGATATCGAGACGCTCCCTGTGCTTCCTTTTAAAAAGTGTGTTTTCGAGAATACGCAGGAGGTCCTTAAAATCAATGGGTTTCTTGAGATAGTTCGATGCGCCCGCCCGAAGCGCTTCGATTACGAGCTCCTCCGTTCCAAAACCGGTCATGACGATGACGTCGATATCGTCGCGCAGCTGTTTCATTTGCTTGGTCAATGTCAATCCGTCCATACGCGGCATTCTGACATCGGTTATTGCAATATCGGGATTGAAGGATTTGAAAAGCTCGAAACCCTCCATACCGTCAGAGGCCGCTGATATGGTATAACCGCGGTCGGTCAGCATAACGGACAACAGCTCCCGTATGGACGGTTCATCGTCAACGATCAGTATTTTTTTCATTTGGTGCAGCTCCGGATTATTTTCTGGAGGTCGCGCGATACGGCACGGACTTCATCCGCCCTGTTCCTCTTCCTGCATCCCCGAATGTAAATATCGGCCTTGCGGGTGTACGCCCGGATCGCCTCTTCGAGGAAATCATCCTCAAGACCGCCGCTCAGAATGAGCTTGCGGAGGGCCCTAAGCCTGTGTCCCTCGATTCCGTTTATTTGACGGGAGAGCTGATCCTCATGTCCCCCTGTTTTAACGACAAGTTTTTCGTCCACGTAACCCACGGGATAGCGGGCCGTTATCCTCAGCCAGAGATCGTAATCCTCGACAAACCTGAAACCTTCGTCGAAGTATCCGGTGGCCCGGAGAACGCTGCGGTGAATGAGTACCGATGACGGGCTTATTAAACAGAGATTGAGAGAGGGCAGGAAGAACCATCCCTCTTTCTTGGCATGTCTTTTTCCCTGGTTTATCCTCTTTCCGTTCCTGATCCACACTTCATTCGTGTGGCAAACGAGGTAGCTTTCCGTTCCGTCCGGAGGAACAGCGGACCGCAGGTAATCCATTTGTTTCCTGAGCTTACCGGGAAGCCAGTAGTCGTCGGAATCGAGAAATGCTATCCATTCGCCCCGGGACGCATCTATACCTACGTTCCTCGCCCTGCTGACCCCGGAATGCGGGATACGTATGAAACGCGGGGCTAAGTCCAGGGAACCGATGAGCTCGGGCGTGGAATCCGATGACCCGTCGTCAACGATTATTATCTCAATATCCGTGAAGGTTTGGGTGTATACCGATTCCACCGCTCTCTTCAATACCCCGGCCCTGTTATAGGTGGGGATTATGACGCTTATCACGATGTCCCCGTAATAATCTTTATAAAAACATTATTAATCAGAATACGTTAAAAAAGATTCCAAAGCAAATATTTAGGTGAGGGGGTCGATACGGTAGTAAGAGCCCGAGCGGTACGAATCGGATTCGATGAGCCCGGCTTTCTGGAGGATACGGAGGGATTTTCTTATCTTCCGGTTCGTGAACTGGAGCTGTGACTTTATCTGTTCGGGTGCGAGGTTCTGTTCGATTTCAAAGAGGTCGTATATGATAAGCTCTTCCTTGGAGAGATGTTTCGTTCTTCTTGAATAATCCGATTTCATGTTCACGCAGTACTTAAGCGTTTTACGGGTGGCCCTGGTATTTACGGTACCTGTTCTGATGAACGCGGTCGGGTCATGGCCGGTACTGATAAAGTAGGGTTTTTTCTCACCTTCCCTTACCTTGATAAGTAACAGCTCCCTGTCCTTAATGAAGGAACTCTGAATAGAAACAACGGGCCTGGGCAGGATAATCGAGAGTGCCTCTTCAATTTTCGACAGCTCGGCATTTTTATCGGAAACACCGAAAGGTCTTCCCCTGCTGTCTATTCCGATGAGGATGTTTCCGCCCATGGCATTCGAGAATGCGCATATACTTCGAGCGACCGACTGGGATGATTCAATCGTTTTTTTATACTCGGTTTTAAAACCCTCGCCCAGTATGAGCGTCTCTTCAATGACGTCTATGGGAACGTATGTCTGGATAGAATCATGCATATTATTCATTGTAGGCCGAAGAGCTGGCACTGTCAAAAGGAATCGGAAACATAGTTTGATTTTATTATCGATGATAAAGGGCCGGAACAAGGAGTAAATTCTTTTAAACGGAGTAATTTTTTTATTTTATAAAAAATTATCAAATAATGAACCGAGACGTGCGCTTTGGAGCATCTTCCCGGTGCTTTCCGGTTAGAGGTGGATTATGGTTTTATAATGGAATTTACAAACGACAACGGTTTTTAATTTAAACATGGCCCTTCAGTCGTTGATGAATTAAGGTAGAAACCATAAGGCAGGAGTTTGTTTTGAGATTTGACGAGTGAAAGTTTGCGTGCCTGTCTTTTAAAAATTACATAACCCGGGGCGTCCTATGGCTTCCACACTGCTGAAGAAAAGCATGTTCAACACCCTCTTCTTTATTCTGGGTTTCACGATTGTATTCGTCATACTCGGAGCAGGGGCGAGCTCACTCTCCGCGGCCCTCTACCGGTACAGGAGGATTATCACACTCGCGGGCGGTATAATAATCATCATTCTGGCGATTCAGGTTTCCGGCCTCTTTACCATACCATTTTTGAATTACGAGAGAAAGGCTTCTCTCGGAAAGGGGGGCAGGGGGATTTTTGGAGCTTTCATCCTGGGCATTACTTTTGCCGCTGCGTGGACACCCTGTATCGGACCGATCCTGTCAAGTGTTCTCATACTGGCCGCCACAAAGGACACGGCACTCAAGGGAGTGGCCCTCCTTTCCGCCTATTCGATCGGGCTCGGCGTACCCTTTCTCTTCGCAGTACTGCTGTTCGGTTCCTTCCTCTCTTTTTCGAAATTCTTGAAAAAACATCTGGGAACCGTCAAGATCGTGAGCGCGGCCCTTCTCTTCGCGATCGGTGTCGCGCTCGTGCTCGGACAGTTCAAGGCCCTCTCACGGTTCCTGTCCTTTATACCCGATGTTTCACTTATTCAGTCGGATAACATTTCCCTTCTGATAGCGCTGTTCGCCGGATTCATTTCCTTTATCTCTCCCTGCGTTCTCCCGCTCATACCCTCCTATCTCACCTTTATTACGGGTACATCGGTGCTTGCGGCTCAAGAACCGGCGGCCGAAAACCCGGATAGGAAAACGGATGCAGAACCTGTATCGAGGCGCATGTAGAAGGGACGGCCGGGAAAGGGATTTGCCGTCTCCCCGTGAACGGATGTTCGCTTTCAGTATGATTATTTACCGCAGCAGTACTTGTATTTCTTGCCGCTGCCGCAGGGGCACGGATCGTTTCGGCCGACCTTCTTGCCGACAATGACCTGTGTACGCTGTTTCGGAACCACCCCCCCTTCGTCCCTTGCCGGTACGGTTCCCGGATCAGTTGAAGCGGGTCGGGCCCCTCCGTTCCAGGCGTCGAACTGGCCGTGTTCCGCGTGCTGGGTCTTGTTGATACGCCATATGGCGGGCCGCTTCGGGCTGGGTGCGATACGAACCCTGAAGATGTTTTTAATTATATCGGTATTGATGTTCTTTATAAGATCCTGGAATATGTTGAAGGATTGGAACTTATACTCGACGAGCGGGTCTTTCTGCGCATAGGCCTGGTACCCGATCCCCTCGCGCAGGCCGTCCATCTCGTAGAGGTGTTCTTTCCATAGTTTATCGATTCCCCTTACAGCGAGAAAGCGTACGACCTGGGGCGCTATTTCGGGGCCGAGCTCCTGCTTTCTCTCTTCGAGTCCCGCGTTTATATAATCGTAGAGCTTCTCACTCAATACATCGAGCGTTGTCTCCCCGTGTATATCCAGGGCTTCGGCATCGGGCTTTCTTCTGGTAATATCCGAGAGCCATAAGAGAACCTGCTCCATTTCGACGGGGCCGATTCCGGATTTCGGCAGATCGAGCTCATCGAGCTCACTCCGAATGAGGTCCCGAATCATTTCACGTATAGGCTCGAAGGAATCGCCGTCATCCAGAAACTGGGCCCTCTTGGAATAGATGAGGTTCCTCTGATCGTTCATCACATTGTCGTACTCGAGAAGATGTTTCCTGATCTCGAAATTCCTGTTTTCCACCTTCTGCTGAGCTTTGCCGATCGCCTTGCTCACTATGGACGAGTCGATTTTCTGGTCTTCCTCCATTCCCATCTTGAGCATGACATTCGAGATTTTATCGGAACCGAAGAGACGCATGAGATCGTCCTCGAGCGAGAGGTAGAACCTCGACGAGCCGGGATCTCCCTGCCTTCCGCTTCTCCCTCTGAGCTGGTTGTCGATTCTTCTCGCTTCATGCCGCTCGGTTCCTATAATGTGCAGTCCGCCGATATCGATAACACCGTCACCGAGCTTGATGTCGGTACCCCGCCCCGCCATGTTCGTCGCGATCGTAATGGCCTTCTGCTCACCTGCATTCTCAATGATATGGGCTTCCTTTTCATGATGCTTGGCGTTCAGTACCGCGTGGGGTATTTTGCGATTTTTCAGTATTTTTGAAAGGAGCTCCGATTTATCAACCGAGATCGTACCGACGAGTACGGGCTGTCCCCTGGAATAGCATTCTTCGATCTCGTCCGATATGGCCTTCCACTTTTCCTTGGAAGTCCTGTACACACGGTCCGGATGATCAATTCGGACTACCGGCTCATTCGTGGGGATTACCATTACATCGAGGCCGTAAATTTTCGAAAATTCCTCCGCTTCCGTTTCCGCTGTTCCGGTCATACCGGCAAGTTTTTCGTAGAGGCGGAAATAGTTCTGTATCGTGATGGTCGCCAGCGTCTGGGTGGCGCGCTCGATGGTAACTCCCTCTTTGGCTTCGATTGCCTGATGGAGGCCGTCTCCGTACCGTCTTCCGGGCATGAGCCTGCCCGTAAATTCGTCGACGATTAAGACCCTGCCGTCCTGTACCACGTATTCAACGTTCTCTTCATAGAGCGCATAGGCCTTGAGGAGCTGGTTTATAACGTGCAGCTTGGCGCTCGCATCGAGATACTCCTGTTCGAGCTGCTCCTTTTTCTGAATAAGATCTTCACCTGCCAGTCCTTCACCCTCGAGCTCGGCTATCCTGTCCGTATAATCGTGGAGTATGAGCTTTTCGGGATTTGAAGGAGCGAGCGCGGACCTGCCGCGTTCGGTCAGGGTAACGGAGTGTCCCTTTTCCTCGATTACGAAGTAGAGCTCCTCCTCCAGCTCCGATATGCTCTTCGACTGGTTCAGGAGAAACTCCGTTTTCTGAATGAGCCGGATATTCTCGGGGTTCTCCTTCAGTTCGAGAAGCCTCTTGTTTTTCGGGTCACCCTTCTGTGCAGCGAGCAGCTTGCGGCCCGCTTCTTCACGGTCCTCTTCGAGCAGCCTGTCGCCTTCCTTCAGGTAACGGTTGACTATAGATTTCTGTCTGCTTACCAGGTTGGCGACTCTTGGATTGAGCTCGTAAAACGGACCTGAATCGGAATCGGCCGGACCGGAGATGATGAGCGGAGTTCGCGCCTCGTCTATGAGCACGCTGTCCACCTCATCTACGATAGCGTAATGATGACCCCTCTGTACCCTGTATCCCGCATCATCCGACATGTTGTCGCGGAGATAGTCGAAGCCGAACTCATTGTTCGTGCCGTACGTTATATCGGCATTATAGGCCTTTACCCGCTCCTCGTGGTCCATGTCATGATAGAGGGCCGCGACGCTGAGTCCCAGAAACTCGTATATGGGACCCATCCAGCGCGCGTCACGCTTTGCCAGGTAATCGTTGACCGTTATAAGGTGGGCACCCCTGCCCTCGAGTCCGATAAGATAGAGAGGGAGGGTTGCCGCAAGGGTTTTTCCCTCACCGGTTTTCATCTCTGCGATTTTTCCCTGGTAGAGCACGATTCCGCCCATCAGCTGGACGTCGAAATGTCTCATGCCGACCGTACGCCGTGCCGTTTCTCTGACTACGGCAAAGGCTTCCGGAAGTATGTCGTCGAGGGTTTCTCCCGCTTCGATCCGGTTTCTGAATATCCCGGTGTTCGCTTTCAGCTCCTCATCGGAAAGCGGTTTGATAACGGCTTCAAGATCGTTTATTTTTTTCACGAGCGGGAGCAGGTTTTTTATCTCTCTGTCGTTCTTGCTCCCGAATACCGTGACAATGGGATTTTTCATAAAACGAATGTACTATACGGGTTATTAAAAATCAATGCAATCCCGGAAAGCGGGGAATCTCCGCCCTCGGTTTCCGGTGTTTAATAACCGAAAAAACTGTTACTATAGAGTGACGGAGGACAATCGTGAGATTTCGCAATACAGCCATCTGTGCATTACTGGCCGCTGTCGTACTGGTATGGCAGGGGTGCGGCGGCGGACAGATAGTAGAGCTTAAAAAAGAGGGCCTCTTTGCCGTACCCATCGGAAGCGGAGACGAGGAAATCGGAATTATTCGTGAGGAAAGCGGGAGATTTATCGGCCCCAGCCGAATGCTTTTCAAGAACGGGTTCTTTTTCATGGTCGATGACGTCAACCGGAAAATCATGAAAATAACAACGCCCGGCGACGTCATACTCGTTATTTCCAAGGGAAACGAGGAGGGGGCCGGGGACGTGAACACCTTGAAGACGAAGCAGAGGCGTTATTACGATTTCAGCCTGATCGGTGACATAGCGGTTGACGGAGAGAATAATATTTACGTCGAGGATAAAAAGCTGTACAAGGAGGAGAAGGAATCATTCATCGATATTCTGAGCTTTGACGAGGAAATAAAAGAGGAAACGGAGTACGAGGAAATCTACAAATCATACATACTGAAGTTCGACAGGATAGGGTCGTTTATTCATAAAATCGGTATAGGCGGTGTGGATTCCGACCCCTTTTACTATATATACCGGATCGATGTGGATAAAAACGGAAACCTTATCGTAATAACGGCGGAGGACGACTGGCAGAGCTGGAACAGTTATAAATACAGTGAGAACGGGGAGCTGATCTCAAAATGCACCGTTACCCGGGAGGATATTGTCGAGGAGGAAGAGGAGGAGGAAAGGGCCGTATTCGTCATGGATACCATGCCCACCGGAAACGAGGATGAGCTCGTATACTGGGTCTCCTACTATGAAACGACTTACGATACGAAGAGGATGAAAAAAGAGGAGGACCTCTGGGGAGAGGAGATAGAAATCGAGGACTATAACTCATCCGGAGGGGGATCCTCAAAACAGGAGAAGCGGACCATGCGCGACCTCCTCGGTTACAGGCTTGTGTATTATGACCTCCAGCGGGAAACGGTCAGCAGAACCTTCAAATGGGGAACTCCGCTCGGCGGTGCCGTTGAGAGCACGGAGGAATTCCTCGGCATGGACGGCGCCTCCAACGGTTTCCTCTGGAAATACCTGGATGAGAACAAGGCCATTGTAACGATATTCAAGCAGGACGGAAACGTTATCGCAAAGCGGAGTTTCGCGTTCGAGAATGACGGGATATGGATGAACGTACACGTATCGGAGGACGGTTCGGTGTCCGCAATCAAGGTCGACGATACGTATGTACATTTCTACCGGTGGAGAAGCGACCGGCTCATAAGCAGCAAGGATGAAAAGGTGACGCTGAAGGGGTTCATATCCGAAAAGGTCGAGGGGTTTAAAAATGCGAATCGTTGATCGGGATGAAATGAAGACGATAGATCGCATAACCATAGAGGAGTGCGGCATATCCGGCGAGCTGCTCATGGAGAACGCCGGGTTCGAGATCACCCGCGCGTTTATAGACGATTATTCGCTTCGTCCGGGTGTGCGAATCGGGGTGCTCTGCGGAGGAGGCAACAACGGAGGTGACGGATTCGTCGTAGCACGGCTGCTCAAGCGGAACGGGTTCGACCCGCGCGTGTACCTCTTCGCTCCTGAAAAGAAGCTGAGCTCCACGGCCCTGCAGAACTGGCGGCGGCTGGAATTCTATTCCATTAAAGCGGAAGTTGTCGACAGTGACGCGGATTTCGAAAGGGTGAAGCGGTCCGTTAATTCAGAAGAGTTTATTGTTGACGCACTTCTCGGCATAGGTTTTCACGGAACCCCGAGAGGCATGATCGCGCAGGCCATCGATCTGATCAATGAAGCAAATAAAACCGTCATTTCCGTTGATACTCCCTCGGGTATTGATGCAAACGGTTCCGGAGGAAAAATAAGGGCCGTACGCGCCGACACCACCTATACCGTGGGACTTATGAAGTACGGGCTCCTCGATTTTCCGGCAAAGGACTATTGCGGGAGGATCAGGATCGTGGATATCGGGTTCCCGCACGATGTTGTCCAGTCCGTCGCGTCACGCGCGTTTTTCATAGACGCCTCGCTGGCCGACTGCCTCGTACCCCGGAGGAAAAAGGATTCATACAAAGGCACCTACGGGCATCTCGGAATTCTTGCGGGTAAGAGGGGGTATACCGGCGCATCACTGCTCGCGGCGCGTGCCGCCTCACGGTGCGGCTGCGGGCTCGTCACCGTTTTTTCAAGGGACGCTCGTTTAACCAAGCCCGACGAGATCATCGGCGGGTATCTACCGGCTGCTGTTGAGGAGCTCGGCGGGATTGAAGATCTGGCGTCTCTTTTCTCTTTCCAGAACACACTCGTGGTCGGTCCGGGAATGGGGACGTTTAAAACCGCCGCAGGGTTGATGAAGCGGCTGCTTCGGCTTGGGAAGAAGATGCTTATCGATGCCGACGGTCTGAATAATCTTGCGGAGGATCCCGGCATACTGAAAAATGTGGAAAGCGAGGTCGTCATTACTCCGCATATAGGTGAGATGAGCAGGCTCACCGGATTGAAAAAGGAGGATGTAAAGAAAAATAAAAGAAAGATCGCCCTGGATTTCGCCGTAAAGCATGGTGTGACCGTGGTTCTGAAGGATGCCGTTACTTTCGTTTCATGTCCGGACGGGTCGCTCTTTGTGAATGACGGGGGTGTATCATGTCTTTCAAAAGGCGGAAGCGGCGATGTGCTGGCAGGCATAATCGGTTCGCTCATGGCCAGGGGCTTGTCAGCGGAAGGGGCCGCGGTGGCGGGCGTTTACCTGCATACCGAATGCGGAAGAATCGGCTGCGAAACGGGTTTCGAGGATTGCGTACGCGCTCCTGACCTGATTGAAGCTCTCCCCGCCGCTTTCAAGAGGATGCGGAGCTGCTGAATGAGGGAAAACCCCGACAATTCTTCCAATACGAAAAATACCGAGGGGGGCACTGTACGGTTCCATTATTCTAGAACGGGCCGCGTTTCAAAGCTCAAACGGAGCTCGGCGAGGCTCGACCCGGACCGAATTTTAAAAAAAAGAAAGCGGAGAATCCGGTTTATCATAATCGGAGCGGACCTTCTCTTTATCCTCATACTCTTCTATTTTTTAAGCAGCCCTACAAAGGTGTCCCTGGAAAAGAGGGTGGGAGATCTTATTTGCGAGATGAATGTCGCCGGTATGAGCGGGGACAGGCTGCTTGTCGGCTTTTCCGTTCGGAACTCCACGGATTATGACCTGCGCGTGGACCCTGATACTCAGGTAATTCTCAGGATGGTACTCGGGGATGATGTTGTGACAAGGGAGAGAAAGCTGGGAGTGGACGTACTCCCGCCTTCGGAAATCACCACCGTTGTCTTCCTCTTTGACCGGACCGAGCTGCCTTACTCGGGCACGGTCGAACTCTATTATGCCGCCTCCCCGGAGCCTCTTTTCAGCAAGAGGATACGGATGTAGCTTCGCGTTCCTTATTTCCTTTTTCATTACCCCTGTATTATATATATTAAGCATAACAACGACAGCGGGGAGGAAACAATGCCGGGTCCGCGGGGAAACGCAGTCATCGGTCAGTCGGGTGGACCGACTGCAGTTATCAACAGGAGCTTTATAGGCGCCATTATGGAGGCCCGTAAGCACGCGGAGATACTGGAGCTCTACGGGGCGCGTCATGGAGTACAGGGAATGCTGAAGAACGAGTACGTACCGCTCTTCGATCAGCCGAACTTCGTTCTGAACCAGATAGCGAAAACACCCGCGGCCGCCCTCGGATCGGTGCGACACAAGCCATCGAAGGACGAAATCAGGAAAATCTTTGACAACTTCAAGAAGATGGATGTGCGATACTTCTTCTATATCGGCGGAAACGATTCGGCTGAGACGGCCTATATCATCAACAGCTTCGCCGCGCATGAGGGTTACGACCTTCGCGTCGTGCACATACCCAAGACAATAGACAATGACCTGCTCGTTACCGATCACTGCCCGGGCTTCGGGAGCGCGGCCCGTTTCGTCACCTGCGCGTTCATCGGCGATAATGAGGACAATCGGGCGCTCAAGGGCGTGAAGATCAATGTCGTTATGGGAAGAAATGCCGGTTACCTCACGGCTTCCAGCCTCATGGCGCGGCAGTATCCCAAAGACGGCCCTCATCTCGTATACATTCCCGAGCTTCCCTTTGACCTGGACAAATTTCTTGAAGACGTGGATCGGACCTACAAGGAGCACGGCAGAGCGCTCATCGCCGTGTCGGAGGGAATCAACCGGCAGGGTATATACAACCTGAAAGAGGGAGAAAAACCGGAATACATTTCGCAATGGCTGCTGGAATTTATGCAGCTCAAGCTTCCGGAGAAGTACATGCCCAAATCCAATGGCACTGCGGTCGAGCTCGATTCCCACGGAAATGTAAGCCTCAGCGGATCCGGGATGATGGGTGATATTCTCGCTCTCATTGTAAAGAGTTCGCTTAATATCAAGCGTGTTCGTTCGGATACCCTCGGATACCCTCAGCGTTCATTTCCCCTCGCCATCTCCGAAACCGATGCCGAAGAAGCCTATAGGGTAGGGGTCGACGCCGTTATAGCCGCTGTACAGGACAACTTCGACGAGGGGAGCATCGCAATCAAGAGAAAGGACATGAGCGGTATTTACGGTATAGAGACAGCCGTTACTCCTCTGCAGAGCGTCCAGAAGCACACAAAGAACTTTCCGCGTGAGTGGATATCTGAGAACGCCGTTATCGACGAGAGAAAGTTCGGAGAGTATGTAAAGCCGCTCATCGGCACTCTTCCCGTGACCGGCAGATTCGTACGGGCGACCTTTTAAAGGTTCCGAATCGGCGGTAAGTCTCTTCCGAATCAATCACAATGAAGAAACTGCTTGTCATACTTATAACGGCGGCCGCATTCGTGCTGCCGCTGGACCTCGGGGCCTCCCCACCCTCTCCACTCGATTCCTTCTCCATGGGATTCTACTACCTGTACAACGAGGACCTGGCGGCCGCGTTCCGGGAGTTCAAGCAGTGCGTGGCGTTCGAAGAAGATCCTCCCGCGCTCCTCTACATCATTTTATCCCAGATATCCGACATGATGGGCCTGGATGATGAATCAGAGCTGTATGCACGGAAAGCGCTCGAGATCGATCCCGACAACGAGGACGGCATGCAGGTCATGGCCCTTATTCAGACGAGAAAGGGCTCTTATGAGGAAGCGGTCGGCTATCTGGAAAAACTGGTTCAGAAACGGCCGGACGATGTACAGCTCCTCTATTACCTCGCCGAATCTTACAGGGTTCTCGAAAGGGATGATGACCTGGTACAAACCTATGAACAGCTTCTGAAATACAGGCCCGATCTCATTGAAGCCGCGATTGATCTCGGTTTTCTCTACACAAAAAAAGGTGACCTCGAGAGCGCGGAGAAGATGTACGGAAACGTTCTCGAAAAGGACCCTTCAAACGAGAAGGCCCTCTTCTATCTCACCTATATCTATTTGAGCAGGGGAAGAACGGCGGATGCGCTTCAATACTTCAAGGAGCTCGATGACAGGAACCTTTTGAACGACGCGACACTTGAAGACTACGGACTGAACCTTTTCATAGAGGGGCAGAATCCGATCCCGGTTTTGGAAAGAATCGAAAACCACGAGGACCTCTCGGACACGACGAAAGCGGTGCTCTTTCTGCATGAGGGCCGGCTGGACGAGGCGGCATCACTTTTCGAGAAGGCGCTCGAGGAAGATCCCTATTCGGTCATAGCACCGTATGGACTCGTCAGTGTGGCTGAGAAACGAGAAGACCCCGACGAAAAGAAGTGGCGTTTCATGCTCGCGGGTAATTATTACAGGCTCCATATCTATGACAGGGCGCTTGAGCAGGCGTTGAAGGTAAAGGCGCTGGATCGGGATTACCTCGATAACAGGTACCTGCTCGGTGATATTCACGGGGCCATGGGCGATACGGACAAGGCTTTAAGGGAGTATGAATACTATGTGAAGAACGCCGTGGACCCGGGAGAGGCATACGTCAAGCTCGGTATTGCGCATGATACGGCAGGCAACCACGAGAAGGCGCTGGAGTACCTGCGTGAAGCGGTAAGGCTGTATCCCGAAAAACCCGAGCTGTTTTACTATCTGGGCATCGAGTACAGGATCCTGGAGGACTACGAAGGCGCGATCGAGGCGTTCGAGCGGGCAGTCGAGCTGGATGAGGAGAATGCGGCTTATTACTTTCACCTCGGTGTTTCCTATGAACGGTACGGCGATATTCAAAGGGCGATCGAATACCTGGATAAATCGATCCTGCTCGACGATTCCAATCCGACGGCCCTGAATTATCTCGGATATCTCCTTGCAGATACGGGTGTGCGTCTCGAGGAAGCGAAGACATATATCGAGCGGGCGCTCTCGGAAGATCCGAATAACGGCGCCTACCTCGACAGCATGGGATGGGTTTATTACCGACTCGCCGATTTCAGCAGCGCCCTGGAGTACATGACGAGCGCGGTGCAGTTCATCGACCTGTCGAATGAAGAAAATTATCTGATCTACGAACACCTCGGTGACGTGCACTACGAGCTGAAGAATTACGATGATGCGATTGACGCATGGAAAAGGGCTCTGGAGTTAAAGGCCGCTGAAGGAATAATGGAAAAAATAGAGAAAACCCGTAAGGAGGGTTTTTGAAAACATATCTTTCATCCTTTTTAGTAGTGTGCGCACTCTTCATCACATCATGCGCGACCGCTCCAAAGAAAACGACCGATGAGGCGGGTATTTTATATGAAAAGCTTCTCGTTCACAACCGGAGGGTTTACTCGCTGAAGGGTGAAGCAATGGTCGTGTACAGAGAACCCGACAGGACGCTCAGTTTCCGCGGTTTTGTTCTATCGAACGAAGAAAACGGCGGGTTCAGGCTCGACCTGTCGGATTTCGTGTTCAATAAACCGCTTGTAACCGTTACGCGAAACGGGGGCGCCGTACTTGCGGTAATGCACTACAGAAAGGCCTATTACAGCGCTTCGTGGGAAGAGATAAACATGAAGAAGATAACGGGATTCGACATCCCGCGCGAGCTCCTCATATCCACGGTCATGGGAAAAGTCTATGCTGAAAACACGGATTGCAGGACGGAAGGAGACGTTCTCATTCTCGAGGGTGCCGGCGCATACCGCGAGCACCGCGTGTACTTCAAGGATGAAGTCATAAGCCGTGTCGTATACGGCTTTGAAGAATCCGAGTACGAAGTCCTTTTTCAAAAATATCGTGCCGTTGAGGGTATCGAGTTTCCTCAGAAAATAGTCGTTGAGATGTCGGGGGAAGGAAGTGTCCTTGAGATATTGTATTCGCAGGTCGACCTGAACAGGGTCAGTGAAACGGACGATTTTTCCTTGGACGGTGTTGATTTAAATAATTACGAAAATCTCTCTCCCGGGGTATGATTCAAAGGGATTTTTGTGGAAAATTTAATACGTTTTTGTGTATAAAGTACCACATCTGGTGTCCAATCAAGACGGCCTTCCGTCCCTTCCATTTCTATCTATCGTAATATATAGAGTTAGTTTTTCTGAATATTAAGACTTTGGTATAAATATTGCTATATAAGTGTAAACAAACGGGTATATTCAAATACCCGGTATGAACAACAAGAGGTTAATGGATGTACTTTCAAAAAACGCTGTGTTCTTCAGTGGCATTTGAGGGAATCGGCCTTCACGGCGGAGGAAAAACACGCGCTGTTCTTTCCCCGGCGCCCATGGATACGGGTCTCGTCTTCTCTATTGACGGAACGGGCATAGAAAACGGAATAAAGGCTCACCTGTCGAATCTTCTCAATACTCGAAACGCCATTACAATCGGAAACGATGATTTCAGTATAACGACTATCGAACATTTCATGGCCGCATTCTACGCGCTCGGCATTACAAACCTCTACATTCGGGTTTCAGGAAACGAGATGCCCATACTCGACGGATCCTCCATGGAAATCGTGGAGGGGCTCGAGAAGGCCGGTATCGAGTCTCAGAATGCGTTCAACGACATCTTCTATATTCCCTATCCTATATGGACGGAAGAGAATGGAAGCTATCTCATCGTTCTCCCGAACAGCAGTTTCAAGATAACCTATACGATAGATTTCAACTCAAAGAGTAAAGCCGTGGGCACGCAAACCGCGCATTACTTGATTTCTCCTGAATCATTCAAGCGGTCGATCGCTCCCGCAAGAACGTTCGGGTTCGATAAGGAGTGGGAACTGTTGAAGCAGAACAATCTCGCCCTCGGCGGGTCCCTTGACAACGGCGTTCTCTTTACAAAGGAAGGACTCGTCAATGAGAGCCTGCGGTTCGAGAATGAACCCGTACGTCACAAGATACTCGACCTCATAGGAGATCTGTCGCTCATCGGTCCGAACCTGGCCGGGCATTTTATCGCGTACAAGGCGGGACACTCGCTCGACATGTCGCTCGTACAGAAGATCGACCGGGTCATAAAGAGAAAGAAAAGAGCCAGGGTCGTATCAAAGGAAATACTGAGAAGGAAGGAGTTCGAGTTCAAAAGGTTCAAGAAGAAAGTCAATCTATAGTAAAAGCATACCTCCTTTACCATAACGAGCCTCGTATTCGCCTGAAAGTGCGGATGCGAGGCTCGTGAACGTCCATCCCCCTCTATCTCCTGTTTTTATTTTGCGGTTCGACACGGCCGTGTTATCTTTTCACCCTGTATTTTTAAGAATAACCTGATAAAATACCCCCATACTGGAGACGAAATGCGCTACACGCGGACTCTCATACCCACAACTCGTGAAGCTCCAAAAGACGCTGCCATCGACAGTCACATCCTGATGCTCCGGGCGGGTCTCGTCAGGAAATTGTCGAGCGGCATATACGGACTTTTTCCTCTTGGCCTCAGGTGCGTACGAAAAGTTGAGGCCATTATTCGAGAGGAAATGAATCGTATTGGAGGGAACGAATTCCTCCTGCCGGTTCTCATACCCGGGGATATATGGAAGAAAAGCGGCCGCTGGTATTCAATGGGCTCAGAGCTCTTTCGCCTGAAGGACAGGGGTGAACAGGACTTCGTGCTTGCACCTACGCATGAGGAGGCTTTCACCGTAATAATCAGGGAGAATCTGAAATCGTACCGGGACCTCCCCGTGACAGTCTACCATATAGGACCGAAATTCAGGGATGAGATAAGACCCCGTTTCGGAGTCATGCGTGGAAAGACCTTTATCATGAAGGACGCGTATTCCTTCCACAGGGCGGACCGGCCCGATTCGCTCGATAAAACCTATACCGATATGTCGAACGCCTATCGCGCGATATTCTCCAGGTGCGGACTGGAGACCATTCCGGTCGCGGCCGATTCAGGCTCCATGGGAGGTTCGCAGTCCGAGGAGTTCATGGTCCCGGCCGAGGTCGGCGAAGAACAGATAGTGCGATGTACGGGGTGCGGATACGTCGCCAATCGCGAGAAGGCTTCCTGCATGCTCGAGAAGCGCTCCGATAAAAGCAGCGGAGCCCTTGATACGGTCAGTACTCCGGATGTTAAAACAATAGACGGATTGGCTGGTTTCCTCAAGAAAGATCCCGACTGTTTCATCAAAACCATGCTGTTCACCGCTGGGGAGACGGAGCAGGACGGCGGCGATTCGGAAGGCGGCACGGAAGGGGCTGAAAGGAATAAATACGTAATGGCACTCATAAGGGGAGACCTGGATGTCAATGAGACGAAGCTGAAAGGGTATCTGGGCGTTTCGGAGCTCAAAAAGGCGGACATCGAAGAGACCTGGAATGATCTCGGCATTCCCCTCGGCTTCGCCGGACCGGTGGGAGTGGAGGGTATCAGGGTAATCGCGGACAACAGTGTTAAAAACATGAAGGGAAGTGTAACGGGCGCGAACAGGAAGGATTTTCACCATGTCAATGTTGATGCCGGGCGGGATTTTACTGTTTCGGAATACACGGACCTTCGGCTCGCCGGAGAGGGGGACCCGTGTCCGAAATGCGGGCATCAACTCGAGATGTTCAGGGGAATAGAGCTCGGGCATATATTCAAGCTCGGTGATAAATACTCGCGGTCCTTCGACATTAATTATGTCGATGAAGACGGCTCGTCCAGGCGGCCGATCATGGGCTGCTATGGAATCGGGGTCGAACGAACGGTAGCGGCCGTAATCGAGCAGAATCACGATGAAAACGGCATCGTATGGCCGCTCCCCGTAGCCCCCTATCAGGTATATATTCTTCCCATCAAGTATGAGGGGAAGATGAAGGAAATATCCGACAGCCTGTGCGCGAAACTGGAGGACACGGGCCTGGAAGTACTGCTCGACGACCGGGACCTGCGTCCCGGAGTGAAGTTCAAGGATGCCGACCTCGTGGGTATTCCCTACAGGATAAACGTGGGAGACAGGGGTCTGCAGAAGGGAATGGTGGAGCTGGTTTACAGGAAGTCCGGAAAAAAAGAAGAGATAAAGGTTGAAGATATCGCCGGCGAGCTTGCCGGACGCATTGCAGCAGAGATGGAAAAATTTAACCTCCTCGGGGGAAAACCGGTATGAGTAAAATAGCGGTTGTACTGGGAAGCAGCTCGGACAGGGATGTATTCGAATCCATAGCTTTGATCCTCGATCATTTCGGGGTCTCCTATGAGAAACGGATACTGTCGGCACACAGGGCCCCGGACCTCCTGCGTGATTACGTGCATGACGCCGGGGAACGTGGGGTGAAGGTGTTTATCGGAGTGGCCGGAATGGCGGCCGCGCTTCCCGGCGCGATAGCATCCCATACCACAAAGCCGGTGATCGGAGTGCCCGCAGGCACGAAATCCACCCTGGGAGGACTTGACGCACTCTTCTCCATTGTTCAGATGCCGCCCGGTATACCCGTTGCCGCCGTATCCGTGAACGGGGGTAAAAACGCGGCACTGCTCGCACTGGAAATTCTTGGGCTGTCCGATAAATCCCTCGAGGAACGGATGGACGATTACAGGAAGAGCCAGGTGGAGAAGGTTGTGGAAGGGGACAGGGCATTCCGGGAAGAATAAAAGACTCCACATATGAGGAAATGTCCGTCAATACGGATAAAACAATGCAAAGGGGAGCTTCTGATGGAGAAGGACATATTTCTGAATATCAGCCCGCTCGACGGACGGTACTACAGGTCGAACGCCGAACTTATCGATTTGCTCTCCGCGTACCTCTCGGAAAGATCGGTCATACGGTACGAGGCCGCGGTTGAGGCCGCTCTTATTACGGTCATGGAGCGGTACGGCATGGTCGCGAAAGGCTCGGGCCGGCAGATGGCCGAGGCATGCAAATCGATCACACCTGAGGAGGTTTATGCTGAAGAGGAAAAAACAAGGCACAACATCAGGGCCCTCGTCAATGTTCTTCAGCGGTATGTCGACGGGGAAATCGCTCCCTTCATACATCTTACCGCCACTTCGGAGGATATTACGGGAACGGCTTTCTCCCTCAGGGTGCGGGACTGTTTTTTCAAGGTGATCATACCGAAGTGCGTGGAGCTCATGGACATACTCGTTCAGAAGGCGCGTGATGAAGCGGAGACCGTTCAGATCGGAAGGACGCATGGGCAGCATGCCGTGCCGGTAACCGTCGGCTACCTCTTTGCGGGATACGCCGACCGGTTCGGCGGAAGGGTACTGAAAATCGCTGATGCGGTGAGTAACCTCAGGGGGAAGCTCAGCGGAGCCGTAGGCGCATACAACGCGCAATCCCTCGTATTCGAGGACCCGAGGAAGTTCGAGGAGGACGTGCTTTCGGAGCTCGGCCTCAGTCCGGGGAATTTCTCTTCACAGATAATCGAGCCGGAGTATATACTCGATCTCGTTCACGGAGTCATATCGGGCTTCGGTATCCTTGCACAGATCGGGGACGACCTTCGCCATCTCCAGAGAACCGAGATAGGCGAGCTGGGGGAACGTTTCGAGAAGGGGCAGGTCGGGTCATCTACCATGCCGCACAAGAGAAATCCCTGGAACTTCGAGCACGTCAAGTCGATGTGGAAAGAGTTCGTACCGCGAATCATAACACGGTATTTTGACCAGATTTCCGAGCATCAGCGCGATTTAACCAATTCGGCATCGGCACGTTTTATCGGAGAAATATTCACCGGTTTTACGCTCGCGGTCGACAGGCTCTTGAAACAGCTGAAAAAACTCGTCATTGACCATGACAACTTGAAGAGAAACCTCGAGCTGACCGGAGGCATGTTCCTGGCTGAGCCCCTCTACATACTGCTCGCTGCAAAGGGAAGGGAAGACGCGCATGAAGCGGTGAAGCGTGCGACATTGCGGGCGCAGAAAGAGGGAAAATCGATCTTCGACGTTATAGGGGAAGACACGGATTTAAAGTCGATGAAAGACATAGAACAGTGGCAGAAACTCTCCCGTGATCCGCAGAGCTATACGGGCAGGGCCGAAGAGCGGGCTCTCGCGTTATCTTCCCTGTGGGAAGCGAACTGCATGGAATTGAAGAAGAGTTGCGCCGGTTACAGGAGTGTCATGGATGGAAAATGAAACGGATTTTAACGACAGCCCCAAAGAGTGTTGCGGAATTATCGGGGTCGCGTCCGGGGACAGGGAATACAACGCGAGCGCTCTCATATACCGCGGACTCTACGCTCTCCAGCACAGGGGGCAGGAGAGCGCGGGCATCGCGGCATACCGGGACGATATCGTCAATATCAAGCGCGGAAACGGACTTCTGACGAATGTATTCAACCGGTCTGATTTCGATAACCTCAACGGAAGTATAGGTATCGGACATGTACGGTACTCAACCACGGGCTCCGGTTACTTTCAGAACGTACAGCCCATAATCGCCCGTTACTGGGGCGGTATGATGGCTATTTCACACAACGGGAATATCGTCAATTCGAAGGAGCTCAGGAACGAGCTCATTGAAGACGGGGCCGTTATTCGTTCGAGCTCGGATACGGAACTCATCATGCACCTTGTCGCCAGAAGGCGCGAGCGTGACATAGTAGAGGCCGTTTTAGGGGCTTTGAAGGAACTGCGCGGGGCTTATTCGATCGTCATGATAGCGGACGGACGTCTCATTGCAATCAGGGATCCTTATGGTTTCAGGCCCCTCTGCCTCGGAATGATTTACGACGGTTACGTGGCGGCGTCCGAGACGACCGCGCTCGATACCATGAACGCCAGGTTTATCAGGGACGTGCGTCCCGGTGAGATCGTCATCACGGACGGAAAAAAAGTGGATTCGATCATATACAAGGAGCATGAGCGAAACGCGCTCTGCGTATTCGAGTATATTTACTTCGCGCGTGCGGATTCGGTTATCGACGGCATCGGCGTTTATGAGGTCAGAAAGAAGATGGGCAGGGAGCTCGCGCGGCTCTGCAGAATTGAGGCGGATATCGTCATACCGGTTCCCGATTCGGGAGTCACGACCGCAATAGGATTCGCGCGTGAAGCCGGGATACCCTACGAAATCGGTCTCTTCAAGAATTCCTATGTGGGAAGGACCTTTATCGATCCCGGATTGACGGAGCGTGGGGACAAGGTTACCATCAAGCTCAATCCCATCGAAAGCACGCTCAGGGGAAAAAAAGTAGCCGTGGTCGACGACTCGATTGTTCGCGGCACCACGAGCAAGAGGATAATACGGATGATCCGAAACGCGGGCGCCGCCGAGGTCCATCTTTATATCAGCTCGCCGCCGATCACCCATCCCTGTTTCTTCGGAATAGATACCTCGGAGAAGAAGACGCTCATTGCGTCCACGAACAACGTCGAAAAAATCAGGGATTTTCTCGAGGTGGACAGCCTCACCTATATAACGCTCGAAGGTCTTTCAAAGGCGGTCGGCAAGCCCCTTGACAGTCTCTGCTACGCGTGTTTCAACGGTGATTACCCCATACCCATCGCCGAGGACGACGGAGAGGGGAAGATGCTGCTAGAGGATTTCAGGGTTAACGAGATGTAGGGGGAGATATGGGACTGACGTACAGGAAGTCCGGAGTCGACATTGACAAGGGCGACCGTTTTGTAGACGTGGTCAGGAGCAAGCTCGGAGCCGAAGAAAAAACGAACATCGGGCTCTTCGGCGGGCTCTATGACCTTGCCTCCCTCGAAATGGAGGAACCCGTTCTCGTGGCGAGCACGGACGGAGTGGGCACGAAGCTCATGCTTGCCCGCAGGGCGGGTAAATACAATACAATCGGCATAGACCTCGTGGCCATGTGCGTCAATGATATTGTCGTTATCGGAGCGAAACCGCTCTTTTTTCTCGACTACATGGCCACGAGCGATCTCCGGATCGATTCCGCTTCGGCCGTGATCGACGGCATCCTGGCAGGCTGCAGGGAGGCCGGGTGTGCGCTGATCGGGGGAGAAACCGCGGAAATGCCGGGGATGTATAAAAAGGGGGAGTACGAGCTAGCGGGTTTCGCGGTCGGTGCCGTGGAAAAGGGCCGGGTCTTGGACGGTACGGGAGTCGCGAAAGGCGACGTGCTCATGGGGCTCGGGTCGAGCGGCATACATTCGAACGGATTGAGCCTCGCGCGCAGGGCGGTGGAGCAGGGAGAAGCCGATTATGATAGACAGTATCCGGAGCTTGGCAGGACACTGCTGGAAGAGCTCCTGGAGCCGACGAAGATATACGTAAACACCGCACTCCACGTGCTCGACAGCGTGGATGTGAAAGCCATCGCGCACATAACGGGGGGAGGCATGGAGGCAAACATCACCCGTGTTCTCGGAAAGGTGCTGCGGCCCCGGATTCACTGGGACAAAATCGCCGTTCCTCCGGTTTTCGATATAATACGTGACGCGGGCGGGATCGGCATAAAAGAGATGCGGAGGACCTTTAACATGGGAATCGGCCTCGTTTTCGTGGTACGGGAGAAAGACGCGGTTTCCCTGGAGCGTGCGATTGAGGAAACGGGAGATAAAGCTTTGATGATCGGGATAGTGGAAGCAGGAGATTGACGGGATGCAGAAAAAGAAAATAGCCGTATTCATATCCGGGCGGGGATCCAATTTCATGGCCATACAGGAACGGATAGAACGCGGAGACGTAAACGGGGGAATCGTCGCGGTCATTTCAGATAATCCGACAGCAGCCGGTCTCGGGTACGCGCGTGAAAAGTCGATGGAAACGGCCGTGTTCGAGAGGAGAAGGGGACAACCACGCGATGCATATTTTCAGTCCATAATGGGCTATCTCGAACCGCTGTGCATAGATCTCATCGTACTCGCGGGTTTCATGAAGGTGCTGAGCGCCAATATAATACGCCGCTATGAAAACAGGATTATAAACATACACCCGGCACTCCTCCCGTCCTTTCCCGGGGTCGACGCGCAGAAACAGGCGCTGGATTACGGCGTAAAACACACCGGATGCACCGTACACTTCGTGGACGAGGGTGTCGATACGGGACCCATCATTTTCCAGGAAACCGTTCCCGTGCTTGATTCCGACAGCGTGGAGGACCTCGCATCCCGCATCCTCAGTAAGGAACACGTGCTTTTCCCGGAAGCGGTCAGGTGCTTCTGCGGTGATTTGCTCCAAATCGACGGAAGGAAGGTCCGCGCCCCGGAACCGTATGAAACCCGTTAAGGCGCGTTAAACGCGTATAAGGCGTTTAAATAATCAAACATGTAAAAGGGAGGGTGAAAATGGAAAATATTCCCGCTTATCGTGAAATATCGATAGGAAGCGCGAACCTCATTCGCAGGGGTAAAGTCCGGGACATGTTCGATCTCGGCGATAAGATACTCATGGCCGCGTCCGACCGCATATCGGCGTTTGACGTGGTGCTTCCAAACGCAATTCCCAGCAAGGGCAGGGTCTTGAACTCCCTGTCCGCGTACTGGTTCGGAAAAACGGAAAAGGTCATCGAGAACCATCTCATCACGGACGATGTCGACGAATATCCCCTTCAGCTCACTGAAGAAGAGAAAGAGATGCTCAGCGGGAGGAGCATGCTCGTAAAAAAGGGGGAGATGATCGAGGTGGAGTGCGTTGTCAGGGGATACATAGACGGTTCCGGATGGAGAAGCTACGAGCAGTCCGGGAACCTCTTCGATATTCCCCTGCCGGAAGGATTGAAACAGGGGGCCCGGCTGCCGGAGCCCCTCTTTACCCCTACGACAAAGGCCCAGTCGGGCCACGACGAGTATATCAGCTTTCAGGAGGTCCGGGACCTGATCGGTACCGAGCTCGCGAATCTGCTCAAATCGAAATCAATCGAGCTGTACGAATACGCGTTCGGGGAGGTGCATGAAAAGGGACTTATACTGGCGGATACGAAGTTCGAGTTCACCATGATAGACGGGAAGGTGGTTCTTGCGGACGAGATATTCACACCCGATTCCTCGCGATACTGGGACAGGGAAACCTATAAACCGGGAGGTCCCCAGCCCAGTTTCGACAAGCAGTACATAAGGGACTGGCTCGACCTGCAGGATTGGGACAAGACACCGCCCGCTCCCGTATTGCCCGACGACGTGGTTCAAAAGTCGGTGGAAAAGTACGTGGAGGTGTACAGGCGCGTTACAGGGAGGGATATCGCATGAAGGCGCTCGTCATAGGCTCGGGCGGTCGTGAACACGCAATCGTACATACCCTTGCGCGGGACACCTCGCTCGAGCTCTTCTGGACTCCCGGAAACGGGGGAAGCGAGGGGCTTGCCGCAGACCCCGGTATAAAAGCGGATGATTACGCCGGGCTTGCTGACTTCGCGCACCGTGAAAAGATCGACCTCACCGTGGTGGGACCCGAGCTTCCGCTCGTAAACGGTATTGTCGATCTTTTCAGGGAGAGGGACCTGAGGATATTCGGGCCGTCCGCGGGAGGCGCGCGCATAGAGGGGAGCAAGTCATACGCGAAGAAACTTATGAATTCCATGGCCATACCTACGGCCAGAAGTGCCGAGTTTACCGATGAGAAAGAGGCGCTCGAACATATCGCTTCGCTTGGGGCCCCCATTGTCGTGAAGGCGGACGGGCTGGCCGCGGGCAAGGGAGTCGTGGTCGCGCGGACGGTGGAGGAGGCGCGCGAAGCCGTCGGAGCGATGCTTTCCGGGACGTTCGGGGAAAGCGGGTCCCGCGTGGTTATCGAGGAGTTTCTGGAGGGCGAAGAGGCGACCGTGCTCGCCCTGTGCGACGGGAAACGGGTCCTTCCCCTCATATCTTCACAGGACCACAAGCCCGTATTCGACGGAGACCTTGGACCCAATACAGGCGGCATGGGCGCGATAGCCCCGGCCCCGGTGGCGGAAACGCCGGTCATGGGAAGGGTGATCGATACCGTGCTCATGCCCCTTGTCGAGGGGCTTCGGAACGAGGGTATCGACTACCGGGGCGTTATTTACGCGGGACTCATGATAAAGGAAGGAATGCCTTCGGTCGTGGAGTTCAACTGCAGGTTCGGAGATCCGGAGGCGGAGGCGGTGTTCCCGCTGCTCGACTCGAGCATCTTCGACGCGCTTTACGCGGCTTCCGAGGGAGACCTGGAGGGAATCACCCTGAGCTGGAGGAGCGGGTTTGCCTGCGACGTGGTGCTCGCATCGGGCGGTTATCCGGGCCGGTATGAAAAGCACAAAATCATATCGGGAATAGACAAGCTCCGGGAAAGGGAAGATGTCCTCGTCTTCCACGCCGGAACCATGAGGGACGGCGGATCATTGGTTACGAACGGCGGAAGGGTGCTCAATGTCGTGGGATTGGGAAATACGCTGAAGGCGGCGGTGGACAGGGCGTACGGCGGCGCGGAAGAGATCGGATTCGACGGCATGCACTTTCGAAGGGATATCGGATTCAGGGGCCTTCGTCGCTGCGGTTCAGCACCTCCTGAACGCGGGAAACCAGCATCCGCGCCGTAAAGGGTTTCGATATGAAATCGGTTCCCTCATCTAGTATTCCGTGATGATCGATCACTTCGTCCGTGTATCCCGACATGTAGAGCACTTTCATGTCCGGGTACTGTTGATTTATCCTGGTGTATAAATCCTTACCGTTCATCTCCGGCATGACCACGTCCGTGAGCAGAAGATCGACCGGGCCGTGGTGTCTTTCCAGCTCATCAAGGGCCTTTACTCCGTTTTCGGCCGAAATGACCGTATAGCCCTTTCTCAAAAGAATGCTGGATGCAAGTTTTCTTACCTGGTCGTTGTCCTCGACGAGCAGGACGGTTTCGGATCCGCCGGGGCCTTCACTCTGTTTTCCACGCGATTCTTTTTTCACGGACGTCTCTTCGAGCAGGGGGAGGTAAACGGTGAAAACCGTGCCCCTGTCCCGTTCGCTTTGTATCCGGATGGAGCCTCCGTGCTGTTTTACGATGCCGTACACCGTGGAGAGACCAAGACCCGTACCGTACTCTCCCTTGGTTGAGTAAAAAGGCTCGAAAAGGTGCTCGATCGTTTCGTCGTCCATGCCGCACCCGTTGTCGGCCACCTGGAGCACCCCATATTTTGCGGATTTCATTCCAATAACAGAGGCGTTCTCGCCGTCCAGGTCCACGACCGCAGTGGAAACGGTAAGCAAGCCCCCTCCCGGCATCGCGTCCGCCGCGTTGACCGCGAAGTTCATGATGACCTGATCGATCTGGCCCGTATCCGCCATGACGGGCACAGCCTCGGACCAAAGATCGGTCCGGATTCCAATATCCTCACGGATGGTCCTTATGAGCAGCTTTTCAAAGTCGGTCACTATCTCATTCAAATCCGCAGGCTCGTACCG
>CAYWUT010000024.1:0-36931 GCA_964460545.1 uncultured Spirochaetota bacterium
CTGACAAATTACCGGAGCTGCGCGGTAAACGGGGATTCATCTTCTCGACGAGCGGTGTAGGGAACACGGGTAATATGGTTCACAACATACGGCTCGGAGTTTCACACTTCCATGTTCCGTTGAGAAAGAAGCTGGCTGCAAGGGGCCTGGACATAGCGGGAGAGTTCGACTGCCGTGGATTCGATACCGCGGGACCGTTGAAAATCATAGGCGGCATACGCAGGGGAAGGCCGGATAAAAGAGATATCAAGAGGGCAAGAACTTTCGCGGCGGGCCTACTGGAGAAGTTAGGATGAAAGCGGAGACTGGCAGCCTGTCGAAGCCTTTCTTATCACATACGCGAACATACTGTTCAGTCACGGATTCTGCCCGGAATGCGCCCGCAAGCTCTATCCCGGTATCTACGACGAAACGGATCGAGGAGAATAGAGAGGCGGGACCGTCTCGCCATAGCGGGCCGCTGGTCGGCTTGCGGCTTATAAAAGCTCGCGGATCATAAAAAAATGAATTTTTTGTAATACGATGTGTTTAAAAAAGGGGTGCGTGAATGGATTACGAAAAAAGCGACGTGCGGGTGCAGAAACGAAACAGGGCATTCAGGATCGTTATTCTCGTCCTGGTGCTGGTTTTTTCAACGATACTCGGTATACTCCATCAGCATCCGACGAGCTGGAAACCTCCGGGTGTCGATGCGTTCTGTCCTTTCGGCGGGATTGAGTCGGCGCTCTCGCTCGTGACGACGGGCAGGATGCTGAGCCGAATCGCCTGGAGCTCCTTCACCCTTCTCGGCGCAGTGCTCGTTCTTGCCGTGCTGTTCCGGCGTTCGTTCTGCGGATACCTCTGTCCGCTCGGCACGCTGCAGGAACTGTTCGGCAGGCTCGGAAAAAGGATATTTAAAAAGCGATACACGGTTTCCCCGGGGGTCGACAGGCCGGCCCGTTACCTCAAGTACGCGATGCTCGTCGTATTCGTCGGGCTGAGCTGGGTACTCGGTACGCTCGTCATTCGGCCGTACGATCCGTGGGCCGCGTATCATCACCTTACCTCGTCCGACCTCTTCGTGGAGTTCAGTATCGGGTTCGGAGTCCTCGTCCTCTCTCTCCTGGGGTCGATGTTTCTCGAACGCGTTTTCTGCCGGTACCTCTGTCCCATGGGCGCGTTTCTGGCGCTCATAAACCGGATCGGCAGGTTCAGGGTGAAAAGAAACACTGACAGCTGTATACAGTGCAGGAAGTGCGACCGGGTATGCCCGGTCGATATAGAAGTTTCGGCCGTCGAGCAGGTGCAGTCCTCCGAATGCATCAACTGTAACGAGTGCGTAAACGTGTGCCCGGTCCGGGATACCCTGTATATCGGGACCCGAAGAGATACGAAAATCGGGTCCGGTTTATTCATGCTGATAACGGTGCTGATCTTCGCCGCTGTCGTCGCGGTGGCGAGCTTCACCGGAGGGTTTGAATGGAAGCAGAAGACCATCGAGGAAACAACCGCCGAGACGGGTATTTTCGATCCCGAGGCAATCAAGGGAAGCGATACATTCAGGAGCGTGTCGGAGATAACGGGGATAGAGAAGGAACTGTTCATGGATGAATTCGATCTCTCCGAGGAGGAGTTCGAGCTTCCCATAAAGGATTCCGCTCACCGTGAGGGTTCGGAGTGGGAAACGGAAGAGGTCCGGGAATTTGTCAGGAAAATGATAGAATAGACCGTCTTTATTCGGATAGCGTATAATGAGAGCGAATGCCGGGTTCGAGTTTCAATAAATATATATAATGTGGAGCTTTCACATAAATTAGACATACTCGTGCCGGTGAACTTCAGTATTTTATGAAATAAAATAGAGATGATTATCATGTTTAAGAACTATTTCATAGTAAAAATGAAAAACTCGAAGTTCACCCTAAATAAGACACACTATTTCCGGTTCCGGTGGACTTCAGTAATTAATGAAACAAAATACGAATAATTATGATATTTAAAACTACCCAAGGGTACAAGATGAAAACTCGAAGTTCACCCTAATTGAATACAGGAGCCGGGTGACAGGATCTTTCACCGGAGGACATGTTGAATCAGAACCTCATGGCGTGGGAAATCTCGGGAATTCTTTTTATCATCGCCGCGGGCTCATTGTTCCATTTCATCTATCCCTGGACCGGGGGTGCTCCGGCCGCGGGTATATTCTTTCCCGTAAACGAGAGCGTGTGGGAGCACCTCAAGCTCGGTTACTGGTCCGTCCTGGTCTACGCCATAATCGAGTACTCCTTTATCGGCCGCGGGCGTCCCGTCTTTATTACGGCAAAGGCGGGCGGTATTCTCGTCCTCCAGCTCTTTATTCTGGGGTTTTTTTACGGCTATCACCTTTTCATTCACCGAAACATCTTTTTACTTGATATTTTTTCATACATCATCGGAGCGGTCTTGTGCCAGGTGGTCAGCCTGATCATGCTGAGACGGATAAGACCGTCCGGCGGACTCATCGCGGCCGGAATTTTTTTTCTGGTGCTGCATGCCGCACTGCTGGTGTTCTTCACCTTTTTACCGCCGAAGCTGCCCCTCTTTATGGACGGCCGAACGAAGACCTACGGTATGGGCCGGAGAATTTGAATCGCTTCTTTACAAAATCCGTTCCCCGTGATGATGCCTTCACCGTTTTTCAAGGTTGTCAAAAATAACAACTTATGATATGGTTGTCACAATTCTAATTTTCCACATAATAAACGATGACCGGTGTATGGCCGGGATACGACACTCGGGAATTCCGCTCGTACGCGATGGTGAGTGTTCGGGCTTGCACGGGACGAAAACCATAAGCGGGAGAATCAGATGAGCCTACTGATCAGAGGAGGGTATGTAATAACGTCCGCCGCGGACAAAGAGGATGGCGTTATTGAGAACGGCGCGGTTTTCATTGAGGAAGACAGGATCGTTGAAGTCGGGGGTTATGAGGGACTGGTAAAAAAACACCCCGATGCCGAGGTGAAGGGCAATAAAAAAATGCTCCTCATGCCCGGTCTCGTGGACGGCCACAGCCACGGCGGGGGCCTTACGTTCATACAGGGGGGCATGCTCTTCGATTTTCTCGAAAACGCCCTTATCGACTGGGCTTACATGGTCGGTATTGACCCGGGGCTGAATGCGACCCTCAGCGCAGTCCGCCACCTGAGAAACGGGTGTACGACCATGCACCACAACAACTGGGGTGAGGAGCCGAACCGTATCGAGAACGCGGAGAAGTTTATCGAGGCTTACCGGAAGGCGGGGATCAGGCTCGCCTATTCCCCCGGAGGCAGGAATGTGAACAGGCTCGCCCTGGACGAGGAGGATTTTATCGAGACCCTTCCTCCCGACCTTCGGGAGTTCGCCCTTCCCATGGTATCCTACGACAAGTCGGGCTTCGTGGATAAATATATAGAGCTCTTCGAAGAGCTCTATGAAAAGTATAACGGCGACATGACCCGGATCATCATGGGACCGAGCTGGGTACAGGGGTGCACGGACGACTTCCTGGAGCGGGTCAAGGAAACCGCCGATGCCCACGGGAAGGTGCAGATACACATCCATACGCTGCAGACGCCGGTTCAGAAGGCCTACGGGTTGAAGAAGTACGGCAAGTCCCTGCTCTTCCATCTCGACGATCTAGGCCTCGTCGACGAGAACCTCACACTCGGCCATGCGGTGTTTCTCACGCAGGAGGACATCGATCTGCTTGCAGAAAAGAAGTCGTCGACCACCCATCACCCGAGCTGCAACCTTGCGGTCCGCAACGGTATTTCACCTGTGTACGAGCTGTACAGGGCCGGAGTGAACGTGGCGCTCGGCATCGACGACAAGGGGATCAACGATGACGAGGACGCGATCATGGAGCTCCGTTTGATACACCGTCTTCACCGGGTATCCGGTTTCAACCTTTCCGAAACGCCTGCATTGAGCGCGTACGACGTACTCGGGATAGGTACGATAAACGCCGCGCGTGTCTGCGGATTCGAGGGAGAGGTCGGGGAGCTGAAGCCCGGAATGAAGGCGGATGCGATTCTGGTCGATCTCAAAGAGGTGACCGAAGATCCATGGGTGTCACCTGACCTGCCTGTTGCCGAGGCGTTTATACACCGCGCAAAGGGTTCGCACGTGGACACGGTGCTGGTGGACGGGAAAGTCGTCATGGAGGGGCGGAAGTTCCTGACCGTGGATGTGGACGGTCTCTACGAAGAGGTGCGAAGGGCCGCTTCCCGAGGAATCGGCAAAGAGCAGCGGGCGTTCGCGGATACGCTTCAGAAGATAAAACCGTACTATCAGAAGTGGTACGAAGGCTGGGACGAGATGGAGTACAGGCCGTACTACGTGATGAACAGCGGTATTTGACATACGTGTTTTGCGCGCTCTGCGTGGTCCGCGCGCTTCGCGCGCTTTGCCGGGGATTTCGATTAAATAGATGTTGACATATTACGTACAGGGTCTACAATCTACAGTATATTAAGGCGAATGTCGGGGTCGAGTTTCAAGAGACTCGAGTTTCAATAAAGAGGGATAATGGGGACTTTCACCTGCATGAAGTACGTTATTGCCGGTGAACGTCGGTAACGCATGAAATAAGATGGAAATGATTGTCATGTTCGATACCTGTTGCAAGCTGTAAAGATAGTTTCGAAGTTTACCCTATTAATTGCCTGTAGAGATGACGTGAAAATAGCCACCGTGTCCGAGAGCGCGTTTCAGCTCCTGAAGGCCAAGATCATTACCGGGGAGATCGGGCCCGGAGTCAAGCTCGACGAAAGAAGGATATCGGAGTGGCTGGACATTTCCCGTCCGCCCATACGGGAGGCATTCAGGAGGCTGGAATCAGAGCACCTCGTGTACACGATACCCCGGAAGGGCACCTTCGTATCGCCCATATCCAGGAAGGATTTCATCGAGCTGTATCAGGTACGGTGCATGGCCGAATGCTGTGCGGTCGAGATACTCGAGGAAAATAGAATGGAGGTGGGAGGGCTCGAGGACGTTATAGAGGATGCTGACGAGGATAGAATTCTTACCGACGCCACACCCGCGCAGGAGCTCAGCCTCGTGGTGAGGATACAGGCCTTCCACGTCAGGATCGTGGAGGCCGCGGAGAACGTACGGCTGTCTTCATTCTACGAGACGATCAACTCGAACGTGTGCCGCTATACCTATATCTACAGGTCCGTCCCGGACCTGGTCCGGACCTGGACTATGGAGCATCGGCAGATCGCCGATCTCCTGAATCGCGGCGAGTACGGAGAGGCGAAGGACCGTATTTCCGAGCATATCAACGCGTACAGGAGGGGTTCGTTCCTGGAACTTCTGGAAAAGGAAATCGCAAGGAAGAACAACTCCGGAGAACCGGAGATGTGGCTGAGCCCAGCCACGGAATGATACAGGGATTTATATTACCGTAACGGTAATAAAAACACTCATTAAGGAGGAAGGAAATGAAGAGAGTTTTGTCTCTAGCACTTCTCATTGCTTTCGTATTTGCCGCCGGAATGGTTTTCGCCGGGAGCAAAGCCCCGGAGGCTGAGGAAGAGGCTGCGCCTGCCGCAGTCGAGGAAGTCAAGGAGGACGTCTTGAAGATCGGGGTGCTCATGAACCTGACGGGTCCGTGGGCTTCGATCGACGGTCCCGCGTGGAACTCGGTTCAGCTCGCGGTCAAGGATCTCAACGACGCGGGCGGAGTACTCGGGAAGAAGGTCGAGGCAGTCTGTATCGATACGAAGGCCGACGAGGCGGAAACGGTGAGTGCTGCTGTCAGGCTGTGCGAGACGGAGAACGTGAACGCCGTGATCGGTTACTGCGACACCCACTGGGTGCTGACGGCCGCCCCGATCGTGCGTGAATACGGAATACCGTTCATAACCGCGGGTGCGACGCACCCCCGTATCCCGGAGCGGAGCGGCGCATGGCTCGCATGCTTCAGCGACGGGGCGCAGGCTGCCATTGTCGCGGAATACGCGTACAAGGAAAAGGGACTGCGTACGGTATCGGTATGGATCGACAACGCCTGTGACTTCTCGGTGGCGTGCTGCGCGTTCTTCGAGGACGCGTTCAAGCATTACGGCGGCGAGGTCATATACGAAGACTTCTTCGAGACGGACTGGACCGACTATTCGGCGCTCGTAACGAGGCTCAAGAGCAGGCAGGACGAGGTCGATTTCGTGTATGTCGGCGCTATTCCCGGCAACATCGGCATAATCGTGAAGCAGATTCGCGAGGGCGGCATCGGCATGCCGATCTACAGCGAGGACGGCGCGGATACACCGCTTCTCGCCGAGGTCGCGGGCCGGCACGCCGAAGGCGTAATCATCACGAGCCATATGACACTCGAGAGCAAGGAACCGCAGGTGGTCAAGTACATCAAGGGTTACAATGCAATGCACGGCAAAAACCCCGAGAACGCGTTCGCGGCGCTGGGATATGACGCCACCATGCTTATAGCGGAAGCGTGCAGGAAGATCGGGTCCATGGAACCGAAGAAGATCAGCGCGGGCCTGTCCCTCATCAAGTCGCTCAAGGGTGTGACGGGAACGATTTCCTATCCCGCGGGAATACAGGTTCCGAACAAGACGGTGGCTCTGCTCGAAAGCAGGGGCGGCAAGTTTATGCTGATCAAGAACGCGGCGCCCGAGTATATGCCTCCGAAGGAAATCGCGAAGTAACCTGAGGCAGTCTGGGTAATCGTTAGCGGCCGGAAGAATACGCGTGTTTTCCCCGGGCACTTAACGGGAAAAAAGAATCGAAAGCGGGGACCGGATGAGAAAATCCAGTCCCCGCATTTTAAAAATTTTCAGGGGGGCTGAAGGGGTTTATGCAAAATCGAGCGCAGCGAGCGCAGCGAACGAAGCAGGGGTTGCTCAGGGTCGAAGGGATGAGCAAGGTCTTCGGCGGGCTGTGGGCGGTACGGGACTACAATCTCGATCTGCCCGAGGGCAAGATTTACGGGCTTATCGGACCGAACGGTGCGGGAAAGACGACGATCTTCAACCTCATTACCGGCGTGCTCAAGGTACATTCCGGCGGAATCTTTTTCAGGGATGAGGATATAACGGCATGGCGCGCGGACCAGAGGGCGAGAATAGGCATTACGAGGAATTTTCAAAATCTTCGCCTGTTCAAGAGCCTCAGCGTACTGGAGAACGTGAAGATCGCCCGGCACATGCATCTCGATTACGGCATTTTTCATACGGTATTTAATCTTCCGCGTTTCCTGAAAGAGGAGAAAGATCTCGACGACTCCAGTGAGGAGATACTGCGTCTTTTCGGCCTTATTGACGAAAGAAACGATATTGCGGGGGAGCTCCCCTACGGGCATCAGCGCAAGCTCGATATCATACGGGCCATTGTAACCGGTGCGCAGCTCATACTGCTCGACGAGCCGACCGCAGGCATGAATTCATACGAGGCGCAGAAACTCTCCGACCTCCTGCTCGACGTGTGGGAGAAATATTCCCTGACCATAATCATCGTAGAGCACAGAATGCCGTTCATTCTCGGCCTTGCGGAGCGCATCCAGGTGCTCGATCACGGCGTTACGATTGCGGAGGGGACCCCGCAGGAGGTCAAGAAGAATCCCAAGGTCATAGAGGCGTACCTCGGAAAGGGAGATCACGGTGCTTAAGGTAGAGGCTATCGACGTTCACTACGGTATCATACCCGCGGTGCGGGAGCTGTCTCTTTCAGTCGAGAAGGGACAGATCTCCACGCTCATCGGGGCGAACGGTGCGGGCAAGACCACGACGCTCAAGGCCATTATGGGGACCCTGCTCCCGAAGAAGGGGCGGGTATGGTATAAGGGGGAGGATGTGACCACCGTCCCCGCGGACCGGCGGGTCGGGATGGGATTCGCGCTCGTTCCCGAGGGCAGGCAGATATTCAGCAAGCTCACGGTGAAGGAGAACCTGGGTCTCGGCGCCTATCACAGGAACGACCGGGAAGGAATCAGAAAGGACCAGGAGTGGATATACGGTCTCTTTCCCGTGCTGCAGGAGCGGGAATCGCAGCTCGCCGGTACGCTCAGCGGGGGCGAGCAGCAGATGCTCGCACTCGGACGCGGGCTCATGAGCCACCCGGAGTTCCTGATGCTCGACGAGCCTTCACTCGGGCTCGCGCCCATAGTCGTCGAGGATATTTACAAGGTCATACAGGAAATTAACCGCTCGGGAATCACGATCCTGCTCGTCGAGCAGAATATAAACATGGCGATGAAGATATCGAACTACGCATACGTAATGGAGACGGGTAAGATCAGGGCCGAGGGAGCGGCCGACGAGGTGATGAAGGGGGAAAATATTATGAAGGCGTACCTGGGGGAATAAACGTGATCAGTTCCGAATACCTGATACAGCAGATATTCAACGGGATAGTGTTCGGGGCCATGTATGCCCTGCTCGCGCTCGGAATGACGGTGATTTACGGTATACTCCGGCTCATCCATTTCGCGCATGGGGCCCTCATCACCGTTGGAGCGTTTTCCTTCTACCTCTTCTTCATGGTCCTGGGACTTCCATTCCCGGCGGCGATCGTGCTCATCATCGCCCTCGGGGCCCTCATGGGCCTGGTGCTCGATGTGGTTGCGTACAAAAAGGCGGTGGGCGGTCCGGAGGTGGCGATGCTCATCACGTCGCTCGGTTTCTACATCTTCATAGAGAACCTGATGAAGCTCATCGTATCCCCGCAGCCGTACGCCTTTCATGCTCCCGAGTTTCTTGACAGGATATACTCCATGCCGGTTCTTACATTCCGAACCATCGATATCTTCATCATCACGACTTCGGTTGGAATTATGGTTTTTTTCACCCTCTTCGTGAAGCGTACGAAAATGGGGGTGGCCATGCGCGCGACCGCCGAGAGCGGCGAAGCGGCGCGCATGGTGGGAATCAACATTAGCAGGGTCATCAGCATATCCTTTATTATTGCGTCCGCCATTGCGGCGATTACGGGGTTCATGTGGGGCGCTAAGTACGGACAGATCTCATACAACATGGGATTCATGGCGGGTGTCAAGGCGTTTGTTGCCATCGTCATAGGCGGTGTGGGCAGCATTCCGGGGGCGATGCTCGGCGGATTCATGCTCGGAATTCTCGAGATGTTCTCGGTCGCATTCCTTCCGCCGGGCTATGCGGCCTACAGGGACGGGATCGTGTTTTTCATACTGATTCTCATTCTCATCGTGAAGCCCTCCGGTATACTAGGACAGAAAGAGGTGGAATAATACATGCCCGATATCAAAGCGATCTTCTCAAAGGTAGACAAAAGACTGCTGGCCGGCGCGTTGATCGGACTTCTCTTTTTATGTTTGTGGGCGGCGAAAGCCGGGCTGAGCAAGTACGTGATCTTTATTATATCACTGATCGGCGTGTATATCGTGGCCGCGGAGAGCCTGAACCTCACGAACGGCTACACGGGCCTTTTCTCCCTCGGTCATGCGGGGTTCATGGCGATCGGAGCATACACGTCAACGCTCCTCACGTTTCCCGTTAAAGGACGGGACCTGTTCGTTATCGCCAAGCTGCCGGTTTTTCTGGGAGGCCCCGAGGCGGCCTGGCCTTTCCTGCCGGCTTTGATAATGGGAGGTATATTCGCGGCGGTCGTCGCCGCGATCGTCGGGCTGCCCGTTCTGAGGCTTCGCGGGCACTACCTCTCGGTCGCCTCGCTCGGCCTGATGGTGCTCATTACCGCGCTCGCCATGAACCTCAGGGACCTCACGCGGGGCTCGATAGGAATCAACTCCATACCGACCTATACCAATGTATGGTGGGCCTACATAGCGGCGGTCATTACCGTGTATGTGGTATGGCGTATCGTCAATTCCTCGTTCGGGAGGGCGATGAAGGCGATACGCGAGGACGAGACGGCCGCGCGGGTACAGGGTATCAACCCACTGAAATACAAGCTGCTCGCCTTTACCGTCGGGGCCTTTTTCGCCGGTATTGCAGGCGGGCTGTACGCGCACCTCTCGGGCGCGATCAGGCCTTATGCCTTCTCATTCAACCTGACCTTTCAGATCGTCATTATGGTCGTGATAGGGGGTCAGGGAACCATTGCAGGCCCGGTCGTGGGAGTGGTGATACTCACCATACTCAGGTATGTGCTCAAGCCGCTTGAAGAGGCACTTGGAATATACGGCCTGGTCGAGCTCATCTACGCCCTGCTCCTGATCGTTACCATGCTGCGGAAGCCGGAGGGTCTTGCCGGGAAGCGTGTAGGAGATAGGAAGGTAGCGCTTCTCAGGTAGCAGGCTGTGGATGGGCGTTCGGAAGACGCCCCTGCTCGGGTAGCGGGCTGTGTGTTTTTACTAGGAAGAGAGCCCTGCTTCGGTAGCGGCCCGTGGTACCGGATTCCTTTAAACCGGACGGCGGGTATTGATCGAACGGAGCGGTAACAAATATATACGGAGTCTTCAATGAAGGCGGATACAGTCATAAAAAACTGCAGGATTGTACGGCATGACGGTATCGTCGGGGGCGGGATCGCCGTTCACGACGGAATAATCGTCGCGATCGGGAGGGACGACGCGCTTCCGGACGCGGAACGGGTGATAGACGCGAAAGACGGGTATGTTATTCCCGGGTGCATAGATCCGCACGTTCATGTCGACTGGCCTGAATGGGATTTTGCGGAGGGTACCGTCAGTACGACCAGGGCGGCGGCGGCGGGCGGAATTACCACCATCATCAACCACCTGGCCGGACCTGAAAGCCTCGTGGATATCCTCGCTGACAGGAAGGCGTGTATCGAGAAGCACGCGTTCGTGGACGCGGCGTTTCATATCGCCATCTTCTCGGCCGCGCAGGTGGACGAGATCCCGAAAATCGCCGGACTCGGGGTGTCCTCGTTCAAGTTTTTCCTCCCCTACAGGGGTACGGAGGTCGTGCCTCCGCTCGTCGGTATAGACGACGGCATTGTCTACTCGGGTTTCGAAAAGATCACGCGGCTCGGGTTCCCGGCCCGGGCGCTCGTGCACGCGGAGAACGTCGAGCTGTTCTTCATGCTGAAGGATAGGGTACTCAGGGAAGGACGCGGGAAAGAGATCGAGTGGGACGATGTCAGGCCGGAGATATGCGAGCTGGAGGGTATACAGCGGGTCGTATGCTTCGCCAAAGACACTGGGTGTCCCGTCTATATCGTTCACATCAGCACAGGCGAGGGCATGGAGGCGGTGAAGCGCGCGAAGGAGGACGGCGTGGATATAAGGGGGGAAACCTGCCCGCAGTACCTGACCCTCACCGCGAAAGACGTTGACCGGATACTCGGCAAGGTGAATCCGCCGATCAGGAAAAACGGCGCCCACCGGGATGCGCTCTGGAACGCACTGCGGCGCGGCGTTCTGGACTGCATAGGATCGGACCACGCTCCCTGTGCGAAGAAGCATAAAACCGACTTCTGGGACGCCTATGTCGGTGTTGCCGGTATACAGACGCTCCTCCCCGTTCTGCTGAGCGAGGGTGTGGGCAGGGGGCGGATTTCCATGCAGAAGCTCGTGGAGGTAACGAGCTACAACACAGCCAGGACATTCGGGCTGTATCCGAAGAAGGGCGCGCTGTCGGTGGGGAGCGATGCGGACCTCGTACTGCTCGACATGAAGAAAAAGAACACGGTGAAGGCGGACAGCCTGCATCATATTTCCGACTTCTCTCTTTTCGAGGGGTGGGAGCTTACCGGATGTCCCGTGCTCACCATGGTGCGCGGATCCGTTGTCATGCAGGACGGAGAGGTAACGGGAAAGCCGGGCTGGGGGTCTTTTATACCGCGCCCGGTGGGATGACATTCGAACCCGGGGGATGCGGCTGCAAGAGGAATCATACATGGCTTCAGTGAAATACAGGTGTGCGGCATGCGGCGGGGAATACCCGGTAGATGCGCCGGTATTCAGGTGCGCGGCGTGCGGCGGGTTTCTGGAGGTTGACGGAGCGGGAATCTTTCCCCGTTCGGAGCTGAAGAACAGGGGAAGGGGGATCTGGCGCTACTTCGAGGCGTTCGGACTGCCTGCAGGGGCCGTGCGGGTCAGCATGGGCGAGGGCGGAACGCCGGTGGTAACGAGGCGGTTCGATGGGGAGTCGCTTCGTCTGAAACTGGACTTCATGCAGCCTACGGGGTCCTTCAAGGACAGGGGCGCGAGCGTGCTCCTTTCACTCGCCTCGAACCTCGGCGTCAAAGAGGTCTGCGAGGACTCGTCCGGAAATGCGGGTGCCGCGGTTTCGGCGTATGGGGCGGCGGCAGGGATACGCTGCGCGATATTCGTGCCGGGTTACACCCCGGAGGACAAGGTTACGCAGATAAGAATGTACGGGGCCGAGGTTATAAAGGTGGAGGGAACACGGCAGGATACGAATGAAGCTGCGGTCAAGAGGGCCGGAGAATGTTTCTATGCGAGCCACCTGTGGCATCCCTTTTTTACGGCCGGCCTGAAATCGGCCGCGTACGAGATCTGGGAGGCCGCCGACGGAGAAGTGCCGGACACGGTGGTGGTTCCGGTGGGAAGCGGCGGATTTCTGGAAGGCCTTTACCTGGGATTCGATTCCCTTGTCCGGGCAGGGTATGCTGACAGGATGCCGAGGATGATAGGCGTTCAGTCAGCCGCGTGCACGCCCATACACACGGCGTTCATCCAAAAGAGGGACGATTACGCGGATATAGAGGCAGGGGTAACGGTGGCCGAGGGGATAGCGGTACAGCGGCCGCCGCGTTCACGGGCCGTGCTGTCCGCGATAGCAAAGAGCGGCGGTCGTACGGTCGCGGTCGATGACGGGGAGATCATGGAAGCGGCCCGCAGGCTGAGCGGCTCGGGTATATACGTGGAGCCCACATCGGCGTCGACGCTGGCGGGCTGGCTCAAGCTCGATCCCGTCGAACGGCGAAATGCGCTGCTGGTTCTCACGGGCAGCGGTTTGAAGGCGACCGGCAGGTACGGTCACGCGGGTTCAGCATAGAGGCGGGGAGGCGTTAGGAAAAGCGGATCGAGTAGCCGGGTGTGAATTCATCGGCGTAGTTCGTGTTCATGATATCGGTTACGACGTTTCGGTCACCGCTCTGCCCGAGCGCCCACATGAGCTTGACCACGAGGGCTTCGGTGGTCATATCGAGCCCGGAGAGAACCCCGGCGTCGAGCGATTTCCTGCCGACGTCGTATATCGTGAGGTCTACGCCCCCTCCGAGACACTGGGTGGACAGGGCCACGATCGTTCCTCCTTCGACAAGCGAGCGTATTTTCGCGAGGAGGTCTCTTCCGGTGAAGGGAACGCCGCCCGCCCCGAAGCACTCGATAACGACGGCCCTGAAGCCGAGCCGGGGAACGGTATCGAGAACGGCGGGTTCGATTCCGGGGACGAGCTTGAGCAGAAATACGGAGTTGTCCAGATCCGTCCGGAGCACCGGTTTTTTTTTCGTGTTATGCGGTCTTTGATAGTATGTAATTTTTTCCCCCTGTATGGATGCAACGAGCGGGTGGTTGATGCTCTCGAATGCGTCCAGCAGCACGGTGCTCGTTTTCACGGCCCGGCAGCCCCTGATGACCTTCCCGTGGAACACGATGAACACGCCCGGAGCCCCGTCGCCCGCGAACATGAGCGCATCCCTGAGGTTGCGCGGTCCATCGGAACCGCTCTCTCCGGCAGGCACCTGTGCTCCGGTGAGCACCACGGGCCCCGGGATATTCTGCATCATAAAGGTGAGCGCCGCCGCGGTGTACGCCATGGTATGTGTCCCGTGCGATATGACGACGCCGTCATGGCTTTCAAGACCACTGTAGGCCGCGCGTGCAATGGCCCGCCAGTCTTCGGGCTGCATGTTGGAGCTGTCGACGCGCAGGAGATCGAGGGTGTCGATATCGAGTACGGAGCCCGCGAGTTCGAGGAGCTTTCCGGCGCCGAAAGAGGGCTTTATGCCGCCAGGGGTTTTCTCGGATGCGATCGTACCGCCGGTTGAAATCAGAAGTATCTTTTTACCGGGCAAATGGGCTCTCCTGGCGTTATTGGAAGCGGGCCTTTCCAAAGGGACCCGGGCGTTTAGGTACTGCTCCCGTTCTATTAACGATTGTCGTCAGAAAAAGGCCCGATTATGAGCGGGCCGCTTAAAAACGGCGAGCGCAAAGCAGAAACCGTAAAGGAGAGGGATTATGGAAAGAATCAAGCTTGAAGAAAACAACATGAAGAGCTTTACCGGTGAGTCCTTCGACAAGGCGATACTGGCGTTCGGCTCGTGTGAATGTCACGGCGAGCACCTGCCCTACGGCACCGATACCTTCGTTTCCTACGATCTGGCTCTCGAAACGGCCAGGCGCCTTGGAAACACCTTCGTGGTTCCGCCCCTGTGGTACGGCATGAGCATGCACTACAGGCACAAGCCGGTCTGTATATCGCTGACGAACGACACGCTGATTCGCGTCATCAGGGACGTGCTCGAGTCCCTCCTGCACTGGGGTATAAAAAAGGTGTTCGTGGTAAACGGGCATGACGGAAACATCCCCTGTATAGATGTGGCGACGCGTGACATGAAGATCGCGCATCCGGATATGGGCATCGCGGTTCTGGAAGCATGGTGGGTGACGGCAGGTAATCTTCTCCCTGACGACTATTTTGAAACATGGGAAGGTTCCGGGCTCGGTCACGGAGGCGAGGGTGAAACGTCGATCGCGCTCGAGATCGTACCCCATCTCGTTGATATGGAGAACGCGAAGGGCATGGTGCCGGACATGGATAAGAATCTGCGGCTGGTATGGAACTTCAACGAGCTCACCGATTACGGAGCGACCGGGGTACCGGAAAAGGCGACTCGCGAAAAGGGAAAGAAAATGAAGGAGGTCCTGGTCGATTGTCTCGCGGATTTCATACAGCGAATGGATAAGCAGGGCTGGCGGTACGAGTCTGTCGCCAAGAAGTAGTCGAGGTGTGAAGAAAAGGGGACAGGTGCCTTTATTTTTATATTTTTTTCTGGTCTACAATAAACAATAATCTGAAACGGGCGGTTTTATGAACGGAATCGAAACTAACGACTACAGAGCGCTCGGTCTTCGATGCGGTCTCGAGGTGCACTACCAGCTGGACACGCGGAAGAAGCTCTTCTGCCACTGTCCCATCCGTCTTCAGAACCGTCCGCCGGACGCCGTAATCGTCAGGCATATGCGTCCCACACTCTCGGAGCTCGGAGAGTACGACGGAACGGCGCTGATGGAGTTCAAGACGAAAAAAGAGGTACACTACCAGCTTTACTACGACACGGTCTGTACCTATGAGATGGATGATACCCCGCCGTTCGTTGTCAACGAGGAGGCGCTCGAGATCGCGATCGAGATCGCCCTCATGCTGAACTGCCAGATCGCGGACGAGGTGCACGTGTCCAGGAAACAGTACCTGGACGGCAGTATTCCGACCGGTTTTCAGAGGACTATCGCGGTCGGTGTCAACGGGTGGATACCCTTCGGCAGGAAGAAAATAAACATCGTCCAGGTATGTCTGGAAGAGGACGCCTGCAGGGAGATATCGGACAGGGGGCACGTAATTGTGTTTCGAACGGACCGTTTGTCCGTACCGCTCGTTGAGGTTATAACCGCGCCCGACATGAAGACCCCGTCGGAGGCATGCGGGGTGGACAGGGAAATAGGAAGGATACTGAGGGCGACCGGAAAAGTGCGGCGCGGGATCGGAACGGTACGGCAGGACGTCAACGTAAGTGTCAGGGGAGGAACGCGGGTGGAGATAAAGGGTGTGCCAAAAACGGGGAAGATAACGCGCCTCGTGCACGGCGAGGCGATTCGTCAGAAAAGCATCCTGTCGTTGAGGGAGAAGGCAAATGAACTGGCCGACGCGCTCGAGACCCGGACCGCGGACTGCACGGACATCTTCTTGAGCTCGCGGTGCGTGAAACTTCGCGACGCAGCTCAAGGGGGCATGGAGGTCGGGGCGATCCTGCTCGGAGGATTTGCGGATTTTTTAAGATGGCGATTGTCCCCGAACCGCACCTTCGAAGATGAGCTCGCCGGAAGGGTCAGGGTAATCGCCTGTATCGATGAGGAGCCGGTCATTTACTCCTCAGCCGGCCGGGCCGGGTCCGGCCCCTCCGAAACCGAGTGGACGCGGGTTCGCGAGCGCTTGGGAGCGTCTGAAGAGGATGCCGTTATTATCGTGCGGGGAAACGCCGCGGACGTAGGGACCGCGCTTTCCGAGATACGGAACAGGGTCGAGGAAACGAAGGAGGGCGTTCCGAGTGAAACGAGACAGGTGCTGGAGGAGGGCGAAACGGACTTCGAGCGGATCCTTCCCGGTCCGGACAGGATGTATCCGGACACCGATTCAGCACCCATACCCCTCTGCGAGGAAATGGTGGAGCGGATACACGCGGGACTGCGGCCGGCTCCGTGGGAGTGGCGCAGTCGATACGGGAAGGTCCTGAAACCCGGGACGATCGATCAGCTTATCGACATGGACGCCATGGACCGTTTCCGGGAAGTCCTGGAGGGTACGGGATGCGACCCGAAGCTTCTCGCGTACACCCTTACCTCGACGATTCCGTTCCTGCGCCGGAGGGGGCACGACGTGTCTTCGATATCCTCCGAAGATCTCGCCGGGCTGTTCCGCCTTTCCGCTGAGGGGAAGATCATCAGGGAATCCATACCAGAGGCCCTTGTTCGCATGGTGCGCGGCCGGTCCGTTGACAACCTGATCGTTGATGATCCTGGAATGCGGTCCCTGAAAGATGAGCTCATGAAAGTCGGGGACACGGTGGCCGAAGAATACTCCTGCAGGATGGAGAATCCCGAGAAAACGATACGCTATCTCATCGGCGTCATCAAGAATCGTATGGATCGGCCCGTGAGTGGAAAAATGATTCTGAAAACGCTGATGCGGTAAGGGGGGGATTATGGGAGTCGGAAACGAAGAGGGATACAGAGGCGAGGCGCTCGACCTCCTTAAGGAATTCAATGTCGGCGTGTGGAGTGATGTCGAGGTGAGCGGGAAGAAGGGTAAATTCAGGGGCGTGGTATTGCCGCGTTCGGAGATAGCGGACGACAGCCACATCGTGCTCAAGATGCACAACGGCTACAACATAGGCATCTCGGTCTCATCTATAGACGGTATGAAGGTGATCGGACGCAGGGAGGCGCATTATAAAATACCGGAGTCGGAGTTCCCGGTAAGCCCGGACAAGCCGAACGTCACACTCCTCGGGACGGGCGGGACCATCGCCTCGAGGCTCGATTACCGGACCGGGGCGGTGATACCCGCCTTCGCGCCGGGCGAGCTGTACGGAGCGGTACCCGAGCTTGCGGATATATGCAACCTCAAAACGGAGAAACTGTTCGGAATTTTCTCCGAGAACATGGGACCCCAGCAGTGGGTGACCACGGCGGAGGTCATCGGGCGTGAGATAAGGGCGGGCGCGGACGGGATCGTGATAGGACACGGCACGGACACGATGCATCACACCGCGGCGATACTCTCATTCATGGTGCAAAAACCCCCGGTACCGATCGTGCTCGTCGGGTCACAGCGTTCGAGCGACAGGCCTTCATCCGACGCGGCGTTCAATCTGCGCTGCGCGACCCGTACAGCCGCGTATTCGGAAATCGCCGAGGTGTTAGTGTGCATGTTCGGTCCCACGAGCGATTCCTACAACCTGCTCCACCGCGGAACGGTGGTGCGCAAGATGCACTCCTCGTACCGGTCCACCTTCAGGACGATCGGGGACATACCGGTGGCGATGGTGACTCCGGAAAAAATTATCCCGTTAAGGAAAGACTTCCATCGGCGGCGAAAGGACAGGGAGGTCCTTATAGACACCAGCTTCGACGACCGGGTATCCCTCGTTTACTACTACCCGAACATGAAGCCCGACATCATAGAATCGCTCGTTGAGAACGGATACAGGGGGATCGTGATCGCGGGTACCGGACTCGGGCACGTGAACAAGCCGCTCTACGATCCCCTGAGGAGGGCGATAGAACGCGGCGTAACCGTTATCATGACGGTTCAGACGATCTGGGGGTATACGGCGATGAAGGTTTACGATACGGGCAGGGACCTGCTCGATATCGGGGTCATACCGGCCGCGAACATGCTGCCCGAGGTCGCCTACATGAAGCTCTGCTGGGTGCTCGGACACACCCGGGACCGGGACGAGGCTGCGAAAATGATGGTTGAGCCCGTTTTCCACGAGACCTCGGAACGGGAGCCTCCGAACGGGTACATTGTGCTCCAGGGAGGTATACCGGAAGTGGAGTCCTTCATAAGCAGGAACCTTCTTTGAACCCGTTCATCGGCCCGTTATTCGGAGTGTTCATTTCTGTTCCGCCCGTTTTCCCAGAAATCCGGGGAGCTCGAAAGAGAGGGCTTTAAAAAATTAATTGTTATTTTATTCACAATCTTATGGATTATCATTTCCGTTTTTTTTATATTCAGTATGATTATATTTACCGAAACCAGAAATCTAAACAGGCGGAGGACGGAAAATGGCGGAGAATTATCCTCACTATTATGATGAACTGTGTGCATTGATGGGAAAGCTCGGCAAGGATATCCCGGGAACCATGCAGGCATTTTCAGGTCTTCACAAGGCCGCGGCTGGTGAAGGCGCGCTCAGCGTGAAGACCAAGGAGCTTATTGCGCTCGGAATTGCGGTAACCATACGCTGCGGGGGATGTATCGCGTTTCACGTTAAGGCCGCGGTTGATGCGGGCGCGACCCGTGAAGAGGTAACTGAGGCCATCGGAGTCGCCGTATTGATGGGAGGCGGACCGTCGGTGATGTACGGCTGTGAAGCGCTTCAGGCATACGAGCAGTTCACGGCGTAACCGGACCTTCGGATTTTTAAAACGGCGGGGAAGATTATTCATGGCGGTGGCGGGCACTCCGAAAGGATTTTTGCGGAGAGCCCGCCATTAATTTAGATGATCCAGGTGAACAGGTTAAGAAAGATTGAAGGTAGAATAATGGATACCCCGGATGAATTTACCCTTCAGCCCCTTCAATCGGGGGTCAACTTGTTCTGGTAAGCAAGATTTAGTGATAAAGGCTGTGTGTAATGATAGCTGACCAGACCCGTTTTTGCTATCTTTGGATTTTCAAGCCGGGAGGTTCGCCATAGTACGACCCATGAAAACAGTATCGCTTTCCCGGGCCCTTGCGCGCACCGGTGTTTACGGAGCGCTTTTCGCCGCACTGCTGTTCTGGGGGAGCTCCTTTGTCGCGACCAAGATCGTTCTTCAAAGTTTTGCTCCGCTCGATTTTATCTTTCTCAGGTTCGCGGGTGCATCCCTCCTGTTCCTGCCGATCTATTTACGACGCAGAGCACGGGACATGGAACTGCGTACCCACCTTGCGCTCCTGTTGCTGGCCCTTTTCGAACCATGCCTCTACTTCCTGTTCGAGACTTACGGGCTGCAGTACACTACGGCCTCGAGTGCGTCCATCATTATTGCAGCGGCTCCCGTTGTGGTCGCGTGTATGGCGCGGTTTTTTCTGAAGGAACGGTTGACAAGAACGGCCTGGGGGGGCGTCGTCCTCTCGATCATCGGTGTTTTCATACTTGCGGTTTTTGCGCGTCCCGGCGCGGACGGACTGAACGCGGTTCTGAAACCCACGCCGGGCGGGCGTGGACTACTCGGCAACATACTCATTTTTCTCGCGGTGGTCTCGGCTTCGGGATACATGATGGTAGCTCGCAAACTCTCCTCAAGGCTTTCGCCGCTCGCTATCACCTTCTACCAGATCGTGTACGGCGGGGTGTTCTTTCTTCCCTTCTTCCTTTTTCGGGTTCGGGCAATCGATTGGGCGGCCGTCCGGCCAGACGCTTTCGCGGCCCTGGGGTTTCTCATCCTGTTTTCCACGGTGTCGGCATTTCTCGCTTACAACCATGCGCTTTCGAAAATCGATGCGTCCCGTACGGCCGTATTCCTCAACGGCATACCGGTCGTTACCGTCGTTGTGGCGCGGGTAATCCTGAAAGAACGGGTCGGTATTATTCATCTTCTCGGTGGACTACTGGTCGTCGCGGGGGTTGTGATCAGCAACATGGGAAGGGGAAGGGGAAACGGGAAGAAGTTGAGCGGGATGATATAGTATCATGTAGTGCATCGGCACTGCGGGTTTGGGGTATTTATGCTCGGAAGTATATATCATTACTGCGAGTTTGAAGTTTTTATGCTCGGAAAACGGAAAAACCCGGCCCGGTAAAGGTGGCAATAAACAACCGGGCTTTGAGGAGGAACGGCCGTGGAGAAGAACCCTGCGTGGCTGGAATGGGCGCGACAGCTGAACGCGATCGCGCAGGCGGGATTGACCTATGCCGAGAACGGTTATGACCGGGAGCGGTATACGCGTATCCGGGACATCAGCATCGACATCATGCAGCGGTACACCGGGGTGGATCATGAAAAAATACGCTCCCTTTTTGCGAACGAGACGGGTTATCCGACTCCCAGGGTCGAGGTGCGCGCCGCTGTTTTTGAGGATGAGCGAATCCTCCTTGTACGGGAGAAGCTCGACGGCCTCTGGTCCCTTCCGGGCGGCTGGGCGGATGTGGATACTTCTCTCAGGGAGGCCGTGATAAAGGAGGCGGGAGAGGAGGCCGGCGCCGAGATCGAACCGGTCCGCATTGTTGCCGTCCAGGACAGGCGAAAACACAACGCTCCTCCCATGCCTTACGGGGTGTACAAGGTGTTTGTGGAGTGCGACTTTATCAGCGGATCCTTCAAGGAGAACGTCGAGACGAGTGAGGCCGGTTTTTTCACGCTCGACCGGCTGCCCTCCCTTTCGGAGGGCAGAAATACACGCGCACAGATTGAGATGTGCTTTGCCGCAAGAAAGAAGAAAGTCCACGAACCATATTTCGATTAATGATGACGGGTTTTGAACGATGTGATCGGGATCGGGCCGGGAACGGGCCGGGCACGGAGGGAAGATGACTGAAAAAAGGGGGGTCCATACGGACCGTTACCGGGTACACTCCTATGAGGCCGACATGCTCGGAAGGGCGCGCCCGACCGTGCTCTATGCATACCTGATGAACAGCGCGTGGAAACACGTGATGGATACGCCTTTCAGCTTCGACAGCCTCGAAGAGCAGGGGATGTTCTGGGTCCTTGCCAGGTTCCGGGCCCGTTTCGACGGATTTCCGGAATGGGACGACGAGGTTTCGGTGGATACGTGGGGAACCGGTCTCGACAGGCTCTTTGCGATGCGTGATTTCCTTCTGTCCGGGAACGGGGGTGAGGTCCTTGTCCGGGCCGTCTCTTCATGGCTCATCCTGGACAAGAAGACCTACCGTCCCAGGCGCCCGGACAAGCTGGCGGATTATTACCACTTCGATTCGGAAAAGAGGGCGCTGGATGTGAGTCTCGACAAGCTCCCTCCACTGTCATCGGAAGAGCGGGACACCGGGTTTCGCACGACCGCCGTATTTTCCGACATCGACGTCAACGGACATGTGAACGCGGCCCGGTATATGCGATGGATACTGGACAGCTGCCCATCCGCGGTCAGGCGGGACCATATGCTCGAATTCTTTGAGATCAACTACCTCCTCGAGGCGCAGTTGGGCGACAAAGTCGTGGTGTATTCGGACCCCGGCGGGGAAGGTAAGGACCTGCTCAGCGTTCGGCGTGTTGAGGATGGCAGAGAGCTCTGCAGGGCCCGGGTATTATGGCGAGGGGTTTCTTCCGGCTGACGTCCGGCCTAAAAAAACTTGCTCTGGAGCCGGTGTATGGTACCATGGACCATCAGAGGTTCGATATATGCGATGCCGATACCTTCCCGCTGCGGTACTCCTTGTATCCCTGTCCGTGTGCACGGCCCTTGCCGGAACAGATCACGGTAAAAACCTGAAAAACACACATTATCCCGAGCTGGGAATCGTTTTCGCCGGCTTCGGCGCGATGGCCGGGTACTGGTTCGGACCGTTTGGGTTCCAGCTTTCGGGCAGCTATTTCGGAAGAAGAATGAACGGTGCTCAATTCGCCGCGGCCATCAGGATCAGCGATACGACACTGCGGCGGCATGCGCTCGGGGGAGCGGTCGGACGGTCGCAGGACCCGGGTTGCGACTACTCCTATATCGGTCCCGTGTACTCGTACACCCGAAAACACTTATTTCTGGAAATCGGGGCGGGCAAGACCTTCAACGTGAAGAGGGGGGACTTCAGCGATCTCCCCTGGTGGATCATCTTTCAGATCGGATATGTTTACCGGTTTTTACCGCGCGGGACGGCGTCACCGGGCACACCAAAAACACGCGAATAAACAAATAAAATAAGGATTGCGAAATACGCAGAAGCAGGGGACAGTACGTTGTCGCCGAAGGTTAGCACGAAGTTTTTTCATAAAAAAAAGATTGACAAAAAACATAAAAAACCAATAGTTTTAAATATCGTTTCACTGCAGAACGAATTATTCTTTTGGAGGATGTGAAGTTTATGCCTACAGGCCGTGTAAAGTGGTTCAATGAGCAGAAGGGGTTCGGGTTCATCAGCAGAGAAGATGGGGATGATGTCTTCGTACATTATTCGGAGATCGTGGTTGACGGTTTCAAAACACTCTCTGAGAATCAGGAAGTAACGTTCGATATAAAGGAAGGCCCCAAGGGTTTACAGGCAACAAACGTTAAACCGCTCTAACCGACATGGTACCGGCTTGGTTTTGTCTATAACCGGGCGGTTCCAGCCTTTTAAATCAAGCTTACCGTAACGCGGGGAGAGGTGTATCTCCGCATCCGGGGGGGGAGTATACCCCAAGTACGCACCGTTCCCTCCGTATGGAAAAATCCCTTCACTTCTACGCCGATTATAACCCATATTCACGAATATCCGCCTGCAACCTGATTTTTCTTGTCAGTTTCATCCCGGCTGATACAATGCGGGTATCGAATATATAAATAAACGTATCCCTTGAAGGTTTGCCGGGGACCCGTAATTTAAACCGCCGTATCGGAACGGAGGTTAAGGATGCATGTGTGTGTCTACTGTTCATCGAGCAACGGGGTCGATGAGCGTTATCTCGAAGCCGCGTCGCGTCTCGGAGTGATGCTCGCCGAGCGGAAATTTACCCTTATTTACGGAGGGGGAGGAATCGGCCTCATGGGCAAAGTGGCTGACGCGGCCCACGGGAACGGCGGCAGGGTGATCGGGGTCATTCCCGAGCTCCTCAACGGCAAGGGCATAACCTATCCGTTCAACGACGAGCTCATTGTGACGAAGACAATGCGGGAGCGCAAGGAGATAATGGAACAGAGGGCCGACGGCTTCATCGGTCTGCCCGGGGGATTCGGCACGCTCGAGGAGCTCCTCGAGATCATCACGTTGAAACAGCTCAAGTATCTTGACAAGCCCGTGGCCATCGTGAATATCCACGGTTTTTTCGAGCCGCTCGAGCGCATGTTCGAGAAGATGTACGAGGGCAGATTTACGGGGACCGAGTACAGCGCCCTCTACCGGTTCACATCGGATGTGGAGGAGGCGCTTTCATACATAGAGTCTTATGCGCCGGTCGAAATACCGGACAAGTGGAAGATGCACAGGGAAGCGTGAGTGCCTTAAGTACGCGTTGCCGTTAACCGGCAAAGAGCGCGAATTTCGAGTTTCAAGAAATAGAGCTATGAGAGGAATGCCATGGAAAACGATACGTTGATAGTGGTGTGGAGCAGCGGAGACCGTGATATCGCGCTCAAGGTTGCGTTTATGTACACCTACAATGCAAAAAAAAGGGGCTGGTGGGAAAACGTCAAGCTCGTTGTCTGGGGACCGTCCGCCCGGCTCCTGAGCCTCGACCGCGAGCTCCAGGAGTACGTGGGGAAAATGAGGGATTCCGGAGTGGTACTCGAGGCCTGCATTACCTGCGCCGATGAATATGGAGTGGCGGAGGATCTCCGGGCCCTCGGCGTGGATGTGAAAAAAATGGGGGTTCCGCTGACTGAATACTATAAATCCGGAATGAAGGTTCTGAGCTTCTAGCCCGTCCGGGCGGTCTCCTTGACCGTCCGGGAAAAACGTTTATAATGGGGTAACGGTTTTCATAACCGGAGCCGCCGTAAACATTTCTCAGGTGAAGATGGAGTTCATATGGCCGGGATTGAGCTGACCGCAGGTGAGCTGTGGAAAAAAATCGTCGTTCTACACAATGACGGGATTTCCATGCCGGAGTACGAGGTGATAACCTCGAAGCTCCTCGAGTTTGACCGTGCGATGGGTGACACGAAGCTTAGCATAGACGCGTGGTGCGAAAGGCTGAAGGAGCTTCGTCTCTGCAGGGAAAATCTCGAGTAATAAATCCGCAGCTGAAACGGAATTATCGTTTTAATGAGCTGAGGAGGGTCGTGTGCGCTCCAACGGTCGTTACAACGTTTTATTTCTCTTCTTTGCGGTGCTTTTGGTGTCGGTGTTCGGATGTACGACCGCTCCCAGGAAAACTCCGGAGACGGAGGGGTACGAAACCCTCCCCGGGGGAGGCTCCATAAGGATCGCCCGCTGGCACGATGACATGCGAGCCGCGTGCTCCATCACCTTCGATGACGGAACGCTCGATCAGTACGTCGTGGCCGCGCCCGAGCTCGACAGACGATGCCTGAAGGCGACCTTCTTCCTCATCACGGAGTACCGTGACAACGGTTGCTGGTACGATTCCGGGCAAAAGCGACTTCTCTTCTCGTGGAGCCAGGCCCGGCGTCTCGCAAAGGCGGGTCACGAGGTGGGGAGCCATTCCAGATTTCACCGGGACCTGTCGGGAAACGCTCCGTATGTTGAGGAGGAACTCGCTGGCTCCCTTCTGAAGATATCGCTCGAAATCCCCTTCGCCCGTTGCGTCACCTTCTGCTGGCCCTACTGGCGTTCGAGCGAAGCGGGAAGAGTAACCGCGGCCGGCTATTACATATCCGCGCGCGGAGGCACGGTCACCGGCAGCTACTTGAATACGAACGGGGGCGTCCCGTCGGCGAGCCCGGAGGACATGTACGCCGTAAATGCGTGCGGCGCGCTCAGAAGGGATTCCGACGAGCTCTGGCACGGTATCGGCCGGGAAGCCCTTAAGGCCGGGGGATGGTTCGTCTTCAATTTTCACGGCATGGACGACGGGAGCATACGGAGAGATTCTCTCGGCTGGCAGCCCCTTCCGGTGGAGCGGTTCGGGAACGTGCTCGACTGGCTGCAGTCGCAGGATTTCTGGATCGGGACATTCGGGTCCGTTTCACGGTACATAACAGAGCGCGATAACGCGGTTATGGACCTGAAGCATTACTCATACCGATCGATCGTTTTCAGCGTTGAAGACGGCCTCGATGACCGTGTTTACGATCAGGATTTGACTGTTGTCATGTCCCTCCCCCGCGGCTGGCGATCGCCCCGTGTATACCAGGGGATGAGGAGGCTCCGGTACAGGACCGCTGACGGGGGAGGGATCGTTTTCGACGTCAGGCCGAACGGCAGGCAGGTGAGGTTATACGGAGATTCTTAGCGGTACGGGAAAGGGTGTTGCTGAAGGGAATAAATAACCTTACATTTGAATCTCGAATCTTAAACCCTGAACCGGAGACAGGATGGCCGCCAAGGAAGAAAACAGAGAAACCGGTCCCGCTGATTTTATCAGGACCCTTATTGCGGATGATAGTGCGTCGGGAAAGCACGGCGAAGCCGTCATCACGAGATTTCCACCGGAGCCGAACGGCTATCTTCACATCGGCCACGCAAAATCGATCTGTCTCAACTTCGGCATCGCGCTTGAGCATGGTAAGGGAAGGTGCCACCTGCGATTCGACGATACGAACCCGAGCAGGGAAGAAGTCGAATACGTGGAGTCCATACAGGAAGATGTCAGATGGCTCGGGTTCGACTGGGACGGACATCTCTACTACGCGTCCGATTACTTCGACCGTATGTATGAATACGGGGTGGGGCTCATCAAAGCGGGCAAGGCGTACGTGGACAGCCTGACCGCGGACGAGATACGGGATTACCGGGGCACCCTCACAAAACCGGGCGTGAACAGCCCGTACAGGGACCGTCCCGTGGAGGAGAACCTGCGGCTCTTCGAGGATATGCGCGATGGAAAATTCAAAGACGGCGAGCATGTGCTCAGGGCTAAGATCGACATGTCCTCCTCCAACCTGAATTTGCGCGATCCCACCGTTTACCGCATACGTCACATGAGCCATCACCGAACCGGCAACAAGTGGTGCATATACCCCATGTATGATTACGCGCACCCGATCTCGGACGCGATGGAGAACATCACGCACTCGCTCTGTACGCTCGAGTTCGAGAACAACCGTCCTCTCTACGACTGGTTCCTGGACAACATAGACGTTCCGTCACATCCCCGGCAGATAGAGTTCGCGCGGCTCAATCTCACCTATACGGTGCTGAGCAAGCGAAAGCTCCTCAAGCTCGTGCAGGGCGGTTTCGTGGAGGGATGGGACGACCCGAGGATGCCGACCCTGTCCGGGCTTCGGAGACGGGGTTATACGCCCGAGGCGATCAGGGTCTTCTGCGATCGCCTCGGTGTGGCGAAATCCAACAGCGTCGTGGACATCGCCCTTCTCGAACACTGCCTGCGCGAGGACCTCAACAGGCGGTCTCCCCGCGTTATGGCGGTACTCAAACCGCTGAAAGTCGTGATAGATAATTATCCGGAAAACAGCGTCGAATGGCTCGAAGCGGAGAACAATCCCGAAGATGGATCAATGGGGTCCCGCAAGATACCCTTCTCCCGGACCATCTATATTGAGCGCGACGATTTCAGGGAGGATCCGCCCGCGAAGTATTTCCGGCTTGCTCCCGGAAGGGAAGTACGGCTCAAGCACGCCTACTACATAACCTGCATGGACGTCAAACATGACGAAAAAACCGGTGAGATCGAGGAGCTGCATTGCACCTATGATCCTGAAACGCGTGGAGGATGGTCCGGGGACGGACGCAAGGTTCGCGGAACACTTCACTGGGTCTCAGCTTCTCACGGGTTCGAGGCGGAGGTGCGTCTCTATGATCATCTTTTCAGCGTGGAGAATCCGGAGGAAGGCGAGGATTTTACCGATCATCTGAATCCCCGGTCCCTCGTGGTTCTGCCCCACTGCCTTCTCGAGCCGGGGCTGGCGGACGCCGAGCCCGGAGCCAGGTACCAGTTTCTCAGGCACGGCTATTTCTGCGCGGATTCCGCAGATTCACGCAAGGGGGCCCCGGTATTCAACAGGACCGTCTCGCTGCGGGATACGTGGGCGAAGATAGAGAAGAAGAGGGGTCCCGGCCAGGCGCCCGTATAGCCAGCATATGCTGTTCTCCCCGGCGGGTAGAGACCCTGAAGGTTTGGGACCGTTTATGCCGAGGCCATGGTTGTGATCGGCATGTGGAGGGGAGCATGAAGAAGGTAAAAAAAACCGTCTCTATAGAAGCTCCGGTGTATGATGTGTTCAGGTATGTCAGCAATCCCGAGTCGATCGTCGAGTGGCTGCCCAGCATGCAGCAGGTCAACGATATCGACGTACGCGACGGGGGTGTGGGTACGAATTACCGGTGGACCTATACCATGGCGGGTATGCGCTTCGAGGGCGAGAGCGTATGTACCGATTGCGAGTTGAACAGAAGGCTCTCCACAAAGAGCAGGGGCGGGATCATCAGTACATGGGACTGGTTCTTTGAAGAGGAGGGCGGCGGTACGAAAATGACGATCATCATCGAGTACACGGTTCCCGTTCCGGTGCTCGGAAGGATCGCGGAAACCCTTGTTTTACGGCAGAACCGGAAAGAGGCCGACCAGGCGGTCGAGAACATCAAGAGGAAGATGGAGAAAAACCATACACCCGCTGTTTGATTGTGCGGTTTTCAACCGGCCGGCCCCGGGGACTGATGGAGGAGAGGAAATCCGTTCATGGCCGCATTTTTAAAAATACCCATACCTTCTTCCGCCGGTCTTGTTCTGTCGTATCGATGTACGGCCGCGTGCAGGCACTGCATGTACGCCTGTTCCCCGGAGTGGGATGGAGACTGGATTACGGAGAGCGACCTCGGACACCTGCTCTCTTCCATCGCTCCTTATATTGAACCCGCCCCTTACGGCGCGAACTGGGTCGGACTCAATTCGGGACTGCACTTCACGGGAGGGGAACCCTTCCTTAACTTCGATCTTCTCTGTTCCGCCGTCTCCATGGCGGCCGAGATGGGTATACCCTCGACCTTTGTGGAAACGAACTGCTTCTGGTGCGTCAATGACCGGGTCACCAGGGATAAAATGCGTCTGCTCAGGGAGAAGGGCCTTCGCGGGATCATGGTTTCAATCAACCCCTACTACCTGGAGTACGTCCCCTTTGAAAATACGAGCCGCGCGGTCGGAATCGGAAGGGAGGTTTTCGGCGGGAACCTCATGCTCTACCAGACGGAGTATTTCAACGTTTTTTCCCAAATGGGGATAAAGGGCAGGATGAAGCTGGAAACCTATCTGCAGAGGGAGAAAAAGGAACAATTCTATAAGAACGTGGAGTTTTTCTTCAACGGGAGGGCCCCCTACAGCCTCGGTCCGGAAATGGAAGACGTATTTCCCAGGGCCGGAGCCGACTGTTTCTTTCGGGTCGAATGCAGGCCCGCCTTTGTCAGAAGCTGGCACAACCACTTCGACAATTATGGAAATTACATGCCAGGCTACTGCGGCGGGCTCTCATACGGCGACTGGCACGACCTCGAGGGATTACTGGCTTCGGAGGTTCGGAAGGAAGAGTATCCCGTACTGGCTTTTCTCATGGGCCGTGACATGGAAGGTCTCTTCCGTTTTGCCCGTGATCGGGGTTACGAGGAACCCCCGGAAGGGTACTTTTCCAAGTGTCACCTGTGCGTCGACATACGGCGCTATCTCGTGCTCGTGGAGAGGTTCAAAGAGCTGGTGCCCCTCACATTTTACGAACAGCTCACGAGATGAGGATTGAAACGGGGCATTTTTCCTACCCATAATTGCCGGCCGGGTTTCACAGGCTGTTTGCGGGAGAATCTCCATGGAGATCGAAAAATTAATTGCGGAGCGCGTCCATACGTATTATTGGGAATATGACCTGAACTGCGCGGTCACCACGCTCAAGACCCTCGGGGAGATTTATTCCATCGACATACATCCTCAGGTGATCGAGAGCGCCGCCGGGATGCACGGCGCGGGCGGGTACGGGGCCCAGTGCGGGCTCGTGGAGGGAGGGCTCATGTTCATCGGCCTGGCCGGGGCGGGATGCGGACGTTCCACGGAAAACAGGGCGGGGGTATGCAAAAAATTCGCTTCGGGCTTCGAGGAGCGGTTTGGGAGTCTCGAGTGCAGGGTCCTGCGACCGGAGGGATTCAGGGAGAACCAGCCTCCCCATCTATGCGAAGAACTGAGCAGGAAGACGATTTTATATGCCTCCCGCTTTATCGGGGAATACCTGGATTTCACCCACTGAGCCGAGACGGTGCGGCATTCCGCCCGGAGTGCAGGCGGAGTACCGGCGGAGAGTCGTATGGATGAGAGAAGACGGGCCCTGGCATTCATTCACGTCTCCGTTTTTCTCTTCGGACTGAGCGGTTTATTCGGAAAGCTTATCCTCCTGAACCCCCTGCTCATCGTTTTCGGAAGGACCCTCGTTGCATCGTCGTTACTCTGTATTTTCCGCCTGCTTCGGAAGAAAACCATGCGGGTGCACGGTAAATGGGGCCTCCTCTTCCCGCTCGGAGCGCTGCTCGCCCTCCACTGGGTTTCATTTTTCCAGGCCATACGGATCTCGTCGGTGTCCGTGGGAGTTCTCACCTACTCGACATTTCCGGCATTTACAGCCGTACTCGAGCCGGTGTTCGAAAAACGAAGGCCCGATCCCGCGCACCTCGCGGCCGCTTTCACGAGCCTTGGGGGAGCCGCGCTTGTGGTCGGCGGATTCACCCTTGACGACGCGGTTCTTCACGGCGGACTGTGGGGGATCCTCTCGGGTTTCAGCTTCTCACTTCTTTCCTTGGGCAACCGGAGACTCGTACGCAGGGAGAATGCGGGGCTTATCGCCCTTTACGAGAACGCGACCGTGGTACTGCTGCTGGCCCCCGTGCTGCTGATACGTCCGGAGGTGCGGTGGATGGATGTTTTCTACATCGTGCTGCTCGGAAGCCTCTGCACCGCCTGTGCTCACTCGCTCTTCATAAGGGGTATGCTCCATGTCAGGGCCGCGACCGCCGGTATACTGGCCATGCTGGAACCGGTTTACGGTATTTTCCTCGCGGCTTTGCTGCTCGGAGAGCGCGTTCCCCTCCGAACTGCCGGAGGAGGTCTCCTCATACTGGGATCCGCTGTCTTTATACTCGTTAAAACAAGGTCCGGGGACTAGGCCCTTTGCAGCCGCGGAGGGGTTTTTCTCTTTTGAATACCCGCTCTGAGGGCTGTATACTATGGACGTTGCGGAAGATAAAACCGTGTCGGGAACCGCTCCGGGCGGAGAATTACTCCGTGCGGAGAACCGCTCAGGGAGGCGCTATCATGGATATGACGATCTTTCATGAAGTACAGAAGCTGAGACGCAACGGGGCCTGCACGGTCACCTTTCCCGTGGGAGTCTTTCTTATCGGGTTCTTCGGATGGTTCATGACGGCCCGGTTTCTTTTCGGTAAACAGGTGACCCGGCCCCCTATCGGCAACGGGGCGCTCGGGCTGCTCGGGTCTTTCATGATTCTGCTCGGCGTTTTCCTTCTGCTCACCTTTTTCGCCGGAAAGATGGTGACCGAGGTGAGGGAAAGCGGGGTGTACCTGGACTATTTTCCCCTGGCAAAGAGACATATACCCGCGGACCGGATTATACACTGCAGCCCGATAACCTATCGTCCACTGAAGGATTACGGAGGATGGGGTATCAGGGGCGGTAAAAAGAGAAGGGTATACAGTGTAAGCGGTAACAGAGGCGGCCTTCTGGAAATTCAGGGCGGGACCGTCATGATCGGTTCCACCCGTCCCGACGAGCTTGCGGTGGCAGTGGAGAAAATTGCGGGAAAACACGGTTGACGGTTGAAAGCGGAATCCGACCGGGGGAGTGGAATGGAGGAAACGCGCGCCGATATCCGCTGCGGAATTGTCGGACTCGGAAGAATCGGAAGCCTTCTCGAGAAAGACAGGCTGCGTGAAAAGCCCTGTACGCACGCGGGTGCCGTTGCCCGGAACGGCGACTGCACACTCGTGGGAGGGTGTGACATTCGAAAGGACCGGAGGGACCTCTTCGCCGCTCAGTGGGGATGCCCCCGTGTTTACGGGCGTGTCGGGGATTTATTGCGGGATCGCAACCCGCATCTGCTCATTATAGCGACACCGCCTGAAACGCATCTGTCGATCATCCGGGAATCCCAAGGATACGGAGTGCGCGTCATCGTATGTGAAAAACCCCTTGCGCGGGACTGCGATGAGGGCGCCGAGATAGCCCGCATAGACGCATCCGGCGATGTGACCATAATGACGAATCATGAGCGCCGGTATTCGAAGGACTATATCATGGTGAAGAGGCGTATCGAGGATGGTTCTTTTGGCGAGCTCCTGTCCGTATGCTCCAGGCTCTACACCCGTTCGGAGGGGAAAGACGCGGATGGGAGCGGGGAAACGGGCCGGGTCCTTCTGGAAGACGGAACGCATCTCGTCGACATGATTAATTTCCTTACCCCTGCCGTTCTTCAAAAGAAACATGTCCGTAAAAGCGGCGACAGAGCAGTCTTCATAGAGGGAGACGGGGGCGTACCCGTCATTATAGAGATCGGGACCGGGCGGGACTACTTCGTGTTCGAGCTTGACCTCAGTTTTACGAGGGGAAGGATACGTATCGGAAACGGTCTTTTCGAGGAGTTCGAAAGCGGGGCCAGTCCCTACTACGAGGGATATAATTCCCTTTTGAGGAACGGCAGGCGCAGGCCCGTGAAAACGGGATACTTTTCAGGCATGCTGGAGGATGCGGTCAGATGTGTACGCGATCCTCACGCGGTGCCCGTATCGAGCGCGGCCGACGGCTATCGCGCGCTGCGCTTTATCGACGAGGTGAGGAGGGACCTCAGTGTATGCTGACGGCCGTAGGACCGGACAGCGGGATCAGAATTTCACTGAACGGGTGCGCGGGCTCGTTCTATCGGTACCGTTCGGAAGAGTTGCGACGTACGGTCAGATAGCGGTACTTGCGGGTAACCCGGGAGGTGCCCGGCAGGTGGCGTGGATACTCCACGCGTCCTCGAGAAAGTACGGTCTTCCATGGCACAGGATCGTCAACAGCAGGGGCGGAATATCGCTCAAACCCGGGTGCGGATATGAGGCGCAGAGAGACCTGCTCATGAAGGAGAACATCGGTCCGGACGAGTCGGGCATTGTAGACCTCGATCGTTTTCTCTGGAACCCGGATCAAGCAAAACAGGGTAAAAAGCGGGGATAAGGGGTATGGGTTTCTTCTCAAAGAGCTTTGAGACGGGTTTCAGGCCCGCGGCGGTACCGAAGGGAAACGACCTGCTCTTTCTCTTCAGGGAATCAAGCCTTCTCATCGAGCATGCACGGGGGGGAGTCCGGGTACCCCGGTTTTCCGGACTGGCCTCGGCAAATGACAGGCCCGCCGGTATTCGGTTTATAGGAACGCTGGGGAGCCGGGACTGTTACGCGGGCTCGATTGCGGATTCCCCCCCGGTTCCGGAGAACATGACACTCAAATACATACGCGAGCTTTACGGCATTCTCGATGACGGGCTCTTTGATGCGGCCATAACCGCGCTCCAGTTCGTCAACTGGGACAACGTGTACCTGAAATGCGTGAGGTGCGGCGGTCAGCTGATCCCCTCGGATGAAGAGCCGGCACGGGTTTGCAGCCGGTGTGAATACAAGTATTTTCCGGTTATTTCACCCGCGATCATCACGGCCGTGGTCAGAGAGGGAAAACTGCTTCTCGCGCACGCCCCGCGTTTTCCGGATGATATGTACAGCGTTATCGCGGGCTTCGTCGAGCCGGGGGAGACCCTGGAGGAGTGCGTTTTGAGGGAGGTATCCGAGGAAGTCGGCATCCGGGTGAATAATATCAGGTATTTCGGAAGCCAGCCCTGGCCCTTTCCGCATTCCCTCATGCTCGGTTTTACCGCCGATTACGAGAGCGGCGAGATCGTCATCGACAACGTTGAAATCACCGAAGCCGGCTGGTTCGAACCGGACAATCTCCCCCGGATACCGGGAAGGATAAGCATAGCGAGAAGACTGATCGACTGGTTCGTTCAGCGGCACGGAAACCGGTCCTGAAACCGATTGTTAACCGGAGGATGGGAAATGGTACGGATCGTGAGCCGGCTGTGCGCCGGTGACGCGCGGGACCTCTCCCCCTTGTCCGAATCGAGCGTTGATTTGGTGGTCACCTCGCCTCCCTATCCCATGATAGCGATGTGGGACGAGCAGTTTCGTTCCATGAATCCCCTTATCGGAGAACGGCTCGAGGCGGGTGACGGGCCGGGAAGTTTCGAGCTCATGCACGATGAGCTCGACAGGGTCTGGGGGGAGCTGTTCAGAGTACTGAAAGAGGGAGGGATCGCCTGTATCAATATCGGGGACGCCGCGAGAACGGTACGGTCCTTCGCTCTCTATTCGAACCACGCCCGCGTGCTGACCGGCTGCCTGAAAACGGGGTTTACCGTGCTTCCCATCATACACTGGAGAAAAACCACGAACGCGCCGAACAAGTTCATGGGCTCCGGGATGCTGCCCGCCGGGGGATACGTGACCCTCGGGCACGAGTATGTGCTCGTGCTCAGGAAAGGCGGGAACCGCCGTTTCGTCTCTGAAAGCGAAAAGGAAAACAGGCGCAGGAGCGCCTATTTCTGGGAGGAGCGAAACAGGTGGTTTTCCGACAGCTGGGATTTCGGCGGTGCCCGCCAGAACACCGCGCCGGGCATGCGGAGAAGCGGCGCTTTTCCGTTCGAGCTTGCGTACCGGCTCATTCAGATGTTTTCCGTGCATCACGATACCGTGCTCGATCCCTTTCTCGGAACGGGCACGACCGCTCTCGCTTCGATCGCCTCGTGCAGGTCCTGCACCGCCATTGAGACGGATTCCCGTTTTCTTCAGTCGGCGCGGGAACGTATTTTAGGCTCGGAACAATTAATGAACGGATACATAGCCGATCGTCTCAGGGCGCATACCCGTTTCGCGTCCGATCTCCGGTCCGATGAGGGATACCGTTCCACCCATCACCACTTCAGGGTGAAGACGAGGCAGGAAACGGAGATCCTGCTCAGGTACATTGAAACGATAGAAGCCCCCGAGCCGTTCGGGAACAGCGGGGAACCCGCTGAGATCCGCATAACCGTTACCTATGGTGAGGAGCCCGCTTCCGCCGGGGAGGGGAATGACGAGGGAGGATGAGGATGAAGGAAACGGACGGGACGAAAACGCTGCGCATTTTGTCGTGGAACGTCAACGGCATCAGGGCGGTATACAGAAAGGGTTTCATGGACTGGTTTTCACGGGAGAAGCCCGATATTCTCTGTGTCCAGGAGACAAAGGCGCGGGAAGAGCAGGTAGCACCCGAGCTCCTGGAGATGGACGGTTACCGGAGCTATTTTGTATCCGCGGAACGGAAGGGATACAGCGGTGTGGCCCTCTTTACCTCCGTTGAACCCGTGCGGGTTCTCACCGGGCTCGGGTCCCCCGTTTTCGATGCCGAGGGGAGGACCCTCATAGCGGAGTACCCGGGATTCACGCTTTTCAATATATATTTTCCTAACGGCAAGGCGTCGAAGGAGCGGCTGCAGTACAAGATGAAGTTCTACGATTTCTTTCTCGATTACGTGGAAGGTATCAGGAAGAAAGACATACCCGTCATCGTGTGCGGCGATGTCAATACGGCGCACCGGGAGATAGACCTTGCGCGGCCGAGGGAGAACGCGAAGGTCTCGGGATTCCTTCCTGAGGAACGGGCGTGGATAGACAAATTCCTTGAAAAGGGGTACATCGATACTTTCAGGCAATTCAACGCCGAGGCCGGGCAGTACACGTGGTGGGACTACAAGACGAGGGCCCGTGAGCGGAATATCGGCTGGCGCATCGATTATTTTTACGTGAGCCGGGGCCTCGAAAAGAGGCTGAAATCGTCCTTCATTCTTTCCGATGTGGAGGGTTCGGACCACTGTCCGATCGGGATCGAGGTCGAGCCTGACTGACGGGTCCGGCCCTGTCGAGCTCGCGCTCGAAGAGTAGTTTTTTTGCCTCATGCTCGTCCAGCGCCCCTTCGAGCACGCGGTAGAGCCGGCCGAGCTCTTCCTTCAAACCGTGGTTTTCCCGTGCGAGCCGTGAAATCTTTTCTTTCAGGCCGGAGCTCGCAGCCCTGGCAAGGTCCTCGTTGTTCGCCGCGATCCTTTCCTCCAGGCGTTCGATTGTCGCTTCAGTCGATTGGATGAGAGACTCCACGGGCCCCAGGGCCTTCGATTTTTTTGCGACAATATCCGCCCTCCTTATCCTGGCCTGCTTTCGTGAAGAGGGCACGGAGGGCCCGCTCTTTATCCCCCTCTCCTCCTCGTACCCCTCGTGCTCGATGAACTCGTCATATTCTCCCTCGAAGAGACGGGGCGGGCCGTTCCCGAAAACGACGAGCCGGTCCACGAGCGTTCGGAGAAACAGCTCGCTGTGCGTGACGATGACGACGCCTCCGGGAAACCGGTCGATCGCGGCCATGAACGAATCGCAGGATTCGATATCGAGGTGGTTCGTGGGTTCGTCGAGGAGGAGAAGATTGACCGGAGACATGAGGATCCTGCCGAGCAGGACCCTGCTCTTCTCACCGCCTGAGAGCACCCCGATCTTTTTCGAGGCGCGGTCGTCTCCGAAGAGCATCGCTCCGCATACGTCCATGACCTCCCTGCGGCCGGCGGTGTCGGATGCCCGGGCGATTTCCTCGTAGACCGTGAGCGCGGGATCCAGGCCCTCTATGGGACCGGAGCCGAAATAACCGACTCGTGTTTCCGGATGCTCCCTGACCGTACCCGTGTTCGGATCGAGCTCACCGGCCAGTATCCTGAGGAGCGTCGATTTTCCCGTTCCGTTCTTACCCATAACGCCTATGCGGTCCTGTCTCCCGATGGAAAGGGTGAAGTCCCGTATGAGCGGAGAATCGATATCGTATCCGAAACCGAGGGAGCGGGCTTCCATGAGAAAGCGTGCGGGAAACGGGTGAAAGTGAAAGGAGAATTCCAGGTCCTCCGGTTTTTCGAGCTGTTGAAGTTTTTCATTTTTCCGCAGGGTCTTGATGCGTGACTGGACGAGCCCGGCGAGCCTCGCCTTTGCCCTGAAACGGCTGATGAAGAGCTCCGTTTCGCGCCTCTTTTTCTCGTCGTTCAGCCGCGTTTTTTCGTGGACCTCCTCCTCCCTCGCAATCTGTTCGTACATCTTCCCGGTTGGGCCCCTTATTTTCCGTATCTTCTTTCTGTGGATCATCATGGTATGGGTCGTCACCGTATCCATGAAGCCCCTGTCGTGCGTGACGATCACGAGCTCCCCCTTCAGCGATGACAGGAAACCGGAGAGCCATCGTATGGAAACGATATCGAGGTAATTGGTGGGCTCGTCGAGGAGGAGGAGGTCGGGGTCCGCTATGAGCGTTTTCGCGAGGTGGAGCCTGGCCTGGAACCCGTCGGACAGCGCCCGCGGGTGGAGCGAGAGCTGCTCCCCGCTGAAACCGAGCCCGAAGAGTATCTTCTCGGCGCGCCACGACTCGTCACACCGCTCTCGAAGGGCCGCACACCCCTCTTCGAGCACGGTGGAACGGGTGAACGAGACCTCCTGCGTGAGATACCCGATCCTGCAGTCGCCGGGGGTCAGTATGACGCCGTCGTCCGGATCGAGCAGACCGCTCATGAGGTTGAGCAGCGTCGTCTTGCCGCTCCCGTTCCTGCCGATAAGACCGACGCGTTCCCGGGGTCCGACGGTAAAGGTTACACCGTAGAAGAGTGCATGTCCCCCGAATTC
>CAYWUT010000025.1:0-36815 GCA_964460545.1 uncultured Spirochaetota bacterium
TCCCCATTCGAAGTTTGCGTTTCCAGGATCTCATGGTAATCCTCCGTATTCCTTATAAAAAAAGTACCTTTCCATGATATTCCGGGTGGATGGAAAAGGCAAGCGGAGAAGAAATTGGGAGCGTGCCGTATTAAACGGAAATATAAAAGGAGAGCCGGTTCGGTGACAGTTTCTTGAGGAACTGTCACAAAAGGAACTGTCACCGATCTTCACCGGACTTCGTCTAAGCCGAGGTCGTAATCGTAGGGCAAAAGGCCCGGAAATAATCCCGTTCTGCACACGGATTCGAAGAGAGCGTCCAGTGCCGGGGAATGCGGACCGAAACAGCAGGCTATGAACAGGGCGTCCTCCCTCAAGGTCCGGGCATAATAGGGATTGTCTATGGAGAGCACGCCCAAAGGGACCCCCTCCCTGATACACGACCGGGCCCAGGCGGTCTGCCGCTCGTTCGCAAGCCCGAGAAGCGCGATATCATAGGAAGCCAGGTCCTTACGCATGGATTCGATTTTCCTGAAATTACTCCTCCTGTTCGGAAAGTATCGTATATAAACCGTGTCCCATCCCGGGAAATACCTGCGCGCGGTCTCCTCGAAATCCCTCGTAGGCGAGAGCACGACTCCCCTGACACCGCGTCCGAGGGCGCTTTCCAGATATTCGGGAACCGTGCATTCCAGCGTGGATGCCATGAGCACCAGACCGTCCGAGGCATCCTCAGCCACCTGATGCGACAATTTTTCCAGGACCGGACCCATATCGCTTTCCCGCTCCCGTATCGTGTAAAAAGGAACGAGGTATTTTTTCTTTACCTCGAGAATCCTGAGTACCTTTTCGTCGAGCGCCCGCTCATCGAGCGTTCCCCGTTCGAAGAGAAGTGATGCACGGTCTATGAGCAGTTCCTGCTTCTCCTTCGTATGGGAGATGAGAAAGAGGTCGTTCCCCGCCCTGAACGCGTAAACGAATGCGGTAACGATGTGGCCCGCGAATCCCTCCGACCCCTCCATCTCCAGATCGTCGGTCACCACAACACCCCGGAATCCCATTTTCTCCCTCAGCCCCGACTCCAGGATCTTCGAAGAAAAAGAGGCGGGCATGGAAGGGTCGGCATGGTCGTATATGACGTGGGAGACCATGATTCCGTCCAGCACCTCTTTACGCACCAGCCCCCCGTAGGGCCGGAGGTGTACGTCTATAATTTCCTGCATGGAAGTTTTAACGGCTTCCGTGTGCAGATGCGTGTCAAAGGAAGCCATTCCGTGCCCCGGGAAATGCTTGACTACTGATAGTATCCCGAGGCGCTGATGCTCCTCCACGAACGAGGCGGTCATTGCGGTCACCATCTCAGGGTCCGAACCGAAGGAACGGGTTCCTATGACACGATTCCTGGGTTCAGTCAAGACATCCGCGCAGGGTGCGAAGTTCACATTGATACCCGCGTCCAGGAGGGTATACGCTATGAGCCGCGACGCATTTCTGTTGTTTTCAACCTTCCCGGACGCTCCGATGAGCCCCGCAGCGGGTGAAAGAAAAACGCCCTCGTACCGCACATGGTTGACCGTTCCGCCCTCCATATCGGTGGCAATAAAAGGCGGTATTCCGGTAGCCGAGTTGTCGATGAGGAAAACGATGGAATCGGTAAGCTCTCTGAGCTGTTCCCTCGACTCGATATTCCTGAGGAACAGCTTGATATTCCCGAGCTTCCCGTCCAGGAGCCATGCCCTATACTCATCATTCAGCCCGGTTCCCCCGAATCCGAAGATGAATACCTGGCCGAGTTTCTCCTCGAGGCTCATGGATGCAAGAACCTCTTCCGGTTCGAGAGACGCGAAATCACCGAAAAGCATCTCTTTCTTCCCGGCAAGAGCCGTTTCGGTATTAATCAGAAGCAGGAAGAGACAGGTAAGCAGTAAAAAGAAGGTGTGTTTCATAGATCTCTATCGGGACCTCATAAGCAGGAGATATAAGCAAGCAGTCCCGGCCCCACACGCGCGACGTACCCCCTTTCATTACCACCAGGAAAAAGGAGAGACGCCCGGCCGCCCTGAAAGCCGCTGCCGAGTCATGGCTCCGTCTAAGTATAAAAATAGGGTTATGCCCGGTATACAAAGCATAACCCTACCTCCTTTTAAACGCGTCTATCAGTAGACTTTCGAGACTTTCACGTTGTCGATGCTCAGGGCGACACTGTTCATCCTGATCGAGAAATAGCTCCCGCTGCCGACCGCCGTCCCGAGATTAAAGCCGTAGTAATACCGGTTCGGATCCATGGGATCGTAGAATCGTCCCTCCCCGGTACGGGTATCGAGCATGATCTTGATGGGAACGGTTGCATCGAGGTATTCGGTTTTGAGGTAATCCGCGCGAATCGGAATGAGCCCGCCGTATCTGACAGGATCGCTTCCCGGAAAGACCTTAGTCCAGAGGCCCATGTCCGTGGAACCGCGGCTCTCGTACACCTGTATGAAAGCGCCCGGATATCCGTACACGTCGGGATCCCATGTTACCCAGCCGAGTATTGACTGACCGTTACCCCAGCTTCTCTTGGTCGCCGGATTATCCACACAGATGTGGATACCGAAACCGGCATAATTGTCTTCACCGCCGCCCACATACCTGACATTGAACTCATACAGGACCTTACCAGACTGGCTCACGGGAATCGTTATCATGGCCATCTTTTCATCTCTATCAGTCTGATAGAGCCTTCCTTCGAGTACCCGCCAGCTGCCGCTTACCTTCATCCAGTCTTTCAACATTGGGGAGGAGAAGTCATCGGAAACATAGGAAGTTTGACAGAACGCCGCCGCCGCGACCCCGATAAAGAGTACGATAAGAACAACTCTCACTACTTTCATGTATATCCTCCTTATAAGCTTATTAGTTCGCGATATGCTGTTCCATTATGCCAACCTTAAAAAATTCCGTCAAGGAATTTTTTATTAAATTTAATTTTAAATATACATAAATTTCAAATCGTCTCACCCGTCCCTGCGTATCCCCCTTTTCGATTCCCGTCAGGCCCGCCCTCGAGATACGCCAACGTCCACTTCCCTGTGCACCTCCGTGTGCACCTCCGTGTGCACTTTTACCTTGACCCCGACCCCGGGGCCGCATACTATCCAATTACGAATGAAAAGAGGAACAGCGACATGATGAACAATACGGGAAGGACAGTGCTCGTCATAGACGATGACGCAGACGTTTTCGAGAGCTTACGGCTCTTTCTCGAGAACAAGGGTTACCGGGTAATCGGAGCGCCGAACGGCGTGGAAGGCATGGAGACCGCGAAGTCGGAAAAACCCGATGTTATAATCCTCGACGTTCTCATGCAGAAGAAGGACGGTCTCACCACATACGGAGAGCTTCGCGGCAACGGAGCGCTGAAGGAAATTCCGGTCATCATGCTGACGAGCGTCCATGAAAAGCTGGGATTCGGCGTTTCACCAAGCGATATGGAGTCACACTACGGCGTGCCGCCTGAGGGTTTCCTTGAAAAACCCTTTGATCCGCCGAAACTCCTGGACCTCATAGAAAAACTCACCGGATCATGAGTAAAATGAGAAGCCAACCCTTCCCTTCTCCTCAATAAGCGCCGCTCATTAAGCGCCGCACCGCACGTGTACTTTCACACCGCTGAACAGCTCCGTGTTTTTCCGCCGACCCGAAAGCCGCTGCACTGAGCCGTCAATCCAGCGTAACAACCACCTTTATAACCTCTTCCTCCGCCGACCGGGCCGTGCGGAAAGCCTCTTCGATCATTTTAAAGGGAAAACGGTGGGTAATGAGGTCCCGGTACTCCCCGTGTTTCTTCATGAGGTCGAGCGCGAGCGGGAATCCCCAGTTTGGAATGGCATGCGACGCAATGAGCTTTAGTTTCCGAAAGTGAAAATCGTTCGCATCAAAGGTAATGACAGAGTCCCTGAAGCTGATGCCGTTGAATATCACCGACCCGTCGAACGCGGCGAACTCGAGAAGCGGGGGTATGGTCAACGGGGGAGAGGTAACCATTATGCGCTCGAATCCGTCCGGACGGGCTCTCTTCAGCTCTTCTTTCCATCCCGGCTCATTCGTATCCAGAACGAGGTCGGCTCCGAGCTCGAGGGCGGCTTCCATGCGGCGTCTTCCCCTGGGGGACTTGAGGTCCCTCCCGAGCATCACGCCGCTCCGGGCGCCCGAGATCAACCCCAGGCTCAGGCAGAAGAGGCCGATAATTCCCGGTCCCGATACGCATATATCCTGGAATGGCTCTATCCGGGCCCTCTCCAACACATCGAGAGCCACGGTCAGGGGCTCTGCAACCGCCGCAGCCTCGAAGTCGAGCCCCTCGTAGGAAATCGCCATTTCCCTCCGGACGCAGAGGAATTCAGCCAGTGCAGCCCTGTCGTCCATGTAATTCCGTATGCCGGAACATGTCGCCGGTTTACCCTGAAGGCAGGAACGGCACTTCCCGCACGAGATATGGTTCTGCACCACAACGGTGTCTCCCGGAGCCAGGTCGTTCACACCCGGTCCCGTTTCATGGACAGTGCCCGCGATCTCGTGTCCGAGCGGGAGCGGCTTCCCGCCGGGATAGTCTTTGTAGAAATGAAGGTCGGTCCCGCATATCGAGCATGCCCGCACCTTGACGGAGACTTCTCCCGCTCCCGGTTTTCTGTATTCAACGTCCCGTACCTCTATTTTCTCTTTTCCCGTCATCCAGGCGGATTTCATGGCACTCCTCCTCTTTTTTACTTCACCCTATCACGGTTCATCGGTTCGTCGCAAATTCTATCAGGACCCACCAGGCGGTTTGCTCTTTCCGCCTGGATATGATAAATTAAGATGGACCGGCGGATCCGCCTTCCTCTGAACCGGTTAAAATAAAGGAACCCCATGAAGGAATATGAGCTCGTCGACATAACGGAACCGGAGCTTTTTAACCGGACTTTTCCACACAACCTGCCCCCCTTTTTCGATTTCGAGAAACCCGTAAAAGAGAGCATTGACGGAAGAGAGGTCGAATACGACCCGGCTTCCGTTCTTCACAGGGACATTCACCTAACGGATACGACATTCCGGGACGGGCAGCAGGCACGGCCGCCCTACACGACGGAACAGACGGTTCGTATATTCGAGATGCTCTCACGGCTCGGCGGCAAACGGGGAGTGGTCCGGCAGTCGGAATTCTTCCTTTATACAAAGCGGGATTTGAAAAACGTCGAAGCATGCAGAAACCTGGGGCTCGACTACCCCGCAATCACGGGCTGGATACGCGCCCAGCCGGGAGAACTTCGAAAAGTCAGGGACATGCAATTAAAGGAAACGGGAATACTCACCTCCTGTTCAGACTATCACATCTTCCTCAAACAGGCACAAACGAGACGGGAAGCCATGGACCGGTACCTCTCGGTCGCGGGATCCGCGCTTGAAGCGGGGATACGGCCACGCTGTCATCTCGAAGACATCACAAGAGCTGACATCAAGGGATTCGTACTCCCGTTTGTACAGGCGCTGGAAAAAATGAGCGCCGGTGTCCCGGCCGGCATGAAGGTCAAGATACGTCTCTGTGATACCATGGGTTTCGGGCTCCCCTATCCGAACGTATCCGAACCCAGATCCATACCCAAGCTCATCTGGCGCATACGGGAGGAATGCGGTATCGAGGGAAACAGGCTCGAATGGCACGGACATAACGATTTTCACCGGGTACACGCGAACGGCATATGCGCGTGGTTATGCGGCGCCGACGCACTCAACACCACGCTCTTCGGTTTCGGAGAAAGAACGGGAAACCCTCCGCTAGAAGGCGCCCTGGTGGAATACGTTTCGCTCAAACGGGACCTGAACGGCGTGAATCTCCCCGTTATTACGGAGCTTGCCCGGTATTACGAGAACACAATCGGTTCCCCGCCCCCCGTGAACTATCCTTTCACGGGCCGCGACTTCAATACGACGAGGGCGGGCATACATGCCGGCGGCCTCAGGAAAAATGAACGGATCTACACCGTCTTCGATACGAACCGTCTTCTCAACCTGCCCCCGAAGGTGTCGATAACCGATAAATCGGGCACGGACGGTATCGCGCTGTGGGTAAACGAGTTTCTCGGTCTAAGGGGAAAGAACCGGGTTTCACGCTCCAGAGTGGCCCCGATACAACGATGGGTAATGAACCAGTACGAGAAAGAGGGAAGGAACACCGCCATTTCTGAAGAGGAGCTTGAGGAGCAGGTCAGAATCAACATTCCCCTTGTCTATGCTGAGAGGGTAAAATCTCAGGCGGAAGATCCAGGGATTTCTTCACGGCCCTGAGCAAATCGGTGAGTGTATAGGGTTTCTTGATAAATGTGACACGCTCCTCCCCTATTGAAAAGGTCCACTTATTCTCACGGTATTCGTATCCGCTCGTTATAATAACCCTGAGGTTTTTTCGATCCTGGGCGACCTGCTCTATCAAATCCATGCCCGTACCGTCCGGCAGGACAACATCGGTGAATATGAGCTCAATATCCTCGTCTCCGGATCTGAGGATATCAAGCGCCTCCGCCACCGTTTCAGCGCTGTAAACGCGAAATCCGCGCTCCGTAAGCCGGGACTGCACGAACTTGCAGATCGCACTATCGTCTTCAACGAGCAGTATGGGTCGATCCTCTCCATGTATATCGGGAGCAGGCGAGTTATCCTCAGTTATGCACGGATACTGTTCCTTGCATGCGGGGAAGTATACCCTGAAGGTCGTGCCCAGCCCCTTTTCGCTGTACGCGTGTACCCACCCGTGATGCTCCTTCACGACCGCATACACAACCGCCAGCCCGAGTCCGGTGCCTTCCCCGCTCTGTTTAGTGGTGAAAAACGGTTCGAATACCTGACGCAGCGTGGATTTATCCATGCCGCAGCCGGTATCCTCGACCGAGATACAGACATAATCGCCGGTCAGAGCTTCGCTGCACGATTTTGCATACTGCTCGTCAATACGAACATTGCGCGTCTGGACGACAAGTCTTCCGCCCTTGTCCATGGCATCGCGCGCATTCACGGCGAGATTGGTGATAACCTGCTCTACCTTGCTCTTATTAATTCTGGTCTTCCAGAGATCTGGGCTGAGATCGAGCTGAACGTGAACATTCTCGCCCAGTAGGCGGTTAAGCATCTTGAAGATGTCTTCGATGATTTCGTTCAGATCATGTTGCTCGAACTCGACCTGCTCGCGCCTGCTGAAAACAAGGAGCTGCTTCGTAAGCCCGGCAGCGCGTTCCGCCGCCCTTCTGAGCTGGTCCAGGTGCTCCCGAACTTTTTCCTTGTTGTTGATCTGCATGAGGGCGATATCCGAATATCCTATTATGGCCGTAAGAAGATTGTTGAAATCATGCGCGACTCCTCCCGCGAGGCGCCCGACAGCTTCCATCTTCTGCATCTGGAAGATCTGCGACTGGAGCCGTTTGTTCTCTTCCTTTACCCTCTCCTTTTCAGTAACGTCCCTGAAGAGAGACATGATCCTGTTCTTCGACGGACTGTAGGCTGTTGATTCGAGGTATCGGTCGATGCCTTTGAAATGGTTTATGGAATAAACAGGCCTTTCGTAGTGCAGAATCTCCCCGTGCGTCATGATCCAGTACGGCTGAAAACCCGGCAGGACCTCGGACGCCGTCTTTCCGATTATCTCGTCCTTCCCAAGACCCGTCAATTTCTCAAATCCCTTGTTGACTTCAAGAAACCGTCCGTCAACGGGATTTCCATCTTTATATACAATCTCACACAGGGCACATCCGCTGCGCATCTCATTGAAGAGCCGCTTGTAATACTCCTCGCTTCTCTCCCCAGTGGCTCCCGGGCGAATTCCGAATCCGAACACACCGTGAACGTTACCCTCGCTGTCCCTGATCGGGGAAAAGGAAAACCGGTAAGATACGGGTCCCCCCTCTGCGGACGAAAGGGCAAGGTCCGCTTCCGCGTTCCCGCCCTGCTGCGCAGTTTCAACTACCGATTTAAAAATTCCCTGTTCAACAAAGAGATCGGAAGATTCCATGGCGGTTATATCCCGATCTCGCATATTAATAATATGCTCCAACACCCTGTTCCACTTAAGTAATTTGTCGTTCGAATCAATAACGAAAGCGGGGTATGGAAGGCTGTCGAACAATCCCTCGTAGAAAATACTTTCTGAAAGAACCATCAACTCGTTCCCGTAAGACATGGTTGCTCTCGTCCGCGGTTTTTTCCGCCGCCTTCAGGCACGCGGACCTGGAAGATATGCGGAATGAGGTTGAGCAAGGGCTGAAAAAACAGGAGAGGGGGACGACAGCCCCCCTCTCACTCCCCTTTTAGAAACCGCCTCCTCCCTCACCTGCAAGAGCGGTTCCGTAAAACACCGAGTCGGCTTTATCTTCCTTGCCCAGTATCGGAGAAGCAAAGAGTGCTGCTGTAAGAGCGAGAACAATAGCAATAACGACAAGAATTTTCTTCATTTTACTACTCCCTTCATTCTGTATTTTTTCTCCGGGGTAACACCCCTTTTTTAGCCTAAGCATGAATGTACTGCTTCGCCGAATGCTCCAGGCCCTTCTTGACCACAGAGAGGAGCAGCTCCCCGTTCACGGGCCAGGACATGGTGTAAAGAACGCTGTGCGAACGCAAATCCAGTTCGAGACTGGGCGAGTAGCTTCTCATCACAACGATGACCTTCATCAGGGGGTACCGCTGGTTCATGAAGGGAAGTAGAGCGGGCATCGAAACACCGGGAAGCTCCACATCTGTAATGAGGAGATCTATCTCATAACGTTCAAGTGCATCAAAAAATGTTAGAATCGAATCCGCCTGCAGGATCCGGTATCCCGCAGTTTGAAGTGGCCTTACTATATCCTCCATTTCGGTAGAATTTTGGAATGCCACAAGAACGGATTTCCTGTCCATCACTTTTTTCATCCGTATTAACCTTCCTTTTTTTACAGTACATGATGCAATATATATGCCCAAATAAAAAAAATACTTACTCTCATCGGTATTCCTTTTAAATCAAATATTTACAGGTAATTATGAAAAATAAAGCGGCCGGGTGCAGGATCATGGGGCAGGTAAAACAGTTCGGAATCGGGAATCATTTCCTGAATGCGGAATCCGGGACAGGAAATGCTTGTATTTGAGGTGAAAAAACCGCGAGAGGGGCTTCAAAGATCCCCGGGGGTATTAATTGCGTATTTCTTTATCTTCTCATAGAGCGTGGTCTTTCCAATACCGAGTATACGCGCGGCATCCTGCCTGTTGCCGGATGCAACGTCAAGGGCGGCTATGATGGCGTCTCTCTCCATTTCCCTGAGTGGTTTAACCCGGGGATCATGCGGCTGAGAGTTACCATCACTCCCGTAAATAGACTTCGGCAGGTCATCCGGTGTTATGAGATCGCCCGAACCGAGCGCGATCGCGTGCTGCATTACATTTTCAAGCTCACGCACATTCCCGAACCATTCGTGTGACATGAGCAGATCAAGGGCTTCCTCTGAAATACCGGTCACCTGCCTTCGCTCCGTATTATACCTGTTGATAAAATAATCGACGAGTAGGGGTATATCCTCGGTTCTTTCCCTAAGCGGCGGTACCGATATGGGGATCACGTGGAGACGGTAAAAAAGGTCCTCCCTGAATTTCCCATCCCGAACCGCCTTTTCAAGCTCCCTGTTCGTGGCGGCAATTATCCGTGCCTCGATTTTTTCCGTTTCCGATCCCCCGACCGGCCTGATTTCCCGTTCCTGAATGGCCCTGAGGAGCTTGGCCTGCACCTCGAGCGGGATCTCCGTTATCTCGTCGAGGAAGACCGTCCCTCTTCCGGCAAGCTTGAGCAGCCCGACCTTATCGAAACGGGCATCGGTAAACGCTCCCTTAAAGTGACCGAAGAGTTCGCTTTCAACGATACTGAGGCTCAGCACGCTGCAGTCGATGGGAATAAAGGGTTCATCTCGACGGTTGCCGTGAAAGTGAATGGCCTTTGCCACGAGCTCCTTGCCCACACCGCTCTCACCCATAATGAGCACCGTGTTGTCGGCGGACGCCATTGCCTCTATTCTTTCGTAAACGAGCTTGATGACCCTGGACCTGCCGATAATGCCGAACCTTCCCTCCCGTTCCTCCCGCCCGCCGACACTGCTTACATTCATTATTCTCTTTATTATGGAACGAATCTCGCTGATGGAGGATGGTTTGGTAATATAATCCACCGCACCGAGCTTCATGGCCTCGACTGCGGTTTCGACTGAGCCGTACCCGGTAACAATAACGACAGGCATGGAAGATACGGTTTTTCTGCTCTGTGAGAGAAAATCGAGCCCGTTCATTTTCGGCATCTTCAAATCAACGAGCGCAAGCGCGAAATCTTCATGCTCGAGTATTTCAAGTGCCTCGATCCCGTCCGACGCAATAAAGGGTTCCAATCCCATATCGAGGGAGAGTTCCCCGCATACCTCGCGGAATCCCTCGTCGTCATCAACGATAAGGATCTTCCCGTATCCGGAACCATCCATTTCCCGTGCAAACTCCCGATCCACCACCGTAGCATCAGATGGTAAAATACTACTGCTTTGGAGTAATTATATAATTCTTCTCATATCTTAACAACTTTTTATCCGTTTCGAACAAACCGGGATCGGCTCGTGTATACTTGACCTCCGGCTCCAACCGGTTATAACTTATAATGCAAAATAAGCGTGTCTGCTCCGGTTCATAATAAGGGGGGGGGCCATCCGAAGAGATAATTTTAAAATCCCGATACTACTCATACTCTCAGCAGTGTTTCTTTTCACCATTTTACCCTGCAGTGGCGGCTCTGAGAAATCGGCCGAGGTCGATTCAGCCGAAGCTCCGCATTTCGGAGGCGTTTACAGGCGGGGGCTCGGACACGACCCTGTCACGCTCGATCCCGCGAAGATGTCCGATATTTACTCGACAACCGTTCTCCAGCAGGTCGTCGAGGGGCTCGTACAGTTCAGCGACAACCTCATGATCGTTCCCTGCATCGCCAAATCATGGAAAAGCACACGCGACAACCTCCACTGGGTTTTTACCCTGAAAGAGGGCGTACTGTTTCACAACGGAAGAGAGGTAACTGCTGAGGATTTTGTGTATACCTACACGAGGTTGCTCGATCCCGGAACGGAATCCAGGGCGGCGACACTCCTGACCTCCATCGAGGGGGCACGTGATTTCATCGAGGGAAGAGCGGATCGTGTAAGCGGGCTGAACGCCACCGGACGCTATACCCTGGAGATACGGCTCTCCGAACCGTTCCCCCCCTTTATCGCGGTCCTCGCCATGATCGACTTCGGCGTGGTTCCACGGGAGGAGGTGGAACACCCGGAAGATTATTTTAATTTCCACCCCGTGGGAACCGGGCCCTTTGTCTTCGACTATTGGGAGCGCAACCGTGAAATCGTCCTTACGGTCAACGAAAAGTACCACGAGGGCCGCCCCTACCTCGACCAAGCCGTATTCGAAATATTCCCGGGCGTTTCAACGGATGAGATGTTCACCCGTTTCGAGGAGGGAAAACTCGAAGATTCACTTGTCCCGGCCGGCATGCGCGAGCATATCGAGGACAAATACCAGCTGCTCCGCCGCCCCTCCCTCGCGATCCGCCTGCTGATCATGAACAACAAGACCCCGCCCTTCGACGATATACGCGTACGCAGGGCGTTCAACTACGCGGTAAACAAGATCGAAATCAGCGAAAAGGTGGGAGGAGGGAAGCTCATCCCCGCATCGAGCCTCATCCCCAAGGGCATGGCGGGATACCAGCCCGACGATACGAATTATCCCTATGACCCGGACCGTTCGGCCCGGCTTCTCGAGGAAGCGGGGTACCCGGACGGGAAGGGACTGCCGGTCATCCAGTACTGGTCATGCGTAAAATCCAAAGGGGCGCTCGCTGAGGATGAAGAGCTGAGGAAATACCTGGAAGCCGTTGGTATCAAAATCTCATTAAATTATCAGACCGAGTGGCCCGAGTTTAAAAAGATCATCACCGAGGGGAGGGCACCGATCTTCAAGTACAGCTGGGAAGCCGACATCCCCGACCCCGACAACATACTCTCCTCACTCTTCTTTTCATCGAGTCCCACGAACAGAGCTTTTTACAGCAATCCTGACGTCGATACGCTCATAGGGAAGGCTCAGAAGGAATCCGACTATGCAAAACGGATATCCCTCTATGCTAAAGCACAGGATAGAATCATGGAAGATGCTCCCGTGATTCTCCTGAACTATCTCTCCTACCAGAGGGTATTCCAGAGATACGTGCGGGGGTTCGAGGGCAAGGCCCTGGGAAACCACTATTTCTCCCTGAAGAGGGTCTGGCTCGATAATGACAATTGACCGGTAAAACCCTGTTTGCGATCGGACAATCCGAAGAACCTTCTTTCAACCCATTATTACAGCGAAATGTTCCCGCACCCGGCCGGTCCCCGCACGGTTTCCTTAAACGAAGATAAAAGGTATAATAGAACGGGTGGGAAACCCCTGCCGAAGGTGACTGTATCGTCAAGATCCCATTAATACGGGCGGACCGGTTACTATGTACGAAAAAAGCGAATTCCCGTTGATGAAGGATATAAGGCACCGTGTGGGGCTCAGGTGGAGATTCATGCTCTACATGATTCTTCTCATCGTGGCGCTCATGGCGGGTGTTTTCATCATAGTCGAACACACCAGCCGGGAGACCATACTCTCGGAGGGGCGAAAACGCGGCATATCCAATGCGCTCTACCTCGCGGCCCTCTCCACCTCCTCCCTCCTCATGTACGACTACCCGAAACTCGAGCAGAACGTGGACGAGGTGGCGCGTGAGGCCGATATTATCTACGCGATGATCATCGACCGGGAAGGTACCGTAGTCGCTCACAGCGAACGGGACGATCTCATAGGGAAAAGCCTCACGGACACCCACAGTATCAACGCGACCCTGGCCGTGTCGGGTCTCATTCAAAACCGCAGGAATCCGGATACGGGAGAGGAGATATGGGATATATCGTACCCCATCCGCGACCATAACGAATCCATATGGGGAACCGCCAGGATAGGCTTCTCGAAAGAGCTGCTCACCGCGGAGATAAACAGGAACAGAAAGAACCTCGCCATTCTTACATTCGTGGCGATCGTCCTCGCTCTCACTGCCGCGTTCCTCCTTGCAAAGCGCATAACCGGTCCCCTCCGGAAATTGACGGAGGGCGCCCTGTCCATTTCCCGGGGAAACCTGAACCAGCGAATCAGCATACACACGGGGGATGAAATAGAAGACCTGTCCGATACTTTCAACCGCATGATACAGGAATTATCGAAGACCAAAGAGAGGCTGAAAAACCTCATTCGCCAGCTCTCCCGCAAGAACAGGCTCCTGCGGCGGGAAATGACAACCCGTGAAAAGCTGGAGGAGGAGCTCATCAAGGCCGAACGGCTCCGCGCACTCGGAGAGATGTCGGGAGGAGTGGCGCATGATTTCAACAACATACTGGGAACCGTACTCGGGAGGGCCCAGCTCCTCATCGAGAAGACCGGAGATCCCGGGCACATCAAGGGCCTGAAGATCATCGAGAAAGCCGCTCTGGACGGAGCGGAAACGGTTCGAAGAATTCAGGAGTTTACCCGCGTTCGCGCGGACAGCAGCACCTTCGTTCACGTGGACCTCAACGACATTATTGAAGATGCGGTCGAGTTTACGAGAACCCGCTGGAAGAATGAGGCCGAGGCATGGGGAAGACACATCGATGTGTCCTGCGATCTCAAGGGGTCGGGCGGAACACAGGGGGACCCGGCGGGGCTCCGGGAGGTATTCACCAACCTCATTATCAACGCGGTGGACGCCATGCCGGAGTGTGGGAAAATCGTCATATCCACATTCGATGAAAACGGAAAAATCGTCGCCGAAGTCGCGGACACGGGAGAAGGAATGAGCAGCGAGGTCCGGAAGAAGCTGTTCGAGCCTTTTTTCACGACCAAGGGATCCCACGGAAACGGCCTGGGTCTATCCATCTGTTACGGTATCGTATCCCGCCATGGAGGATGTATAGAGGTGGAAAGCACCGAGGGGAGAGGAACGACCTTTACCATACGGCTCCCCATTATACATGCCGAACAAACCGACATACAGGCCCCCGTAACAAACCGTGTTCTCCCTTCGACCGTTCTCATAATAGATGACGACGACAACATGCGCGAGGTGCTCTCCGACACGCTCGTCCAGTCAGGCTGCTCCGTCGACCAGTCCGCGAGCGGCGAAGGGGGCCTCGATCTGTTCGGCACTCAGCAGTACGATATTGTCATGACCGACCTCGGTATGAAGGACATGTCCGGATGGGACGTTGCCCGGATCGTCAAGGAAAAGTCGCCCGAAACACCCGTTGTCATGCTGACGGGCTGGGGCGCGCAGATCGATGAAAAAACAGCCGGAAAGCGGGGCATCGATTTCATCATGGCCAAGCCTTTCAAGATTGATAAAATACGCGAGCTCGTCAATAAGGCCATGGAGCTGCGCAGAGAATTGAAAACACCGGGCGGGAGAGGGGAAAGATGAAGCAAAAACCCGTTGCCCTGCCTGTAGACGGTACCCTTGACCTTCACATGTTCAATCCCCGTGACCTGGCCCCGCTCCTGGAAGACTACCTGGGCGCGTGCAGGAAAAACGGCATACTCCAGGTTCGCATTGTTCACGGTAAGGGACGGGGCGTGCTCCGGGCCCGCGTTCATTCGCTCCTGAGAAAGATCGACTCCGTGGATTCGTTCGGATCGGCTGGAGAGGGCGGCGGGGGCTGGGGTGCCACCATTGCGATTCTGAAGCCTCCGGAAGAAAAATAAAGAATTATCCGTTCGTTCCTCGTAAAAACGATGCACTAATTTGAAGAATGTGTTAAGATTTTTTTGCTGCATACTGAACGGCAAAAGGTCTCTTCCCACGAATACCCCGTTTTTCGTATTCGCCTTAATAATTAATAAAACGGGATGTCGCGGGAACCCTGAAAATGACAGAGGAGGAAGGTATGAAGAAAATTTGCATAATCGGGTTTATTCTTCTCCTGGCCGCCGGAATCGCCTTCGCGTCCGGAGAAAAGGTGATGGATCTCGGCACCGAGGAAAACCCCATCATCTGGTCATTCGTCCCGTCCGGAGAGATGGAGCGTGTCGCAGCGGGCGCGCAGTCGGTTGCGGACCTGATCTACGAAGAAACGGGACTCTACCTGTCCACCAATGTGGCCACCGAATACGCGGGAGTCATTGAAGCGCTGTCGAGCGATCCGCCCGAGGCCCACATGGCCTCGCTCGCCACCTTTGCGTACGTGCTCGCCGCTGACCGGGGCGTTGCCGAAGCAGCGCTCGTCTCCGTCCGTTTCGGGAGCCCCACGTATAACGGCCAGATTATCGTCAGGGCGGACAGCGGGATCAAGACCCTCGCGGACCTCGATGGGAAGACGTTCGCGCGACCCGACCCCCTGTCCACGAGCGGCTGGATAATCCCGATGCTCACCCTGCGAGCAGCGGGCGTTGACCCGGATTCCGATCTCGCCCAGGTGGTGGATGCCGGCAGTCACGACTCTGTCGTGGCCGCTGTATACAACGGAGACGTAGACGCGGGCGCAACCTACGTTGACGCGCGTTCCAGGATAGAGGATGATCATCCCGATGTCATGGAAGAGGTGATCGTCATAGAGGTCACCACCGCAATTCCGAACGACGGCGTACAGTTCTCTCCGGCCGTTCCGGAAGAACTGCGCGAAAAGATCGTTTCCGCCCTGTTGAAAATCGCCGGGACCGAGGAAGGCAAGGAAGCACTGAATACGGCATACCAGTGGGGCGGTCTCGAGAGACACGACGACGGGTTCTACGATCCTTTCAGGCAGGTACTCCAGGCCGCGGGCCTGGATATCGAACAGCTACAAGAATGATCCACCTCGGGTTACCACCCGAGGTGGATCATCCCTCGGTGTTTTTTACCGAGGGACATCATCCTCTTGAGGGGTAAACGGCAGCAGCAGATACAAAGTCATTAAGCCCGGGGACCTGAATGCTCGAGATCAAGAATCTGACAAAGGTATACGACGACGGGACCGTCGCGCTGAGAGACGTGAGCTTCTCAGTGAGCCCGGGTGAGTTTCTCGTCATCATCGGTCTCAGCGGCTCGGGAAAATCCACGCTCCTTCGATGCATCAACCGGCTCATCGAACCGACCGAGGGCAGCATTATATGGGACGGGGACGATATCACGGCGACCGAGACGTCGAAGCTGCGCCACGTTAGAAGGCAGATCGGGATGATATTCCAGCACTTCAACCTCGTCAAACGATCGAGCGTCCTGACCAACGTACTTGCAGGAAGGCTCGGCTACACCGGTGCATCGAGCCTCTTCTACCAATTCTCCGAGGATGACCGGAACATGGCCCGGAAGGCGCTCGAGCGCGTGGGGATAGCGGATCAGGCCCACAAGAGGGCGGACGAACTGAGCGGGGGGCAGCAGCAGCGGGTCGGTATAGCGAGGGCGCTCATGCAGAATCCCCGCATGGTGCTTGCCGACGAGCCCGTGGCAAGCCTCGATCCGGTCCTGGCGCACGTCATACTCGGATATCTGGAAGAGATGAACAGGGAGGGAAAAACCGTACTCTGCAGCCTCCACTACCTCGATCTCGTGCAGCGGTATGCCTCACGCGTCATAGGGCTTCGCGATGGACAAATCGTATACAGGGGAACGCGCGAAGAGATCAGGCGCATGACCGATGATGAGTTCAGAGAGATCTACGGCGAGGATGCGGTGAGGGTGAGCGCCGGCAGGGGCTGACTTCATACGAACGGGTGAACGGACGGTACCGTTCCACTAAAAAAAGGTTCCCATGAATTTATCGAACACAATGGGCTCTCCGAAGGGCCGAAAGGCGGGTGAAAAAACGAGCCGCATACCAGCGCCTGCGGCCCGGTGCGCCTCATTCTTCCTTCCCGGTCTCGGACAGATACTCGCGGGACAGCTCAAAAGGGGAGTGCTCCTCCTCGGCGCCATGGCGAGCATACTGACGATACTCTTCTGGCGCGTGCATCTCCTCGCGCACCGGGAAGTGGGAGCAGCGGCCAAGTATATCAAGGCGCTGGGAAGGCGCCCCCTCTTTGTCGGACTGCTGAGCCTCTTTACCGTCGTTATCTGGGTCTGGAACATTCACGACGCCGGAAACCAGACAAAACCCTCCAGGCGCGGCGGCGCAGGAATATTCATATGCATACTCGTCGCCTTCTTCATCCTCGGGTGGCAGATCAGCCAGATCGACCTCTACAAGATGGTCACAGAGCTGCCGGACGCGATCCCCCCCCTCTCCAAAGTACTCTGGCCGTGGAAGGCCGCCGTAACGCGGGAGGTCGAGGAGATATCCGCGGGCCTCAACATACTCATCGGATGCGAGGGCGAGGTGCCGCCCATACCCGAGGAAGTCCCGGGTAAACCCTATTTAAATGCCGAGCCCCGGTGCGGCGAGCTCTCCAGACTGGACGAAAACAACAAGGTGATCAGGGGCTCAGTCCTTCACCTGACGGGACGTGGATTCGTCCCGAACACGGAAGCCCAGATATGGTGGGCGGACCCGCTCGGGAACAAATTCAGGCCGCGGCAGGCGGGAGAATACGTCACCGTAATGACCGGACCGGACGGGGCGTTCACCTTCGACCTCATCATGCCCTACCGGCTCATACCCCCGACCGCGAAGGGACCGCAGATACATAAAGTCGAAGCCCGCCAGGTTACCGCACTGGGGAACCTCATCATCAACGACCCCCTCAAGCTCACGCTGGAACGGATGGCCGAGACCATATTCATGGGCATGATGGCCACGCTCTTCGGCATCATTTTCGCCATACCCATATCCTTTCTCGCCTCGAGGAACCTCATGTCCGGGTCCCTGGCCACAATGGCCCTTTACTACATTACCAGGACAATCCTGAACATCATCCGGGCGATCGAGCCGCTCATCTGGGCCCTCATCGCCGTTGTCTGGGTGGGGCTCGGGCCGTTCGCCGGCATCATCGCGCTCACCGTGCACTCGATCGCCGCGCTCGGCAAGCTCTACTCCGAGGCGATCGAGAACATCGACCAGGGCCCCATAGAGGCGATACAGGCCACGGGCGCGACGCGTCTGCAGACCATCCTTTACGCGGTCGTTCCGCAGATGATCCCACCGTTCGTCTCCTTCTCCATATACCGGTGGGATATAAACGTGCGAATGTCGACGATTATAGGACTCGTCGGTGGAGGCGGCATCGGGTTCCTCCTCGTCCAGTACATCAGGCTGCTCGATTACCGGGCAGCGGGCATCGCCGTCTGGTTCATCGCGATAACGGTCGCCATTCTCGACTATGCGAGTGCCGAGATACGGAGGCGCTTCGTATAACCGGGGGAGACGGGACTATGCCGAAGAAGATCATCAAACGAAACGGAAGCATCGTCCCCTTCAGGAGGGAGAAGATAACCGAAGCGGTTTACGCGGCCGCGGTTGCCGTCGGAGGGCGGGACCGAAATCCGGCGGAACAGGTTGCGACCGACGTGATCTCCCGCCTTGAATCCGTTGAGGACGATGGCTACCCGACCGTGGAGGAGGTCCAGGATCTCGTCGAAAAGAGCCTCATCGAACGAGGCCATGCCAAAACCGCCAAGGCATATATCATCTACCGGTACGAACATCAGCTCAAACGGGAGGGCAGGGAGAGCCTCACCTATTCGTCGGACAACATTCCCTACAGGAAACTGTGGCAGGCGCTTTCCTGGGGGGTGGACCAGGGATGCTGCTCCCTCGCGGAGCTGTCCGAGATCATAGAGGAAGGACGGTACGAAATACTCGTCCGGGCATCTGAGGATTTCTATGCCCATGAGCTCCGTGAGGCATGCGAGTGCATACTCGAGAAAATCGGCGACATCAGGCTCGTCATCGTCTCCGGACCCTCTTCATCCGGGAAGACGACCACCACCTTGAAAATCTCCCACACGCTGCAGGAAAAAGGCTACCGGTTCGTGACGCTCAACGTGGACCATTATTTTTTCAACCTGGACGATCAGCCGAAAGACGCGACCGGCGACTACGACTACGAGACACCCCAAGCCCTTGACCTCGACCTGATCAACGATCATCTGAAGAATCTGGCTGCCGGGAAAAAAATACAGGTTCCCTTTTACAATTTTAAAACCGGAAACCGGGAGGGAATATCCGGAGAACTGCAGCTGAAGAAGAACGAGATCCTGCTCATCGATTCCCTCCACGGCATGTTCGACAGGATGACGCAGTCCCTTCCGGATGAGAAAAAGTTTAAACTCTATATCGAAACACTCTCCCAGCTCAAGGACGACGACGGACGGTTCATACGCTGGGCGGATATTCGGATGCTCCGGCGAATGGTCCGGGACATGCAGTTCAGGAACTACAAGCCGGGCCAGACCGCGGCTCACTGGCATTACGTCCGCCGCTCCGAGCTGCGCTACATCATCTCGCGCATACGCAAGGCACACTTTATCTTCAACAGTTTTCTTCCCTACGAGCTTCCCATTATGAAACACCGTTTGGGCGGGCTTTTCCCGGAGATCATCGAAGGATTCAGAAACGAACCGCACGGCGATCGCACTGACGCCCTCGAGCGTACAGAGCGTGTCATGCGGATATTCTCCCGGATACCGGAATGGGAAGACGAGAGCGTGGTGCCGCCCCTTTCACTCCTTCGCGAGTTCATCGGAAAGAGCGGCTACACGTATTGAGGAGCGGACTATGAAGGCAGATTCCATCTTCCCGGTTCTAATACTACTCGCCCGGCCCGCGGCAGGAAAGAGCGAACTCATACGGTTTATCCGTGAGACTAAAACCGACGAACGGATCAGAAGGTTTCACATCGGTCATGTGGAAGAGATCGACGATTTTCCCATGCTCTGGACGTGGTTCGAAGAGGATGCCCTGCTGGAAGAGATGGGAAAATCCCGCCTCCACACCACCTCCGACGGATACTTCAAGCACTCCTACTTCTGGGACTTACTCATACGGCGTATAAACCTCGAGTACGAGAAGCGGATCCGCGACGAATCCCGGCCTGGAAGGCAAACCACCACACTCATTGAATTTTCGAGGGGGAAAAAGAGCGGCGGATACAGGGGTGCATTCGAGCACCTGAGCGAAAAAATCGCCCGGAAGGCCTCGGTTCTCTACATAAACGTGTCGTTCGAGGAATCGCTGCGTAAGAACCGGGTCCGTTTCAACCCGGAAAAGCCCCATTCCATTCTTGAACACGGGCTCCCGGACGAAAAAATGCACGCCCTCTATCGCGAGTGCGACTGGAAAAACATATCCGCGGCAAACCCCGGGTACGGACGAACAGGGTTCGTCCGCATAGGGAGCTGCACGGTCCCCTACGGAGTTTTTGAAAACGAGGACGATATCACCACCGCTGCAGGCCCACCGCTCGCTGACCGCTTGGAAAAAGTGCTCGCCGGACTCTGGGAACTTTTTAGAAAAGACTCCCAAAAGGGGCCCGGTCCCGTGACTCCTCAGTAGATAACGCCGGTAAGCGTTATCTCCACTCTGCGGTTTTTCTGCCTTCCCGGTTTCGTTTTATTCGAGGCTATGGGATTCTTCTCTCCGTACGCCCTGACCTCGATAAGGGACGAATCGATACCGAACTGGGTAACGAGAAAGGTCTTCACGGTCTGCGCCCTTCGCCTCGAAAGCGTATTGTTATGTGCATCCGACCCGGTGGAATCGGAATGCCCCTCGACGATTATTGAGCTTATCTCGGCATTCGGATACGCGCGGGCAAGGTCGAGTCCCCTCTGCTTTTCCTCGTAGTAAAAAGGCCTGATCTCCGCGCTGTCGGAATCAAACTCGACGGTATAGGCAAGCGTGACGCGTTCGCCCGCCTGTTCCGGGCACCCGTTCTCGTCCACCGATTTTCCCGCAGGCGTATCCGGGCATCGGTCGATATAATCGGGCGTACCGTCCCCGTCCGAATCGACCGGACATCCGCTCCCGTCGACCCTTACTCCGGACGGAGTTCCCGGGCAGTCGTCCTCCGCGTCCGGGACGCCGTCTCCATCGCTGTCAATTACCACCGCAACTTCCTCGCTCTTCGTGCGGGGAGCCTCCTCTTTCTCTTCCTCCTCCGCCGCCACAATCTCCTCCTCCACGGCCCTGGCTTCATCCACCAAGGCCTCTGAAGTGGTTGAGCAGCCCGCGAAGAAGAGAAGGAGGGAGAGGCCCATAAGAAATCCTACTGCCATCGCTCCCTTTTTCATGTGTCCGCTCCTCTTCGGTTTATTATTAATGCGTTTTTATCTTTCCCATCATTGTCTTTCCCATCTTTTTACTACACCCCATGCATTATGTAAAGCTCTTTCACCCCGACCGGGATCCGATTACCTCGATTGGGTGGCACCTCTATCCACACCGACCGTCTCCAGTGTCGCTGAAAAGAAGTTGTAAACACCTCGTCTGCGTTTATAATGAGGGTATTCCGGATAATTCTTTCGACGAGGAGGTGTATCCGTGCACCGTGAAAAATTCGATAACGGCGGTTCCTTCGAATCGGTCGCGGAGCTCCTGGAAATCGCGGGTAAGCTCAATTCTTCGACCGTCGTCATTGCGGGCGGGGACCGAACAGAGGATCTCCGGCTCGTCGAATCAGCCCGGGACCATGGTATCATCAGCAGGATCATTCTCGTGGGCACCGAAAAACAAATACGCAAATCCGTAAAAAAAGTGGGTATTGAGATCGAAGAGGAGGACATCGTTCCCGCGGACGACGACGAGGACACGGCCGAAAAAACCGTGGACCTGGTATGTTCCGGCTCCGTTGACATCGTACTGAAGGGCAACATATCCACACCCGTACTCAACCGCCGGATGCTTAAAATTGCGGAAAGCCCGACAGTCAGTCTCGCATCCGTCTTTGACGCGGCTCCCGTGGCGAACGGGAGACCCATAATACTCACCGATGCGGGCGTCACCACGGTGTGCACCTACGGACGGATGGTCGGGCTGGTGCAAAACGCGGTCGAGGTCGCTCGTCTGGTAATGGGAATAGACAAACCGAGGGTCGCGATCCTCTCCGCGAATGAGAAACAGATACCGTCTCTCAGGTCGACGTGGATAGGGAAGATGCTTTCCGAGCGGGACTGGCCGCACGCATTCGTATACGGACCCCTGTCTTTCGACCTCGCGACCGATCAGGGATCGGTGCAGATAAAGGGGCTTTCCGATACCGGCGATTCTCTCCAGGTGGCGGGCCGCGCCGACGTACTCGTATGCCCGGGAATCGACGGCGCGAATATTCTCTATAAGACACTGACGGCAATGGTCAAATACGGTCAGGCGTCGATTGCGGGCATTACGGTCGGTTTCACCGTTCCCTACATCATCCTGTCGCGTGCCGATGCGCTGGAAACAAGGCTCATGTCCATAGCGCTCTGCAGCATCTACCGGCAGCGGAAGAAGGAACGCGAACCGCGTACCGGCGGCGGTAAACCGCGGAAAAATCGTGTACTGGCCTTCGATTCCGGGGACGCATGTATAAAAGCCGCCCTCTTTTCAGGAGACCGGATAACGGAGTATCAGAAGATTCCGGACGGGAAAAACGAACGGGACACGGTATCGATCATCGAGGGCCTGCTGAAAAAATGGGATGCGGGCGGTATCGACGGGATTTCCGTGCCGGGTACCGAAACGGAAAAAAAGGAGAGGCGTGGCTATGAAATCCGCAGGATTTCGATCCCGCAGGGAGATACGGCCGAACCGGAAGAGCCATCTCCGCGCCGCAGCAATGAGACCGCGGCCCTTCTTCTCTCAAAACGGCTGGGCATACCTTCGTTCGTATTCAACCCGGGGACGGGCGGCTCTCAGGACGGCCTTCCCCGCGATATTTTCAAAGCCATGAGCTCGGCGGCTTTGCTCGCGGCACGCGCGCTCGGTCTCCCCTTCGACAGGATCAAGCTCGTGGTCTTATATCTCTTCGCGAAAGGATCCGCGGCAGCGGTATTTAACAGGGGAAATATAATACGTTTTCTGGATCCCAGGGTCCTGGCCCGGCCGCATACGGAAATGAAACCGTCCCGGGCCGGGAGAAACCGCATGGATGAAAAAACCGGGGAAACCAGCGAACCGGAGGAGACCGAACTTATTACGGAAGCCGCGGGAGCGCTGTTTGGTGCGGCTGGGGGTGATCTCGAAGCAGTGGTGCTTGCCGGCGAATACGGAATAAACAGGTCGCAGCTCACGGAGCTGAAAGGCAGCCTCGGAAGACTCGCTCCGGTACTGTCCTTCGAGGAACCCCTGCTAGCCGGTGCGGCCGCATTTGCTGCGACCGCACGTGCTGCGGATATACCGGCGGATAAACGACGAAACGAAAATTGAGAGGATAGACATGGTTATGGAACACTGGGTTTTCAGGGCACGCGTCATAGACAGGGCGGGTGCCCTTACGAGCATAGCGTCCGCGTTCAGCAATGAAGGGATCAGCATCGATACCGTTGTCGGCCACGGCCACGAGGAACAGGCCGGTGTGGACGGCAGCGTGGTGCTGACCTTCTCGTGTACGGAGGAGATGAAGGATATCATGGTACGGAAGGTCAAGCGGCTGAGCAAGGTCAAGGAGCTGGAGGAAAAGCCGTATGATTCGAACAGGCTCCGAAAGTCCGCCATCGTTCTCACGACACGCTCACTCGCGCCGAGCGACGTGGCGGGTGAAAAGTGCTTCCTTACCTGCGAGCTTGTCAACACCGATACACCGGGCTGCACCTACTTCCTCGCAGGATCTCCCAGCGAGATAGATCCCGTGCTCGAAAAACTGGAAAAGAAAGAGGTTATCAAGGACATCGTGTACTCCATCGTGGGCCTCTAAGTCTCCCGGCGGGCAAATAGGCCGTTATTTGTCATCACCCGGTACTCCGGACGAGCTTGCCCTCTGACTTGATCAGGGGGCCGGAGCACAAGCCCCCTCAATCGAGGGCAAGTTTATCCGGGTGATCCACATATAAAGACATAACAATCGCAAAGCTATGGATTCCTTCGATTAATACAGCCGGGACATGATAGTGAAAGGTAAATAAATGTCACAGAAAACGGGGATAATAGCCCTCATCGGGACCCTCGACACAAAGGGGCATGAATACGGATTTCTTCGCCGGTACATTGAAAACCGCGGCTTCAGCACCCTCCTTATAGACACGGGAACGGGCGCTCCCCTGACAGAACCCGACATCGATCGCGCGACGATCGCTCAAGCGGGCGGCGGGGACATTGTCGAAATCGAAAAAACCAGGGACAGGGGGCATGCCGTTGAAATCATGAGCAGGGGAGCGGCGGCACTCTTGCCGAAACTCTACGGCAAGGGGGCGTTTCACGCGATCATCGGACTGGGGGGGGGAGGGGGCACATCCATCGCGTGCAGCGGCATGCGCGCCCTCCCCTTCGGCGTACCCAAGGTCATGGTATCCACCCTGGCGGGACGGGATGTTTCCGGTTATATAGGCATCAGCGACATCATCATGGTGCCGAGCATCGTGGATATCGCCGGGATCAACCGGCTCTCCGGAGGCGTGCTCAGGCGGGCCGCCGCGGCGGTCTGTGGAATGGTGGGTGCGGGTAACGGGGCCGGAGAGAAACGGGAGGCGGCTCCGGTTATAGCAGCCACGATGTTCGGCAACACCACGCCCGCGGTTGAAACGGCGCGCAAGATCCTCGAATCCGAGGGGTTCGAAATCGTGGTGTTTCCCTGTTCCGGCACGAGCGGTAAAACCATGGAGTCCCTCATAGGCTCGGGACATATCTCCGGAGTGTTTGATATAACGCTCACGGAATGGGCGGACGAGCTCGTGGGCGGAGTTCTTGCCGCGGGCCGGGAGCGGCTTGACGGTGCCGCGAAAGCGGGTATACCGCAGGTGGTGGCACCCGGGTGCCTCGACATGGTTAATTTCTGGGAGCCCGACACCGTTCCCGACCGGTTTCACGGCCGCCTCTTCTACCGGCACAATCCGAACGTGACGCTCATGCGCACCACTGTGGAAGAGAACAGGAAGCTGGGTCAGATAATCGCCCGCAAGCTCAACGCGGGCACGGGCAAGACGGCTGTATTTCTGCCCCTTCGGGGATTGAGCATGATTGACGCCCCGGGCGGACCTTTCTGGCGGCCCGAGGCGGACCGGGAGCTCTTTAATGCGATTAAGACAAACTTACGGCGGGACATACCGGTGATCGAGATGGACAACAACATCAACGACCCCGCATTCGCTGGAAGGTGCGCGGAAAAACTCATCGAGTTGATGAGCGAAAATTAACGACAGGATACGAAAGGGGAAATCATGGCACCAAAGCGGGAAGAGATACTGGCACGGTTCAGGAAGAAAATCGCGGAGGGAAGACCCGTAATCGGAGGAGGAGCCGGAACGGGCATCAGCGCGAAGTTCGAGGAGGCGGGCGGCATCGACCTTATCGTCATATACAACTCCGGCAGATTCAGGATGGCGGGCCACGGATCCATGGCCGGCCTTCTGCCTTTCGGGGACGCCAACGAGATCGTCATGGAGATGGCGCGCGAGGTACTCCCGGTGGTAAAGAAGACGCCCGTGCTCGCAGGGGTATGCGGCACGGACCCCATGCGTATAATGGAGGACTTCCTTGTTCAGATAAAAAACGCGGGATTTTCAGGCATACAGAACTTCCCCACCGTGGGCCTCTTCGACGGAAACTGGCGAATCAATCTCGAGGAGACCGGGTACGGCTACGACAGGGAGGTGGAGATGGTGCGTATCGCACGCGGTATCGATCTTATAACCACACCCTACGTGTTCAGTGAGGAGGACGCCGTGAAGATGACCGGGGCGGGCGCGGATATCATCGTGGCGCACATGGGCACCACGTCCTCGGGCTCCATCGGCGCAAAAACGGTCAGGTCCATGGACGAATCCGTGGACCTCATCACCCGGATCGCGGACGCGGCGCTGAACGTGCGGGAAGGCGTCATCATTCTCTGTCACGGCGGCCCCATAGCGGAGCCGGATGACGCGGAGCAGGTGCTCTCGCGGGTGCCGAACCTCCACGGCTTCTACGGCGCGAGCTCCATGGAGCGCCTCCCGGTAGAGCGGGCGATCAAGGAGCAGACCGAGCGGTTCCTCGGGATACGCCGGGGGTAGGGGGTACGGCCGGCGTCCTCTCCCGACTTGCATTCCCTGCCGTAGGAAGAATCGAAAAGGCTCCCCTTTCGATCATACCTTCAACGCTTACCTTGTAACGCTGCAGCCCGTCCTGTTCCGTGCCTTCAGGCTTGTCCGGCCGCTTAGAGCACGATCTCCCTCCCCTCGCTTGCCGCGAAGAGACGCATGTTCGTATCCTTTTGTTCGAGCAGTTCCTGAAGCCTGCTTATGAGGCCGTCCATTACGGAATCCCCGTGTTCCGGGTCGTGGTGGAAGAGGCCGAAACGCTTTACCTCCGCCCTCACAGCCTCCCGCCCTCGTGCTGGTAATCGAGCTCGTTGTCGGTAAGGAACACGAACGTCTTTCCACCGTCCGTTATCTTATACCCGTACCCGCCGTTCGGGTGGCTCAGCGGTATCGGTGTCACGGTTGCAGAGCCGATCTGTTTCACCATGGGTATTCCGTGGGTAAAATCGAAATCGGCCTTCATCGCGCTGAACCGTGCCGGAAAGTAAGGCGGCTCCATCTGGCGCTCGAGGTAGTTTCTTACCGTCTCCTTTGCTATCGGTCCTCCCCGGACATGGATCTTGAAGCCCTCCCTGTACGCGGGAGAGAAAAAGGGGAACCCGATGAGGTGGTCCCAATGGGAGTGGGTGAGCATGAGATAGAGATCTTGCGTTTTCCCTTCTTCGACGATCTTTTTTCCGAGGTTTCTGATACCGCTCCCGGCATCGAGTATTATCGTTGTACCGTCACCGAGAGAGACCTCGACACAGGTGGTGTTTCCCCCGTATTTGACCGTGGACGGACCGGGGACCGGAATCGAGCCCCTGCATCCCCATATCGTTATTTTCATGGCCCCTTTCTCCAGACGATTTCATACCTAATATGGTTGCACGCCATGCTCGTAATAGCAAGAGCATATTCCCATCGCACAACAGCCGTTTCAGTGCAAAACGTCGATGCGCCCGGGATTCTCCTCCTCGTATATACGGGCACCTTTGTTTTCTCCATCATTTTCATGCTCTTTTTTCGAAGCATATTTCGTGCAGTACGACCAAAACGGGGATCATCGATCGGGTATTTTTTAACTCAGATCATGTTAAAATATCTTGCAGAGCATGGTATACTGCACGTGATCGGAAATGCACTATTTAAACGAACAGCACATATTCATATTCCTCCTGCAGTTCTTCCTGCTGCTTGGAGGATGCAGGCTCCTCGGGCTTCTATTTCAGAGAATACGCCAGCCTACGATTACCGCCGACATCATCGTCGGAATCATGCTCGGTCCGACGCTGCTCGGACGGCTTCTTCCCTCGATCCACCGTTACCTGTTTCCACCGGACGCAGTACAGCAGACGATGCTCGAGACGCTCGCCTGGACCGGCATACTCTTCCTGCTGCTCGAGACGGGGCTTGAGGTGAACTTTTCCAATGTCTGGAAACACAGGAAAAGAGCAATCAAGCTCTCACTCTCCGACCTTGTACTGCCGATTATCATCACCGGCGTACCGATTTTTTTCCTGCCGGCACCCATGACGGAATACCACGGAAGCAGGCTCCTCTTCACGGTTTTCCTCGCCACGATAATGACCATAAGCGCCATGCCCGTTGCTATACGCGCGATGCACGATCTTCATATTCTGAAGACCGACATGGGTTTTCTCATCGTATCAGCGCTCTCCATAAACGACATAGTCGGATGGATCGTTTTTACCGTGCTGCTCGGTATCTTTACGAGATCCGGCTTCAAACCGGTTCATGTTATCTCCGTCGTATTCGCAACGCTCGGATTCACGTTCTTCTGCCTTACCGTTCTCAGAAGATTATCCGACACAGTCATATCATGGATAAAGGAACGGTTTCCGGAGAAACTCGGCCTATCCATCACCTTCATCAGCCTGACGGGCCTCGCCTGCGGCGCGGTGACACAGCGGATTGGAATTCACTCGCTTTTCGGGTTCTTCATAGCGGGTCTCGTGGTGGGCGAGGCGAAGGAATTGACGGAACAGGACAGAAATGTGTTCTCAAAGCTCGTCTATGCGATATTCATCCCTCTCTTTTTCGCAAACATTGGCCTGAAAATCGATTTCATAGAAAGCTTCGACCTCCTGCTCGTCTGTTTTATCACGGCGGTCGGCATGGCGGGAAGGTTCATCGCAGCCTGGGTCGGTGCGACCTGGGCAAAGCGCCCCCTATCGAACCGGGTCCCGATCGCGATAGCGCATACACCCGGAGGCGAGATGCATCTCGTGGTGGGGATGCTCGCGCTTGAATACGGCCTCATCACCAAGAGGGTCTTCGTCTCCGTGGTGTGCGGGGCGGTGGCATCCTCAATCTTCCTCGGTCCATGGCTCTCCCTCGCAATCAGGAGGAGGATCCGGGTCGATATTACGAGGCTGCTGTCCGAAAAGTCCATAATACCGGAGCTGAAAGCAGAGGACAGGAGAGGCGTTCTGGAGGCCCTGTGTAAAACAGCTTCGGAGATATCGGGCGTTTCTCTGGACATGGTGGAGCAGGCTGTATATGCACGGGAAGACCTGATGAGCACCGCGGTGGAGAACGGGACGGCGTTTCCGCACGGGCGGATCGAGGGGCTCAGAAGGCCCTACGTGCTGTTCGGCAGATCAACCGCCGGGGTGGAGTGGAATTCGCCCGACGGGATGAAGACAAGAACGATTTTTCTCGTTCTCACGCCGCAGGGGGACGACGACATACAGGTGCATATCCTCCGTGCGCTGTCGTCCGTTATGTCGGATAAAAAAACGGTATCAGAACTGCTTTCAGCGTCCACCGCCGTCCGTATGACCGAGATCTTCGAAGAGAAAACGAAACAGCTGACGCTGTGATCCGCATCCGTCCGTTTCACCTTCACATGGGTTGAAGTAAGGGTAAATTCAGGAGACTTTCGCCGCTTCCCGGAATTCCCCGCCGATCTCTCCGGCCTTCTTCAGTGCGAGTTTCGTGAGCAGGGGCCCGATGATTTCGAAGATGATACAGGTCGCGGTGATGGTGTTGATGACCATCGACCCGATCCGAGCGCCCGCAGGGCTGAGTGGCGAGAACTCATGCTTCACGATGATGGAAAGCCCGATCGCGACCCCGGCCTGCGACAGGATACCCATGCCCAGATACTTCCGAATCTCCCGGGACGCCTTCCCGACCAGAGCCCCGAGCCACGCTCCTCCCATGAGACCGGCGGTCCTGGACAGCAGGTAGAAGAGACCGATCAGCCCGAGCGCGGGCAGGACTCGAACCCTGAGGTTCGCTCCCGCAAGCACGAAAAACAGTATAAAGAGGAGGGGCATGACCTCCGACAGCCGGTCCTTCGTTTTCTGTACGAGACTACGCGGCTGGCTGTTCACCATGACCATGCCGATCACCATGTTCGTGAGTATGACCGAAAGGTGCAGCCGTGTACACAACCCCGTGCTTATGAGCACGGAACCGAACACGAGCACGAAGAGGTCCCGGGACCCGGATGTCTTGCTCGAGAGAAGGATATAGAGAAGCCCCATGAGTCCCCCGACTGCGACGCTCAGCCCGATCTCCCGCAACGGAAGGAGGAAGAGTGAGAATCCTCCCGCCGTTTCCCCCGAGACCATGCGCCGGACAAAGGCCGAGACAAATCCGAATATAACGATGCCGAGTCCGTCGTCGAAACCCACCACCGCGTAGAGCGCTCTTGTGAGCTTTCCCCTCGCCTTGTACTCCTGTATAACCGCGACCGTGCCCGCCGGCGCGCTCGCCGGCGCTATGGCCCCGAATATGAGTGAAAGCGCGATATCGTGCGTGAGCAGGTACAGGGCGCCCGTAACAACACCGAAGGCGAGAAAGGACTCGCTCAATATGATGAGCAGTATTCCCCGCCCCTGCTCGCGCAGAGACGCAAAGCTCAGCTCGAGGCCAATACTCAGGGACACGAAACCGAGCGCTATCTCCGTAATAAACCCGAACCGTTCCTGAACGGGATCGTTCAGGAGGCCCAGGAGCGAGGGGCCGAGCAACGCTCCCGCGAGCATGAACCCGATGATGGAGGGAAGCCGTATGTACCTCATCGACCTGCCCGAGTACAATCCGGCAAGCGACATGATGCCGATAATGACGAGTGCCGGAATACCCATTTTTCCTATAAAGGACTGTAACACTTCCATAAAGGCCCCTTCGAAAATCAGTACTCCATGCTTCCGGCCGAGTAGGCGAGATCCTGGACGGCTATGAGTACTCCGGGCGCGTTTTCGATATCCCCCACGGCCGTGTGTACCCTTCGAATGACGTCGTTGCTCAGGTCCCTGTCCACGACAGCCACGATAATCCTGCAGAACCGTCCCGCCTGATCGCTCCAGAAAGACGCAAACAGCGGGAGTGCGTTGAGGTAGTACCCTGCGTTCTGTACCTCGATGACCGATATGGACCCGCCCGCCAAAGCCGAGAATACCTGGAGAATATCGTCGAAGCACTCCTCCCTCTGCACGAACACGTGGAAGAGATTCTTCTCCTTCTTCCGCTCGATTCCCCCCGCCTGCCCGCTCATCTCGGTGATGATCCCCATGATTGTTTTCTTATTCCCCGCGCCCGCGAGCCTTTGTACGGTATGTTCGTCGCTCAGGAGCTTTGAAACCGAGGAAAGTATCTGTATGTGACGGTTCCGCATGGACGCAGGACCGATGATGAAAAAGAGGACTCTGACCGGCTTTCCGTCGAGCGCATCGAAATCCACGCCCCCGGGAACGATCAGGATTCCGGTTACGAACCGGTCTATTTTTTCTAAACCGCAGTGGGGGATGGCTATACCCCTGCCGAACCCGGTGGAACCGATTTTCTCCCGCCTCCTCAGCGCCTCGAAAAGCTCGGATTCCGAACATCCCTCGATCCCGCCGCACTCGCACGCGAGCGCGGCGATCTCCCTGAGCGCCTCTTCCTTCGAGAACGGGGTGCCGCCCGCCCGTATGCATGATTCGTTGATTGTATCGGAAAGTCTCATGGATTTCCTCCCTTTGATTGCGGATTATCCGAAAGCCCGCTCTCTGCCGCGAGCATGGTGGACAGTACCTCTTCCCTGCTCCGGGCGCCGACAATGCGCTCCGTTATATCCGGACTTCGCAGGAGCGCGGCAAGCTTGGACATGACCCGCAGGTGCACCACTTCGCTGTCCGTATAGAGCAGAAAGAAGAGGCGCGTGGGTTTTCCATCATGCGCATCGAAGTCCGTTCCCTCCCTGCACACACCCACGCAGAGCAGGGGACCGCCCTCCGCGTTTTCCTCCGGATGCCGAACATGGGGCAGCGCGACTCCCTCTCCCACCGCGGTCGAAACCATTTCTTCCCGGCTGAGCAGCATGGATACGAACGTTCCGGCATCCCTTACCACGCCGCGCTTGAGCAGGGGCCGGGCGATCCGCTCAAGTACCTCACGCTTGGAGCCCGGTCTTATGTGGAGGCTTATCAGGTCCTCTTTAAGCATTCTCGAGAGCGGGACTATGTCCCCGTCCTCAACCAGGCGGGCGAGATCGTTTCTAGGAACCACACGCATCCTGCCGATGAGCCAGTCCTCTATGACCGTTCGTAGAAAACGCCACTGTCCCGCGACCTTGGCGCACGGAATTTTATCTGCATGAACGAGGCGCAGGACGGTCTTCTTCGAAACCTTCAGATACTCCGCCACCTCGTCGAGGGTCAGAACATCGTCCGGTTTTGTATATTCTTGGGTTCTATTGTCCATTTATGACCAATATAATACCCTTTTGACTAAAATAAATCTTTTTCCGGAGTATTTACGCGGCGAAGCGGGTCAGGGCCGTTCACAAGGGGATTATACGAAGATCGGCGTCATGCTCTCGTGTCGCCCTTTTTGATCTCCCCGACCTCTTCCCACAGATGCCTGTAGGCCTCGGCCGCTTTCGAACGGGGAGCGGACAAGAGGACCGGGGCGAGCGTGGCGCCCATCTTTTCGATGTCGGATGAGTAGGGAATCGATGTGCGGAGGTAACGCCCTCCGCCCGTGTAGGCCTCAACCGTTTCTCTGTGCATCTTCTTGCGCCGGTCCACGAGGGAGAAGAAAGGGAACACCCGCCCACTGTCCAGGTCCTTGTCTGAAAAATACTTCATAATCCGGACATAGGTCCTTATCGAGAGCGTCGTGGGAATGAGAGGTATGAGTATGATATCCGCGGCCCGGAATATATTGTCCGAAAGCAGTGTGAAACCGGGGGGACAGTCAATAAAGAGGTAGCGGTACCGGTCTTCCAACCGGTCCACGATACCCCTGATGCGGCGCTTCGGTTTTTTCATGCGTGAGAGCACGATGTCCATCTTGCGCTCCGAAAAGGCCGCGGGCAGAAGGTCGAGGTTCTCGTACTCCGTGTGCTTCACCGAGGATTTCACATCGGCCGAGCCCTTCACCATCTTCCTGACTCCCACCGAAAGCTTCGGTCTTATTTTACAATAGAAGGTTGCGGAGGCCTGCGGGTCGAGATCCCAGAGAAGGGTCTTATGGCCCCCGGCGGCACACAGATAGGAGAGGTTCACGGCGGCGGATGTTTTCCCGACTCCGCCCTTCGCGTGGTACAGGGCCACGGTCGTCATCCGAGCACCTCCTCCAGCATCTTCCGGAGCCCGTTAAATTTCTTCCAAAGGCGCCTGAACTCGCTTAATTTCTCGCGGGCTATCTCCCGCTGTACCTGTATGAGGGAACCCGTGGCGATCGCCAGCTCGGTATTTTCCTTTTCCCCGAGGGGGAGCGCGTCGAGTATGCTCCTGAGCGTGTCCACGGCGACCTGGGCGTCCTGATACTGCCCCAGGCAGTCCTGGAATTGCACCATCACCCTGATGGGGTTGTTCAGCTTCCCTTCGTAGAGCCCCTCGAAGAACTCGCACGTGTACCGGATGCCCTTGAACAGTATCCTGAGGCGATGATAATCCTCGGAAGCGGGATTTTTACCCCTTTGCTTTCTCCACTTTTCGATTCTGTTCAGCCCACGGAAAATAAAAACCGGAGCAAGCGTCCCCGCGGGCGTTTCCTCGGTGAACCCGGGGCCGTCCGACAGCGCTTTTCCCCCGTTACCGGCCGCATCGCCCCCCGCTTCAACGGGGTTTTTCGGCGAAATTCCCACTCCCCGGTCCCGCATCCCCTCTATTATATATCCGAACCGTTTCGTGCGAAGGGCCTTTTTCATCTCTCCCAGGGCCCTGTTTCTTCGCGTCTCGAGCTCGTGCTCGAACACCCGCCGTATCTCTTCATCCGTTTCAGCGCGATCGAAATGAGGCTCGATGTACGGCAGAAATACATCTATGTCGCGCACCGCGCCGAGAACGCCCGCGACCCAGGAAAGCTCCTCACGCATCTTGTTGCAATACGTTTTTCCGAACGCGGGCCTGAGCAGCTTCAGGGCGAACCTCGCCCGACGGGTGGCCACCCTGAGGTCGTGCAGGAACTCCGGGTCCTCGTCGTATGCCGTCCCCACCTTATTGGCCCACATCTTGTAGGCCTGCCGGGCCAGGACCTTGTCTCCCGCACCGCCTATGGTGTCGCCCGGTCCGATCTCGAGCTCCCGCGGCACAGGCGCTCCGGGAAGGGGGGCGTTCACCGTCTCGAGACCGGAACAGAGGGGGTCGAACCGCGTGTCCCCAATTAATCCGAGATCCCCGAGAATGGTTTTAAGGAAAACGATCTCCCCTCCCGTCTTCGTTCCTTCGATCGCGATCGATTGCACGGGATCCGTCCACCCGCGGGTATGGGGCCTGGAAAAAGACCACGTTGTGAACGAGAGGCTCATGACCGCACCCGTCGAGCTCGTAACGGTGAAGCGTTTTTCATCCATTTTCGCATTCAGGTGGCAGAGGAGCCTCCTGCCGCGGAGCAGGGAAGAGAGGCCTTCCTCTATTTTGCGCAGCACCGCCTGCGAGGCGGACCTGTATTTCCAGGTTTTCGGATCCGGACCTCCCTCCGCGGCCCATGTCTTCCCGACCCGGTCGAAGCAAAGCCGGCATGACGCCTTGTAGAGCTTCCCGTCCTGCGTATCGTAGAAGGCGGGCTCTTCGGAAACCGGATCGCGGGGGGACAGGGTGAAGCCCGCCATGGACAGCTCGGCGCCGAGACGTTCACCCGGCAGGGAGCGAACCATCGTGTATGCGGTCTTGTCCGGCCCCATGGATCAGACCTCTTCGGTCACGTATTTGATGCCCTGCAGGAACACCATCCTGTCCTTTTTCGGAACATTCATCCGATCCATATCGAAGAGCAGACGGTGAAAGGGATACTGAAAGCGCACGATGCCGCACGACCTGACCGAGGAATCACTGATATCCGCAAGCGCGAAGGAGGGGTCCGGGTCGCCGTCTACGGAGAGGCCGACGGAACCGCAGTTGATAACATGCAGAGAGGGGAATTTTTTTTCGAAAGGTATATGAGAATGACCGCATACGAGTATATCCGGGTCGCCGCCGTTCATCTTTGATTCCAGACCACGGGCCGTTATGCTCGGATAAACGTAATCCTTGTCCGAGAGCGGGCTCCCGTGCACGATGTGCACGCTCACGCCCTCCAGCTCGAGATTGAGATCGAACGGCAGGTCTTCGATGAACTTCCAGCTCTTCTTCTTCATTTCCCGGGCGGTCCATCCGAGCTTTGCCTTGCTGTAGGGAGTATGTGGATCGTCGCGTAGACTGAGCAGCTTGCGCTCCACGTTCCCCCTTATGGAGGGGATGTCTTTTTCCCTTATGAAATCGATGACCTCGTTGGGATTCGGGCCCCGTCCCACCAGGTCGCCCGCGATAAACAGCTTCCGGGCCCCGAGCTCGATCGCGCTCTGATATCCGGACCGCAGCCCGTGTATGTTGGCGTGTACGTCCGAGAGGAATGCAACGAGCATCTTGTCCGTCCCTATTCCGGCAGGTGGCCGTTTATCTCATCCACGAATCCGTGTATCTTGCGTATGTCCTTTAAACGGGCCTTCTCCGTTTCGGCCAGAACCGCCGAGCATTTCTCGAGAAGCACCGCGAGCTCCTTCTTCTTGGGCAGTTTTTTCTTCCCCTCCACTTTCGGAACATCTTCCAGGATTTCCTTTTGCGCCGATTCCAGGAAGCTCGCTACGCGTTCTATTCGCGCCAGCAGATCGGCGCTGTACCGCTCTATCACCAGTCCGAACCGGGTGTGAAGAAGTCTTACCTCACTCAGGAGCTCTGAAACGAGCTCCGATTTTGTAAACTCCTTTGTCATGTCGTCCTCCCGCGTCTACGAAGTACCGCTTTTCCATCTCCATTACGGTTTCGGGAGTTCATGGCACGTATATCTCCCTGAGAACGTTTTCTATCCTGCCCCGCAGGTCCCGCTGAATGGTCTTGACCGACCTGTTCGCGTTGAGTATCTCAAAGCCGAACTTGTTCTGGAGTTCCCTGTATTTCGATCGCAGCATCCGCTGGTAACGGACGAAACTGTCGTACCAGTCGCGCGATATCCCGATATCCATGCCCGACTCCCAGTAATCGAGCGAGAGGTTCACGGTGAGCGAACGCTCCACGAGCGATTTGGTGGACGCCATGAGAAAATAGACGGCGTCCGGAATAATGGCCATGGAGTAGAGCGATTCCACCCATCCGGAGTCGGCGCCGCGAACGAGATCGCGGGCCATGAGCGTGTATATGTACCTGTCCGAGAGCACCACGTATCCCGCGTTGAGAGCCGGTATGATGGTGTTCTCGAGCTGGTCGTAGAAATCCGTGGCATAGAAGAGCGACATGGTTCTCGGGCTCAGGACGTTCCCCTCCTTCGCCTTCGCGAGCGCGGGCGCCACGAGCTTCGACCTGTTCAAACCGACCCGCGCAACCGCGTATCCCATCCGCTCGAGCCAGCCGCTCAGAAGCTCTATCTGTGTCGTCCTACCCGAAGAATCAGGCCCCTCGATCACAACGAGCATTCCGGAGAGCGTGTCGGGGTCCATTCCGGGCAGGGCATGACCGTAGAATTTTTTATTTTTCATCTCACCACCCTCCGCCTGAATCCCGAAAGATCTAAGTTGTCGTCTATATACTTCCGCACGACCTCCTGCTGGGCCGGGATCGGTTTTGTCGCGTCGACAACGTGAAATCCGAACTCGTCGATCATGGTGTCGTACTGCTCCTTGACCTTTCCCTGGAATATCGTGAAACTCTCCTCAATATCGGGGGACAATCCGATATCCATGCCCGCCTCGAAGTACTTGAGCTGCGTTCTGCCGTCGAGTATGCGCCCGAGCGCAGCCTCGAGCGGAAGCCTGAAGTAGAAGACCACATCCGGCCGCTTGGCAAAGCCGTACATTCTGCGCAGCCACCTCGGGTCGCAGCCCCTGACCCCGTCGCGCGCGAAGGAGGTGAACATATACCGGTCGCAGAGCACGATGTACCCGGCCTTCAGCATGGGAAGTATCTGCCGTTCGTACCGGTCCGCGAAATCAGTCGCGTGTATGAGGCTAAACGTCGTCGGGGTCAGGAGGTGCTTCTTCTTTCCCCTCCGCGTGGCGCCCTTGACGATGCCGCTCGAGTTCCACTCCGAAAAAAAAACTTTTACTCCGATCCCCACAAGCCACTGGTACAGGAGATGTATCTGCGTCGATTTTCCAGAACCGTCCAGACCTTCCACCGCAATGAGCTTTCCCGGTATTTCGATTTCGTTCATCTCTCCATCCTCTCAACGGTACAGCTTA
>CAYWUT010000026.1:0-35140 GCA_964460545.1 uncultured Spirochaetota bacterium
ATTCCAGTACGATGAGTTAAATCTTACATTTACTATGTATTTTTAGCAAGAAATATGGAGGAGTATTAAATAAAAGTAATCGAATATTCAACAGAAATATTTGTATCCCCTGAGGGGCTACTTTATGAAGTACGTATCAGGAGTGGAGGATCATATGCGTATCGTGGATTTGAGCGGAAGGGTAGAGAGTGGACTGTGGGGGTACCATGAGCTTCCGGGACTTGAGAAGATCGTGCCCCGCGCCGCGGTTGAGACCATTGCCACGGTGAGCGAGAACGGTTTTTTCGCGTCGAGGGTGGTGCTGTCCACCATTTCGGGGACCTATGTTGAGGCCGGCTCGCATATACTGGAGAACGGCAGAAACCTGGAGGATTATTCGGTGGACGACTTCATCAGGCCGGCGAAGGTGATCAAGCTGCCCGGGGTGAAACCGAAGACGCTCGTGGACGCCGACCTCCTGGAAAAGCACGCCCCTGTGATTGAAAAGGGGGAGGCGCTCGTCATCGGTACGGAATGGGGCAAAAGGTGGAACAAACCCGGGTATGTGCTTGAGTGCCCGAATTACAGTCGGGACGGGCTCGAGTGGATTCTAAGCCGGGACATAAGCATACTCGGCGTGGACGTACCCTGCATAGAGGCGTCCTGGTCCGAGGACGACGACGAGAGCAAGGGAGGGCTGCTGGGCGAGATGTTCAGTCGCGGGATACTCCTCGTGGCTCCGCTCATCAACGTGGAGAAGATCAGGGGATCGAGCGGTACGCTCGTCTGCCTTCCCCTCAATCTGAAATACACGTCCGGTGCTCCGGGCCGGGTCGTTTTCATGGAAGAGGAATGAAGAAATAATCCATAGAGGAGGTTGAAAATGCCGGATAAACCGTCTGATTTTCGCTATGCCACGGGGGAATCGAAAGTCCCGTGGGCCGCGGTGGGGGAAAATTACAACGCGGACGACGTTATCGATGTGGTGCGGTTTCTCATACAGAAGTCCGATAACGGGTATGACGGCGCTCTCAAGGAGGTCGAGGCATCGATAAGACGGCTTGCGGAACACGGCAAGCCGCCGGGGAAGCTTTCACTCGGCGACAACGTTACGAGGCTCGAGGAGCGCGTCAGGGACTTTCTTGAAACACCGTATGCCGCTTTCATCACGAACGCAACCATGGGGTTCGAGATCGGCTACCGTTATGCCAACCTGGAGCCCGGGGATGAAGTTATCGCGCCCGCGATCACTTTCGTGGCTACGATATCCTACCCGCTCGCGGTCGGGGCCAAAGTCGTTTTCGCCGACCTGGACAAGCGTACGATAAACATGGACCCCGATGACGTGGAAAGAAAGATCACGGAAAAAACAAAGGTGATCGTTCCGGTCCACATAGGCGGCTGGCCTGTGGATATGGACCGGATAATGAAGATCGCCGAGAAGCACGATCTTGTCGTGATCGAGGATGCCGCTCATGCGTTCGGAGCCGTTTACAAGGGGAAAAAGCTCGGCACCATCGGCCATTTCGGTTCGTTCAGCTTCCATGAGGTAAAGAACGTAACTTCCTTCGGTGAAGGGGGCATCGTTACAACGAGTATACCGTCATTCGGTGACGATCTTGCCAAATCGCGGTTTCTCGGACTCGATCTTTCGAAGAAGATAAAGAACTGGCTCTACGACGTGGTGGCGATACAGGGGAAGTACAAGCCGTTTGCAGCGAATAATTCATCGTCAACCGAGATACAGGCGATCGGGCTCCTGAGGCAGATTGAGCGTATCGGAGCGATCAACGGCGCGAGAAAAAAGGCGGCGGCGTACCTGGGCGAACGGTTCAAGGAAAACGATGCGATTATTCCGCAGCTCCTGGACAACGATGAGATACAGGCGACCTATCACCTCTATCTCCTGCAGATCGATCCGGAAAAGGCGGGAGGGAATATTCAGGATTTGAAGAAGAAGCTCGATCAGAAGGGCATAACGAACATACCGCACTTCGCGCCGCTCTACAAGTTCGAGCTTGTCAGAAGCCTCGGGTACGATACACAGGCAATCACCGAGTCGTGTCCCGTTACGGAGGAGGTGTTCAATAACCGATTTACGCACCTTCCTCTTTACGGCCTTACCCAGGAACAGCTCGACTACATGGCGGATTCCATACTGGAATCGGTGGGTGAGATGCAGAAGGGCTTGTAAACATAACGGTTCCGGGGAGAATAATGAGTAACGCCCCGGAAATTAAGCAGGCGATTTCGATGTGCGCAGGTGGACAGACCATTCGCCGATGAAGTATTGTAAAGAGGAAGCCGACCAAGATCGGCCGCTCCGCAGTATATGAAAGAGACGGGAGGGTATACCGATGCCCCAAAAACTGGCTCTTGAGGGCGGGCCGAAGGCCGTAAAAAACACGCTCGCCGGATGGCCGCGGTTCGACCAGAACGCGATAGACAAAGTCGTCGGCGTCCTTAAATCCGGAAAGGTCAACTACTGGACCGGACCGCTCGGACGGGAGTTCGAGGAGAAGTACGCGCAGTGGCAGGGAAGCCGTTTCGCGATAAGTACTGCCACCGGGACAGCGGCCCTGCACACGGCCCTGACCGCGCTCGGCATCGGTCCGGGAGACGAGGTTATCGTGCCGAGCTATACCTTCATCGCCACAAGTTTTTCCGTGGTTCAGGCCGGAGCAATTCCGAGGTTCGCGGACGTGAATCTCGAAGATCACTGTATAAGCCTCGAGTCTGCGGAAAAACTCGTTACGGAAAAAACGCGGGCCATAATCCCCGTTCATCTCTACGGCAACGTGTGCGACCTGGACCCGATCATGGATTTCGCCGAAAAGCACGGGCTTTTTGTTATAGAGGACAACGCCGAGGCTTTCGGCGGGGAGTACAAGGGAAGGAAGACGGGAACGATCGGCCACATGGCCGCGTGCTCCTTCTGTCAGAACAAGACCTTCACAACGGGCGGCGAGGGAGGCATGGTCACCACGGACAACGAGGACCTCGCGTGGAAGGCCCGTTCGTTCCGGGACCACGGTTACGATGTCAGGGAGCGGCTCAACCTCCTCGAGCTCGAGCAGAAGCTTCCCTACATACACAACATGGTGGGGTTCAACTACCGGATGACCGAGATGCAGTCCGCAATCGGGCTCGCGGAGCTCGAGCGCATGGATTCGTGGAACATGCCGATGCGCAGAAGAAACGGGAGGATCATAAAGGAGCGGCTCGATAAAAACCCGAAGATCCTCTACACGCCCGTTGATACGCCGGAGAGGCGAAACGGGTGGTACGCCATGGCCTTCTCCCTCGACGTGGATTCCATGGACTGCGATATTCAGCAGTTCGTCGCGGCAGCCGCGGCCGAGGGAGCGCCGGTGTGGAAGGTTTTCTGGCCCCAGTGCCACACGGAGAGGGCCTTTACCGAAAAACGCGCCTTCGGGGAATCCGGATTTCCCTTTACCTCGAAGGAATACACGCAGCCGTCAAGTGTCGATTACGAAAGCGTGGAAGTGCCGAACGCGCTCTGGCACGAGACCCATACCTTTACCTGCTTCGGATTTCCCACCTCGACCGAGGAGGACATGCAGCAGATCGCGGACGCGGTCGAGAAGGTAATAGAGGCCTATTCGTAGCAGGCATCATCCCTTCCCGCCGGGGAATTTACGTGAGACGGGCGCATCCGCGGATAAAAAATAAGCGGATAACAAGGAAAAATGAAGAGATCGGTGTTCATCTACACGATTCTGGTTTTTTCCCTGTGCGGCTTGAGCGTGGTTTTCGCGGGATCGGGAGGGAGGAGGACCGCGATCGATTTCATGGCCGTCATGTACAGCGAGGCCACTCCCGTTTTCTGGGAAGCCGTAATCGGGGCGTTTGAAGAGGAGCATCCGGATATACGAGTGGACCTCGACATGGTCCCCAAAAATGAAATATACCTTCAAACCACGAAACGTATTGCGGACCGGCGGGAGCCTGACATACTGAATACCGATGGTATACTCGTTCAGTACGCGGCCGAGGGCCTCCTGGAGCCCCTTGAGGGCTACATGGACGCCGGGTTCAGGGACCGGTTTCTGCCTTCCCTGCTCGCGTCGGGCATGTACGGCGGTTCGCTGCAGGCACTACCCTTTCTCGCTTCTGTGAACGTTCTTGTCTATAACGAGGACATACTCGAGGAGGCCGGGGTTAAACCTCCCGCGAATGCCGAAGATTTCGTACAGGTCGCGATGGCCGTTACCGACCCTCCGGACCTCTACGGTTTCGGTATGCCCGTTACGATTTTAGACGGCTACGAGTCCATCACTCCCCTTCTCTGGGCCGCGGGCGGAAGCTGGATTGACGGGAACGGTAAATGTGTGCTCAACAGCACAGGGGGGATCGAGGCGCTCACGTTTGCGAGCGATCTGGTTCGGAAGCGCGGAGTCGTGTATCCGCGCTGGGACACTGAAACCGGCGAGCAGACCAGGGAGGCCATGATAGAGGGCAGGGTCGCCATGCTGATCGCAGACCATTTTTTTATGAAGAAGGCAGAGGCGGGAAATCCGGGCCTTCGGCTCGGTTCCGTTCCCATACCCGCGGGAAGGAAGCGGTACAGTCCCGCATCGGTTTATTCTCTCATGGTTTTTAAGAGTTCCGCGCACAAGCAGGAGGCGTTCGAATTCATTTCTTTCTGCTACCGGGACGAATGGTACGCACGCGCATGCCTGAACGAGCATTATCTGCCGGTGACGGGGTCGGTCTCAAACCTGTTAGGGGAAGATCCGGAGCTCGGAACCTTTATAAAGATGCTTCCGGACGCGCGTTTCTATCCGCTGCATTCGATGTGGACGCCCATGGTCATCGAGGCGGTCGGAGCGTGGCGGTCCGTAATCAGCGGAGAGAAGGAACCCAAACCGGCGCTCGACGAAGCGGTGCGCAGGATCAACACGGAGCTCATCAGGTAGCGGTACCGGCCGTGCGGAGTATTCTGTTTCTATCCGTCTTCAGGGATTGCATCCAAAAAAAAATGACTGTATACTTATTATACGTTATTTAAATATTAATTTTACAGGGGGGACAGTATGCCCGAGATTAATCTTATTTCAACAATAAAGGATTCGATGCTCGAGGGTTTTTTCCCGGAAGGCTGGGACCTGAAAAAGATAGACAGGTGTTGTGCCCTGAAGCCGAAGGACCTGTTAAAGTCCGAGCGATGGTGGAACAGGGAATTCACGCCCGTTGTCTGCGATTCGATACACGATTTCGAAACGTACATGGGCCATGAGATTGCACTGGAAATCAAGCGCGCAAAAGACGAGGGCCGCGAAATCGTGTTCATACTCCCTGTGGGGCCCATGGGTATGTACCGCTGGACCCTGCATTTCCTCTTCGAGTGGAACGTCGACTGTTCGCACGTACACTGTTTCAACATGGACGAGTGGAGTGACGGACAGGGAAACACCCTCCCTCCCTCGAATCCCGGATCGTTCCAGTCCGCCATGGAAAATGCCTTTTATAAGCCCCTTGGAAAGCTTACCGTTCCTTCGGGACAGCGTCACTTCGCGACAAAAACCGCCCTCCCGCACTTCGAAGAGCAGATCTTCGAGCTGAAGGACAAGGGGGTGAGGCTCGTTACCGTGTACGGAATCGGGCGGGCCTTTCACATCGCGTTCTGGGAACCCCACTTCGCGGCGGAATTCTCTTCGGAGGAGGAGTGGATGAAGCAGACCCACAGGGTCGCGGCAAAGCTTCACCCGCTCACCATAGAGCAGAACGCGATAACGAGCTTCAGGAGCCGTACCACGCTCGTATCGGCACGCGCGAACACGGTCGGGCCCGGACTTTTTTACAAGTCCGACTATATGATCGGCGGTGCAGACGGCGTGCTCGGGCGGGGTATGCTGTGGCAGGGGATGAGCCTGTGCGTCACGCTGAAGTACGGTCCGAACACCTGGGTCACGTCGAGCTATATACCGACGATTCCGGGAAAGCTTTTCTTCGTGAAGGAGCTCGCCGGCCCGCTGGAGCCGGACTTGAACTGAACCAGGTGCCGGAATTTACTTTTTATTGATTTTCTCCCCGATACTATCCGCGATTATGGCCTGAGAAATATTCCGCGGGTATAGTATACGACACCCTGCCGTATCCGAGGGCGGGGTCCCCGTACAGAAAGATACAGCGAGGATATGCAGGATGGATCGTTTTCATATCATTATGGTCGGGCATGTGGATCATGGAAAATCCACTCTGATCGGAAGGCTCCTCTTTGATACGGGGAGCCTTCCGTCGGGCACCATGGTTCAGCTAGAAAAGAGGTCCGGGGAGCTCGGCAGGGAGCCTGAGCTTGCGTTCGTTACCGATCAATTCCACGAGGAAAGGCTCCGTGGTGTAACGATCGACACGGCCCAGGCTTTTTTCCATAAAGGTGAAAGGGAGTATGTCCTTATCGACGCGCCCGGGCACGTGGAGTTCGTCAGGAACATGGTAACGGGTGCCACGCAGGCCGAGGGGGCCGTTCTTGTTGTCGATGTTCGCGAAGGGGTTCGGGAACAGTCCAGAAGGCACATGGTCATACTCCGTATGTTCGGAATAAAACGGGTCATCGTCATCGTGAACAAGATGGACCTGGCTGATTGGAGTGAAAAGGCTTTTAAAACCGCGTCAGAGGAGGCTTTGTCCTTCCTGTCGGAGATAGGCATCGAGCCCGTCTGCTGCATCCCCGTTTCGGCGCTCAGGGGAGACAACGTGGTTCACGGAACATCCCGCATGGGGTGGTATGGCGGCCCCGTTTTTCTCGAAGCGCTCGACGGGGTGGAATCCGAATCCGAAGCCGGGTTTCTGCCCTTTATCATGCCCGTACAGGATGTGTACTCCGTGGACTCGAAGCGGGTCGTGGTGGGAAAGGTCTGTTCAGGCGTCATTAATACCGGAGACACCGTGGAGGTGCGCCCCGGGGAGAGAGAAACCCTTATACGTACGATCGAAGTTTTTTCCGAAAACGGAAGAAAGAGCGGTTCAGCCGGGGAGGCGATCGGCATTACAACGGTGGAACCGGGCTTCGTCCGCAGGGGGCAGGTGCTCTGCGCGCGGGATCACGGTTTAACTGAAACGAGGAGGGTCGCGGCACGTCTGTTCTGGCTTTCGAAAGAGAAGCTGACCCCGGGACAGGAACTGTGCATGCGTCTCGCCACATGCGAGGTGCGCTGCGAGCGGATCAGGGTTATTTCGAGTATAGATTCCTCCACTCTCGAAACCGTACGGCGGGACACGGACACGCTTGAAAACCTCGATACCGCCGATGTTGTCATTAATACGGTCCAGCCGTTTATGGCCGCCCCTTTTAAAAAGGTCCCCGAGCTCGGCAGGTTCGTTTTGACTCAAAACGGACGGGTGTGCGCGGGCGGGACCGTATTAAATACCGAAACCCCGGATTCGGCAGGCGGATAATCCCGCGGGTCCTGACAGCCTTTATACTGAACAGAGGATTAAATGCTATGATTAAACGGCTTTTCGTTCTCGGAATCGACGGCGTGCCCTGTTCCCTCGTGGAACGGATGTCTGCCGCCGGCTATTTGGATAATCTCCGGGAGCTCTGCGAAAGAGGGTCGTACGGCCCCATGACCTCGGCTCTTCCTCCCGTGTCTTCAGTCGCGTGGACGACCTATTCCACGGGTGAAAATCCGGGCAGTCACGGGGTCTACGGGTTTTTGGACAGGAAGCCGAATCCTTTTTCCCTCTTTATCCCGCTCTCCTCCGATATACGGGCGCGGAGTTTGTGGAAACTGTTTTCCGAAAGAGAAAAACGTGTCATTGTCGTGAACGTGCCGCTGACCTATCCCCCTGAGGAGGTGAACGGCATCGTGGCGTCGGGCTTTCTCTGCCCCGATATGGACAAGCTCTGCTTTCCCGCGGAGTGGAATGAATTTTTCCGGTCGCGGGGATACGTCATAGACGTCGATGCGTGGAAGTGGAGGGAAGATCCCGGGGGTTTTTACAACGATCTCGTGCACGCTATGGAGAGAAGGTTCGAGATCGCGTTCGAGCTCATGGAGACGCAGTCCTGGGATTTTTTCCAGCTCCACGTCATGGAGACCGACCGGTTCCTGCATTTCTTCTGGGACGAGGTCGAGCGCGAGGATTTCGGCGGGGGAGCGCGGTTTTTCCGCCTCCTCGACGATTTTATCGGCCGGTTAAGGGAACGGCTGGCCCCCGGGGACGGGCTCGTGGTTCTGTCGGACCACGGCTTCTGCGGCACCAAAAAAAAGGTCGAGCTCAACCTGTGGCTCGAGCAGGAGGGACTGCTTCGATTCGATTCAAGGGAGAAGAGAGAGATCCGGTTTTTCCGGGAGGACACGGTCTGCTATTCCTTTATTCCCGGGAGAATTTATATTAATCTCGAGGGGCGGGAGGAACGCGGCAGCGTTCGTGGTTCGGATTATGAAAAAACGAGACGATCCATACGGGACAGGCTTCTGGATTTCAGGGATCCCGGTACAGGGGAGGCGGTTTTAGAGAACGTATTTTTCAATGAGGATATATACGAGGGTCCCGCGGCCGGGCAGGGACCCGATATGGTCGTTCTACCCCGCAGGGGATACGATCTGAAGGGCGGCCTCACGGGAGAGGTTATTGACGATGCCGTCATAGGCGGCATGCACACTTACGACGACGCTTTCATCTGTTCCGATTCGTTCGACGCGAGCATGGTCGGCTCGATACAGGATGTCAGGGGAGCGCTTCTCGGGTTATTTTGAAAGGCCGATGGAGATACGATGGATTATCTGACTGAGCTCGAAAACAGGACCGTTTATATCCTGCGCGAAGGATTCCATCTCTACAAGAAGACGGCCCTGCTCTGGTCCATAGGCAAGGATTCCACGACCCTGCTCTGGCTTGCAAGAAAGGCCTTTTTCGGCAAACTTCCCTTTCCCGTGCTTCACATCGATACGGGATGGAAGTTCGAGGAGATATACCGGTTCAGAGACGAGTGGGCGGACCGCTTAGGTGTGGACCTCATCGTTCACCGGAACGAGGACGCGATCAGGAAGGGCGTCGGCCCGGAACAGGGCCGGTTCGAATGCTGCAGCGCGCTGAAGACCGAGGCGCTGCGGGAAGTGCTGGGGAAATACGATTTCAGGGCGCTCTTTCTCGGAATAAGGCGGGACGAGCACGGGATACGGTCGAAGGAGCGGTACTTCTCGCCAAGGAACGGGTCTTTTGCGTGGGATTTCCAGAACCAGCCGCCCGAATTGTGGGACCTCTACCTGAACGAGGCGCGGGACGGAGAGCACCTGCGTATTCATCCCCTTCTCGGCTGGCGCGAGATCGACATCTGGCGCTATATAGAGCGCGAGCACATACCGGTCACGGACCTGTATTTCAGCAGGAACGGGAAACGGTACCGGAGCATAGGGTGCGAGCCGTGCTGTGAGCCGGTCCCTTCGCAGGCGGACACGACCGCCGGAATCATTGAGGAGCTCGAACAAACCAGGGTATCCGAGCGGTCGGGCAGGGCGCAGGACAAGGAATCCGCCTACATGATGCAGAAACTCAGGTCCCTCGGTTATATGTAGGAAAGCCAACCGGTCGGAAGCGGAAAGAGAGAGCAGTGTGAAGAACAGAATTTACATAGAATCTATGGGATGCGAGAGGCGGGCGCTCGACGCAGCCCTGTTCAGGGATTATTTCACTGAAAACGGATTCAGGGTCGTGGGGAGGCCCCGCAAGGGGGATTGGATACTTTTTATTACCTGCGCCTTTCGAAAGATAAACGAGGATATCGCGGTCGACAGGATCGAAGAGCTGAAGCGCTTCGGGGCCAGACTCATCGTGGGCGGGTGCCTGAAGAATATCAACCCCGAGAGGCTCGCCCGTCACTTTTCGGGACCGTCGTTCGCTACCATGGACAATAAGTCGATCGGGGAAATATTTCCGGATTTTTCCGTTAAACTGGAAGATCTGCCCGACGCGAACAGGGGACGGCACAGAAGCACCAGCATCCTGAAAAGATATCTCTTCACGCTGCGGTTGGATTTCTCCTTTTTAAAGCGGGTCGGTGTTTTTCTCAGGAGGGTTATAGGTAGGTATTACTACATAAGAATCAGCTCGGGCTGCGTGGAGCGGCACTGCACCTACTGCGTTATATGGCGCGCCGTGGGAAAGCTGACCAGCAAGCCCCTGGAAACGTGCGTCCGGGAAATGGAAAACGGGGTGAGGCGCGGATACAGGAACATCGTTTTAATCGCGGATAACACCGGGGCGTACGGACTGGACAGGGGGTTGGCTTTTCCCGACCTGATCCACGCACTTCAGGGAGTCGAGGGTAAGTATAGAATCATGATAGAGGAATTTCACCCGTACTGGCTTATACGGTACGCGCACGGGCTGGCGGAGGAGATCAGGAAGGGCAGAATAAAATCGCTCGATTGCACGGTCCAGTCCGGGAGTAACCGGGTCCTGAAACTCATGAACAGGGGACATACAAAGGAAGATTTGAGGAAAGCCCTGATCGAGATACGGGAGGCATGTCCGGAGCTCAGGATGAGGACCGACATTCTCGTGGGTTTTCCCTCCGAGACCGAAGAGGAGTTCGAGGAAACCCTCCGGTTCGTTCGCGAGCTCGATGTTGAGCTGGTTTTAATATACGGGTACAGCAGGAATCCCTATTTGAAGGAATCGTTCACTGAATTGGAGATAAGGCAGGATATCATAGAGAATAGGATAGAAAGGGCGGTGAAGTTTTTTCGCAGGTACGGGATCGCATGCTCCACGGCGTAATCAAGTATCAGCTCCATGCAGGATCCCGGCACTTTAAAAACCCTCATCATACAGGGCGTACCACATGCAGAAAAAAATAACAGTACTCGGTGCCGGCCCCACGGGTCTCGCGGCGGGCCTGGATTTGCTTCAGCGCGGGTTGAACGTGCGGATTATCGAAGCGGAGGATAATATCGGCGGGCTCTGCGCGAGCGTACGGTTCGGAGATTACATTTTCGATTACGGCGGGCACCGTATTTACGACGAAGATGAATCGGTTATTCGAATGATCGAGGAGCTCGCAGGTGAAGCGCTCACCATCAGGGAGCGCAAGAGCAGTATTTTTATCAACGGCAGGTTCATCGCGTACCCTCTCAGGTTTACGAACCTTTTAAGAAACATGAACGGTTTTACGGTCATGGCCGCGGTGGCCGATTACCTGTTCCAGACGGTGAAAAACACGATAGTACGTACCGGGGAGAAGAACCTGAAGGACTGGACGGTCAACCGGTTCGGCCGCGTTCTCTTCAACATATATTTTAAGCCCTATACCGAAAAGTTCTGGGGCCTTCCCATTGAAGAGATATCCATCGAATGGGCCTCCAAGCGCATCACGCTCATGGGTTTCTGGGACGTTGTTTCCCGTTTACTCACCAGGCGTAAGTCGGTACCGAAGACCTATATTACCCGGTACTACTATCCCGACGGCGGAATCGGACGGATTTTCGAGAACATGGCCGCCCGGTTTACGGACGGGGGTGGGGAAATAATTCGCTCCGCCAGGGTCACGGGAGTCGAAACGGACGACGGGCGCGTTCGCACGGTCGTTTATTCCAGGAACGGGGAAGAAACCCGTCTGGAAACGGACTATGTGGTTTCAACGATACCCATTCCTGAGCTCATGCGTGCTTTTACCCCACTCCCGGAGGAGCGCTGTCTCGATATCGCCGGTCGCCTCAAATACCGGTCGCTCATCTTCGTGTTTCTCACGGTGAACGCTGAAAAAATCACGGACAACAACTGGATCTATTTCCCGGAAAAGAAGTACCTCTTCAGCAGGATAATCGAGCCGAAGAACTGGAGCGCTTCCATGGCCCCGGAGGACAGCACCTCCCTGTGTGTCGAAGTCACGTGTGAATCCGGTGACGAGATATGGAGAGCCGATGATGAATCGATTAGGGAACAGGTGGCCGGGGGACTGGAGGAGGCGGGTTTTCTCACGATATCGGATATAACCGGCTGTTTCGTTGTACGGTGGAGGTATGCATACCCCGTATATACCGGTACGTACAAGGAGGATATACGGGAGCTGAAAGACTTTATTTCACGATTTGGAAATTTCAAGACCTGTGGCAGGCAGGGCCTCTTTCATTACGACAATTCCCTCGAGGCGGTGCTGGCCGGCTTGAAGGCGGGCGGGGAAGCGTCCGAATATCTCGGTGGCGGAACGCCGGTCAGTACAGGGGACCCGGTATGAAGAGGAGCATCATCGGGGAGCTGAACGCACTCACCGTTATCACCAATTTCTTTCTGGCGGTTGCGGCGGTGTACGGGCTTCACGCTGTGAGCGGCGGGGCCGTGTTTCTATCCCGACTGTATACCTGCGGGATTTTCTCCGTATTCTGGATTCTCTTTTCGCTTGCGTTCTGGCCCTGGATGAAGTTCTCCTTCCCGAGGGGATCGAATCGGGAAAGGTTATGGATTACTGCTGCGGTACCTGCGGTTCTGCTGCTGGCGAGCCTCTGGGCGGGCCAGGACACCCTTCCCGGAGATTACAGCACACACAAGGAGTTCGCACTGCAGCTCCTGAACGGGCAGGTCAGGGGGCACTTCTTTTACCGGGACGCGCTCGGCTTCTACCCTCCGCTTACCCATGCCGTCATGGCAACGGTCGCTCAGTTCACCATGCTGAGCATGCATCACACCATGTGTCTCGTATCCTTATTCACGGCGTTCATGGTTCCGCTCTTTACATACCGGCTTGCCCGATCACTGGGACTATCTCTTTTCTCAAGCCTTTTTTTTACAGGTCTTATCAGTTTATATGGAGGATGTTTTATTTTTTCCTGGAGGATGTTTCACCTGTACCTTCCGTCGATCCAACTCTTTATTACCTCTGTTGCCAGAAACATGAGTCTGCTTCTCTTTATCATCTTTTTGAATGTATGCGTGCGGGATATAACCGAAAGCCCCGGTTTTTTACGGTCCCTGCACGCGGGTTTGCTCATAGGCCTCATGGGTCTGACCCACCCGCAGGGTTTCATCATGGGCGTATTGTTTCAAATCATTACGTCGCTCTTTTCATTGAAACAGGCGCAAAAGAAGCAGGTGCTCCTGTTTGGGTCGCTCTCACTTATCGTCGGCTCAGTCATAACCGCGCTTAGTTCCGTACCGACACTGATCGCCCTGATACGTTCCGGAGGCCTGATACAGGATGCCGGTATTATGATGGACGAGATATGGCCCGCGAGTATCTGGCTTTATGGAGTGCTCCCGCTGCTTGCGGTATGCGTGCTGCTCAATAAGGGTTCATGGAAACGGTGGATGGTTCCCGCGCTCCTCACGATGGCTGCTCCGCCCGTTATCAGGATTGTGTCGGGGCTTTTTATATCCACTGACAGGTGGTATGTACTGCGTATTCACCGGTTCGGCCCCTACCTGTTCATCTTTCTCGCCCTCTTTGCCGCTGCCGGATCGTCGGTGCTTATTGATAAAATAAAACGGATACGGTACCTGGTAACGGCCGTCATGATATGCATCGTTCTGGTCGGTTTCTGGACATCATACAGGTATATAAACAGATGGCGTAAAATAATCGTTATCGAGGTGGTGAAAGATATCAGACACGGACGGCTCTATCCTCATATGAATGTGGAAAGACTCCGTTTGCACATACCGGATACACGCGGGGTACTCATGGTTCAACCCGATATTGCGAGGATCGTGGCATTTGAAACGGGAATCGATGTTCCTTACGTGGAGAACCCGAGGATTTTTACTAAAGACTTTTTCGAACGGACTATTACGCAGGATCGCCGCCTGCAGCTCGTTGAGGATTTCTACGAGGGACTGCAGGAAGACACCTTGAGGCTCGAGATCCTGAAAACCTTCGACTCGAATGCTTTTCTTTCACGGTATCCGGGACTCCACAAGCTCCATCCGGGTCTGAGGAAAGCCCATTCCGTCAGGATAAAGGAGAGGAAATACCACCTGTACGTCTGCGATCAGCTGAAATAGCCCAGGTCCCTCAGTCTCTTCTTGACAAGCTCTGATTCCGAATCAGTATAGACGTCTCCGGTTTCCCGTTCGCACATAGGGGTTCCGTCCTCTTCCTTACGGAACGAGGGCTTTCTCGAAGCGGAAAACCCGTTTTCATAGAGGTCCACGATCACCCTTCCGTCCATATCGGGGTCGATCGGGATTCCGAGATGGAAGAGCAGGGTGGGTACGACGTCCATTATGGAGGCGCCGGATATTTCCCGGTTTTTTCTTATACCCGGACCCCGCGCCATGAATATACCCTCCATCCGGTGGCTGCTCATGGACCCGAAACACCGCTCCAAAAACTTGTTCGACAGAAACGCCGATGTTCCGAGCCCGGTGTACCTGTAGCTGCGTGGTTCGACGATTAAATCGGCCCCTTCCCCCGCACAGGGACCGAGGTAGTACCCGGATGCCGGCAGTACCCGGTTGAACAGTGTGCCGTCTCCGTCTTTTAATTTGACGAGCTTTGACGAAATCTCTTGCCTGAGCCCTGCGTAATCGTTTTTTCCATCAGGTCCGGACGTTCCCTTCCTCCGGTTTAAAAATATCTGTCCGACCTGTCCCCAGGAGTACGCCCTCGTTTTTTCCCAGTCCACGTCCTTCCATGACAGGAAGTACCTGTTTATGATACGGTCCCTCCTCTCATAGGATACACCTGCCTTGGAAAATCCCAGCCGCAGGAGCAGCTTGTAGATATTGACGGGCGTAATTCCCGAATCGAAGAGGAATTTTCTGATCCGAACGAGCGGGTCTTTTTTCAGGACCAGGTACCCCTCCCTCAGGAGCCACACGTTGAGAAGAATCCACTTGTGAAGGGGGCCCATGCCGTGGTCGGACATGACGATGATGAGCGTTTCGTCGTCGCAGAATTTTTCCACGATACGGCCGATCTCCCTGTCCACCTGTATGAAGTAATCTTTTATCAGGTGACCGTCTTCCCGTGCTTCCTTCGGGTCGTAGAGGGGATGATTTTCGTCTATAAGGTGATAGAGGTCGTGCTGGATTTTATCAGTTCCCCCGATAACGAGCATGGCGAGGTCGGTGGGCCTGTTCTGAAAGAGGTGATGGACTGCCCGGGCCTTGATGCGCAGGTCCCCGATAAGCTCATCGTAGATCATGCGGGCATTTCCCTTTCTGTACGCCCCGCGGGGATGAATGGTATAGCTGCCCACCTCTTTCAGCAGCTCCTCCTGAAGCGCCTCGGGATAGGTGTACCGTACCTTGCGGGCGGCCCTGCCCCTGGGGGTCATTATTCCCGTGATCATGTATCCGTCCACGGGACCCGGGGGGTAGGTCATGGGAACATTGATGAGTCCCGTGGAGATACCGTGTCTGTTCAGGATGTGATAAAAGTCCTCGACCTTCCTGGTGAGGCGGCTGTTCGGCCTGGATGTGTGCAACCTTTTATCTTCATAGAGGAAATCGTATATACCGTGTTTTCCGGGATTCTTTCCCGTAAGGAAGGACGACCACGCGGGCGCGGTAATGGGGGGGAATACGGTCTTTAATCTTCCCCTGCAGCCGTTTTGGACGAGGCCGTTCAGAAAGGGAAGGCTGGAGTCCTCGATCCACGGCCGGATAAGATCAAAGTCGGCCCCGTCGAGCCCGATGATCAGGCATCTCATTGCTTTTCCTTACAATACTACATGTACCCCAATTCTCTCAGCCTTTTCCGCATCTTCAGCTCTTCCGTATCTGAGTATGCGGAACGGCCGTTTTCCCGAGGTGTCCCGTCCCGAGGTGCGTCCGGAGGAACCCGCATCTTAAATTCGGCGTTTTGAAAATATTCGGACTCGAACGCGTTTTTAAGCACCTCGCCGTCCATGTCCCCGGGCGGTTTAATTCCGAATAAAAAGAGTATAGTGGGCGCCAGGTCGATAATGTGTGCTGATGTAATTTTATGGTTTATCCGGAATACTCCAGGTGCGGTCATGATCAGTATGCCCTTCATCCGGTGATGACCACTCGATCCGTATGCGGGTTCGAGTATTCTACTCGAGGGAAAATCGGCGAGACCGAAGGGCTTGCAACGCATGTCGCGGGTCAGGAAAAAGAGGTCCGGGGCCCCTTTTTCATACCGTCCGGCGTAGAGCTCCTCTCTCTTCATAACCTTTTCGACGATTCGATCCCCGTCGGTGTCCCGGATGCTTTTAAGATCTTCCTCCAGCGATCGAAGCACGGCTTCATACTCATCCCCGGGAGATACGATGCCTTCCGGTTCCCTTCCGCTGAGGTTGATATAGATCTGTCCGAAATTCCCCATGGAGTAAGCCCTGGTCCTCGACCAATCCACGTCTCGAAGCGAGAGAAATACCCGTTCCTGGAACCGGTGCCTCTTTCCCATACCCGCCTGAACGGCCCTCTTTCCCAGGCCGGCTGTTATTATCATCTTCGCGGTCCGTGTATAATTGATGCCGCTTTTAAAGAGAAGGTGCTTGGCCCGGGATTTCAGGTTCTTCTTAAGCATGAGATATCCCCTTTGCATGAGCCAGGTGTTTACATGGAAGAACCGCTCGATCTTTCCGAAACCGTGGTCCGAAAGGACAAGCACGGCGGTGTTCGGGTCCAGGTCCCGGAGCAGCTCCGACAGCGCGGAATCCACTTTTTTAAAGTAGTCAAGGAGCACGTCTCCGTAGTTATTCCGCTCGTCAGGATCGTGAAGAGGGTGGGTTTTATCATGCAGGTGCCAGAACTCATGCTGCATCCTGTCCGTGCCGTAGAAATGTATGAAAAAGAAATCCCACGGTTTTTCGCGCATCAGGTACCGTGCCGCGTCTTTCCGGTTTTTAAGTATTTTGTATTGCTCTTCAAGGAAGCGGGCCATGTTCCTGCCGTTGTACGTTTCGTCGTGATGCAGATGATAGCCCCCGGGTCGTGCTTCGAGCTCGGCCTGCAGGGACGCGGGATAGGTGTAACACTCTGCGTCCCGGCTCGTCATGAAACCGGTGACGAGGAAGCCGTTTACACGGACCGGAGGGTAGGTGAAGGGAACATTCACGATGCCGACGCGTAGTCCCGACCTCCCCAGGATGTCCCAGAATATATCTTCACGTATGTCGTTGAAGCTGTTCAGCCGCTGGCCGTATCCGCCGTTCTCCCTTCTGAAAAAATCGAATACGGGGTGGTTGCCCGGCCTCTTGCCCGTCATGAACGAGGTCCACGCGGTCGCGGTCAGCGGAGGGTGGGTGGATTCCAGTTCGCCCCACGTACCCGCCTGAATGAGCCTGCCCAGACAGGGGAGATGCCCATCCCGGGCCCAGGGGAGTATAAGGTCGAACGTGGCTCCGTCCAATCCTACAGCGAAAACTTTGGATGCTTTTTCCATGGGGATTCACTAAACTTCACTTTCATTGTATTCAGGGGAAGATCAGTCAAGAGACGAAGGCTCCGTGAAACGGTCCTTTTTCGTCTACATTATTATTTACCCCAGAGGAGTAATTTATAGAAAATATTTATAAAACAAAAAATAATTTATATAATTTTCATATCTTCGAGATAAAGGGGTATCTTTCCCGGTCGTTTTCGGACAAGCCATAGGGTGTGGCGATGAAGAGAATACTTCCGTACACGGCAAACCCCTCCACAATTCTTCAGAAAAAATGATAAAAAGATTTTTACATAAGCCGCGATTTCTGCTTGCAAATAATATTAAATGGGGTAAATTTATTGTGAATCACCACCATTATAAATGAAATTCCTCCATTTTCAAGGGAGAGTGAGTCAATGATTAAAAAAACGATAATAACCCTGCTTGTCCTTGCACTGCCTCTCTTTCTGCTCTTCGTTCCCATGGCCTGCGATACCGGAGGCGGTGGGGGTGGCGGAGATGACGGTGACGGGGTCGAGACCACGTATACCCTGAGCGGGGTCGTTACCTACACGGATACCCTTCCGGATGGTGCGGCTATCTACGTTGTCGCGGTCAGGCAGTCCCGCCAGGTACAGAGCTGGGTATTATCGGGAGAGCGGAGCGATCCCATCACGACCACGCCGTCAGGGGCGTTCAGCTTCGATCTCGAAGGAGGCGATTATTACCTGCTCACCTACCTGGACGAGGACGACGACGGTTTTCTTAACAGCGGTGAGGTGTACCAGATCTATGACGGAAAAGAGGAAGGTGAAAACCCCACGCAGATAAACCTGAACGAAGACATAACGAACATCATCATCGATTTCACCGAAAACTTTCTCTTTTCAAGCAATGTGGCGACGCCGCAATTCGACCCCTCGGCAGGCACCTACGAGGAGGACATAGAGGTTACGATCACGTGCGAGACCGACGACGCCGTGATTTATTACACCACGGACGGGCTCCAGCCGGATGAAACGGCAACCGTTTTCGAGGCCCTTCTCCCCATCCCCATTGCAGGCGACGGTACGACCATGACGATCATGGCGATTGCAGTAAAGGACCGGATGTCTCCGAGCGAGGTGGCGACCGCCGAATACGTCATCGACTACAATCGGGTCTCCACGCCCCAGTTCGATCCGGTTCCGGGTACGTACAGCGAGGACATCGACGTTACGATATCCTGTATGACCGAGGACGCGACCATCTACTACACCACGGACGGTACGGATCCGGATATCACATCCCCGGTTTACGAAGGCGAGCTTATCTCCATCGAGGGCGACGGCACCGAGATGACGATAAAGGCCTTTGGAGTGTACGGCGACCTGAACGACAGCACGGTCGCGGTCGGTGATTACGTCATCCAGTACGTGGGCGAAATACTGGTGGAGGACAGCGAAACCACTGAGTACGAATCGGGCGGTAACTTTGATTTCGGCGACGTGTACGGCTCCTCCCAGATGACGTTCACCATTTACAATATGGGTGACGGTGATCTCAACCTTCTCGGCGATCCCTATATCGAGATTACGGACACGGAACATATCGACGTTATAGAGCAGCCGGACAGCCCGATCCAACCGTCGGGGAGCACGACCTTCACCATAGAGTTCCAATCGGACGGCTCAGGCACGAGTGTTTTGCAGATCCTCTTCCTCCCGAACGACGACCCGGACGAGGGGGATTTCTACCTGACGCTGACTGGTCGAGCCATGTCTGATTAAGTGAAGTGTTTTATTTAGTGAGTATTTCGGTGCGCGCATGCGACGGTCCGAAAAAACGATCGTCGATAAATATCGCACGGGAATCATCCCGGGATCACCATTATCAACGGTAGTTTCTGGAATAAAGGTACAGTACACGAGGCGAGGAAACGCCGTTGATGATCCCTACTTTAAACACTTATTTCCTGCTTCAGTCGATATATTTCGGATTCCTACTCTATTCCCAATGACGCCTTATTTCTCCCTCGCATGTGAAAAAACCGTTTATCCATATATACGGCCGCGGTTCAATGGACCAATGATATTTACATTTCGCCGAACTCATTTAAAAGGGATGTGCGGACTTCGTACGATTTCATCGACGGAGAGCGGGTTTTTCATTATTTTATAGCTCTGTAAAACCAGTAACATGATACCGGAGGGTATGGATGGAGTACAAGGTCAGGGATATTGGGCTAGCCGAAGAGGGTCGAAAGAAGATAGAGTGGGCCGAGTCGAGGATGCCCGTTCTCATGCGGCTGCGCGAGGAATACGGAAAGACGAAACCGCTTAAGGGGCAGAGGGTCGCGGGGTGTCTCCACGTGACAAAGGAAACTGCGGTTCTTGTCCAGACCCTCATGGCCGCGGGCGCCGAGGTCGCGTGGTCCGGGTGCAATCCTCTTTCCACCAAGGATGAGATTGCCGCGGCAATCGCCGAGGCGGGTGCGCCCATCTTCGCCTGGCACGGGATGTCAGTCGAGGAGTTCTACTGGGCCATAGACAAAACCATAGACATGAAGCCGACGCTCACGCTCGATGACGGCGCCGACCTCATCAACACCATACATCAGAAACATCAGTACCTGGCAAAAACCGTTATCGCGGGAACCGAAGAAACAACCACGGGCGTACACAGGCTGAGGGCCATGGAAAAAGCGGGAGCGCTCCTCTATCCGGTCATAGCCGTGAACGACACGGAGACGAAGTGGGATTTCGACAACGTGTACGGCACCGGGCAGTCGTCGCTGGACGGAATACTGAGGGCGACGAACATACTCCTGGCGGGCAAGAAATTCGTCGTGGCGGGTTACGGGCACTGCAGCAGGGGCTGTGCCATGCGGGCGGCGGGCATGGGCGCGCATGTCATCGTTACCGAGGTCAAGCACACACAGGCGCTGAAGGCCGTTCTGGACGGGTTCGAGGTCATGCCCATGGACGAGGCCGCCCCGATAGGCGACGTTTTCATTACGGCCACGGGCATGAAGGACGTCATTGTGGAACGCCATTTCAAGAACATGAAGAACGGGGCCATTGTGTGCAACACGGGCCACTACGACTGCGAGGTAAACCTCGTCGACCTCAAGTCCCTGTCAAAATCGGTTCGAACGGTCAGGGAGAACAACGAGGAGTATACCCTGCCCAACGGGAACAGAGTCTTCGTACTCGCCCAGGGAAGGCTCGTGAATCTCGCGGCGGCGGAGGGGCATCCTTCCGAGGTGATGGACATGAGCTTTGCCAACCAGTTCCTGTCGCTCATACGGTGCGCGAAGGAAGGGAAGAAGCTCGAGGTCCGGGTCCACGACATTCCCGAGGAACAGGACCAGGAGCTCGCCGCCATGAAGCTTGAAACAATGGGGATCAGCATCGATACGCTTACCGAGGAACAGATAAAATACCGCGACGATTACACCGCGGGCACATAGCAGTGAGTCGGGAACGACGTTTGTTTTTTCCGGTTTTTTCCATCCCGGTGCTGAAAAAAAGCTAAAAACAGGTAAAATGGCGCCGGACGGACCGTACGGCGCGAGTGGAGAGTGGTTTGTTTCTCAAAAGCCTGGACATACATGGTTTCAAGACATTCGCACAGAAGACGGGTCTGACTTTCAAGCCGGGCGTGACCGCCATTGTGGGGCCGAACGGATGCGGCAAGAGCAATATCGTCGACGCCATACGCTGGGTCCTGGGCGAGGCGAACGCCCGTTCGCTCCGCGGAGAAGTCATGGAAGACGTGATATTCTCCGGAAGTGAAGAGATGAAGCCTTTGGGCATGGCCGAGGTCTCCCTCACCATTGTAAACGACGACAACCTGCTTCCCATCGAGTATTCCGAGGTTTCAATCAAGCGGCGTTTATACCGGTCGGGCGAAAGTGAGTTTTTTATTAATAAAAACCGCGTACGGCTCAGGGACATTCAGGAGCTGTTCGCCGATACGGGAATCGGAAAGTCGGCTTATTCGGTCATGGAACAGGGGAATATAGACCAGATACTCTCCACAAAGCCCGAGGACAGAATGCGCGTTTTCGAGGAAGCCGCGGGCATAACGCGGTACAAGATGCGCATACGCGATACCTACCGGAAACTTTCCGCGGCCGAGGAGAACCTCGTACGGCTCGATCTGGTCATAGGAGAGGTCGAGAAGGAGTACAGGAACATAGAAAAACAGGCGGAAACGGCTCGGTTATACAAGGAATTGAAGAAAGAGGACGTGGACCTCGAAACCCTCCACAATTTCTACAGGGTCAGGGGACTGAAGGAACAGGTCTCGGCAAACGATGCAAAAATCGCTGAAAACAGAAAAAAACGAGATGCACTGGCAGGGGAATCGGAGGAGCTGAACAAGCTCTTATCTGAAGATGTGGACAGGGTCAAGGTGCTGGAAAAGGAAATATTCGATTTCAGGAGTGAGATTTACAGGAAAGAGGCCGAGATTGAAATGCTGGCCTCCAAAACGAGCCATATAAATGAGCGTGTCCGTGAAACGGAACGGGAAATTGAAAAACACAAGAGGACAATAGTCGAATCCGAGAAAAACCGCGACCATATCAGGAAACGCGTCGACGGGATAAAAACCGAATCCGGCCGGCTCGAGGGTCTCATATCCTCACAGGAGGAAAAACTTCGGGGGTACACGCGTGAGATAGAACTCATCGATACCTATATCGATAAGAATACGGCGCTTATTAGAAAGAACAGCGCGCGGGTCGAGGAAATCGGAACCGCCGTGGCATCACACAGACAGGAGCTCAGGGACGTGATCGACCGTCTGCTCACGGAAATCGATTCCATCAAAGCCCGGTACGGCGGCAGCGAGACAAAGAAACGGAAACTCATTCAGCGAATACACGAAGAAATCGAACGTATGGGAAACAGCCTCAAACACCACACGGCACGGCTCAGGGATTTCGGGTTTTCATCGTCAGACTCGCGAACGGCCGAAGTGATCGAGGAGATGTCGGGAGCCATAGACAAGCTCAGGGATAAGCTCGGGGGGTTGAGAGGAGATATCGATACCGTCCTCGATATTCAGGAGGAGCTGAGCAGGGTGCTTTTCGGAAGGGAGAGCCTGCATTCGAAGAAGGAAGAGATAGAGAATGCCATTGCCCTCCTGGAAGAGGAAGCCGGAGTCCTGGAACGGGAAAATAAAAAGCTGAACGAGGAGACGAGAAAGAACAGGGTGAAGAAAAACAATTTCGAGGACCTCATGAGCTCGCTCAGGCCGGATATCGCGAGGAACAGGGAGCGCGGGAAACACATGGTTTTCGAAATCGAGAGGCTCGGAAAGGAACTGGAGAGGAACGAGGATCACCTCGAGGATGTGCGGTTCGAGATAACGAGCCTCGAGGACCGGAAGAATTCGTTCCTGCAGGATATCAGTAAGCTCGAAGCGGCTCATGGAGAGGCTGAGGGCCGGAAAGCGGAGCTGAACGGGAAGACCCGGGACCAGAACCGCCTCATCGACGACATAGTGAATAAAATACGGGTTAACGAAGCAAAACTGGAAGGACTGAAAAAGAAACTCTCCGGTCACGAGGAGACGATTGAAGGAATCAGGATAAAGAATGCCGAGCTGACTTCCAGAATCGAAACGATTTACGAGCATTTCAGGGACCGGTACTCCCTGTCGCTGGAGAACTTTAAACCCGGAAAAGAAGCGGGGCCCGAAGAGACGGCCGAACGGAGAAACACGATTAAAAACCGCATCCAGGAACTGGGTCAGGTCAACCTCATCGCCATAGAGGAATTTCAGGAAATCAAAAAGCGGTACGATTTCTTAACGGCCCAGAGGGAAGACCTGCTGAAGGCTAAAGACGACTTAAAGTCAATGGTATCGGATACCCTGATCACCTCAAAGGAGGTTTTCAACGAGTGCTTCGCCAGTGTGAAGGAAAACTTCAGGAGCATATTCAGGAGGCTGTTCGACGGCGGCACCACCGACCTCTATTTGACGAACGAGTCGAATATCTTTGACGCGGGTGTCGAGATAACGGCCTGTCCGCCCGGTAAATCACCGAAACGAAAGTCCCTCCTGTCGGGCGGGGAAAAGAGCCTTACCGCGGCCGCGCTTCTCTTTTCCATTTTCATGGTGAGGCCGAGTCCCTTCTGCATGCTCGACGAGGTTGATCACGACCTCGACGAGGAGAACGTGATTCGATTTCTCAAACTGCTGAAGGAGTTCACGGACACCACCCAGTTCATTATAATTACACACAACAGGAGAACCATCGAGTTTGCGGATATCATCTACGGCGTGACTTCCGAGCAGGCCGGGATTTCAAAGGTCGTATCACTCGAGATGACGGCAGATGCGGTTAAGTGATATCGTTCAGGCAGTGCATGACAATATGAGGCTTGTCCTCATAGGCGGTTTAGCGGCGCTTGTTTTCGCGGTCGCGCTGGGGCTCATGCTCGGGCTTTCCCGGAGAATACCGGCGGAACGGACCGATATGGAAGAGCTCCTTCACGGATACGGGCCGCACACGGGTTCGGATGAACCAAACCTCCTTATGCCGCCGCCCGCCGTGCCTCCCGAGGCGGGGCCCGGCAGCCGGTACCGTTTCACCCTGGACGATACGACACCGATCGAGGAGCTGGATACGGTCCCAATCGCCGTTTCGGAGCTGCTGGCCAATCGAAAACAGGGCCTCGAAGCGGATTTCAAACCTTTTGTCTACCTTGGTGAAGAACTCGATGTACTCTGGACCGTTGAAGAGATCGTCGAACCCTGAGGAAATCACACTATGAGGACGTTACCGGCGGTTGTTCTTTTTTTAACCTGCGTATTCATGGTGTTTCCTTCTATCCCGGCGCTCTCCGGCCCGGATACTTCCGGTTTTCGCTTCTCGGGAGAGGAAGACGGGTATGCTGTTCAGGTGAAGACCGGAGAGCCCTTTACCGTTGTGCTCGAGGGTGAAGCCTGGTATTTGAACAGGTATGACAGAAATATCCTCTCCTTCGAGTCGAGGACCGCGGAGCGAACGTCGACCTCCTTTATTATCAGACCGAAGAAGATGGGTGAAGGATTCCTTCTCTTCAGCAGGCTCTTTCAGAATATTCGCGTTTCGGTTGCGGTGTACGGACCGGACTTCATACCTGAGCAGGAGCGGGGGGCGATGTCCGCAGATGAAGAAACCGTTGTGGAGGAAACCGGGCCCGATACTGAAATCCCACCCGTGACAGGGGAGGAGGACAGGACCGATACGACCCGGGAGGCCGCCGCTGTGGCAGTGGAACCTGCCGCGGAATCCAAAGCAGCGGCGGTAGCCGCGGCGGCAGCGGAAGAAGAGGAGGCACGAAAGGCCGCTCCGGCTCCGAAAAAGGAAAAGACGAAGAAGAAACCTGACGGGCTCTTTTACATAGACGACGATGGCAAGCGCGTCAGTGTGGCGGCGGGAAATGAGGACGAGCTCTACAAGAGGGGACTCAAGCTCTACAGGAACGGGAAAAAGGACCTCGCCGCGACCGTGCTCGAGCGGTATACGGACTCGTGTAAGAAATGCAGGTACCTGAACGAGGCGCTGCTCCTGCGCGCGGATAGTGCGGTGAGTGCGGGCAAGCGGGAAGAAGCGCTTACCCTGCTTGAAAGAGTCGAATCAGGAGAGCCGCCATTCGCAGGGCAGGCACTTATTAAGAAGGCCGAGATACTCTACGAGGCCGGTCGAATCAAGGAGGCCGGAGAGGCGTACCGAAGAGCGTATGAGACGAGCGATCACGATATCGGAATGCTCGAAAAGATGGGCGACATTCAGTACATGCTCGAGGACTACAAGGAAGCCCTCGAGATATATGAAGAGGGGATAGAAAAGGGACTGCAGAATGACCGGGTCATATTCAGGGTAGCGACCTTTTACGACAGGCCCGGTGTCCTGCGCAATATTGAACGGGCTTATCATTATTACAAGATAATCACGGAACGTTACACGTCGTCGGTACACTACGACGAAGCCGCGCGTCGCGTACGATTTTTCGAAAAGAATTTTTTTAATTATAAATAGGTTTATAAATATTCAATCAAGGTATTTCAAAACCGGCACGCGTAACGCTGTCCTGGATCGCGGGCCGGGCATGAAGACGTTTTATGAAATCTCAAGGGAGTAGGAGATAAGACGTGCTCGATACGTTAAGCGGCAGGCTGACTGAAGTCCTGAAAAAGGTTCGAGGCTGGGGAAGCCTGACCGAGTCCAATATAAGGGAGGTGCTGCGGGACATCAAGCTCGCCCTTCTCGAAGCAGACGTCAACTACAAGGTCGTCAAGGCGTTTATGGACGGCGCGACAGCCGAGGCACTGGGTGAGAAAGTACTGAAGAGTCTCAAGCCCGCCCAGCAGTTTTCGAAAATCGTGCATGATTACCTCGTTGAGGTTCTCGGGGGAGAAAACCGTGAGCTCTCGACGAAACACGGGCTCTCGATTTACATGCTGTGCGGACTGCAGGGGTCCGGAAAGACCACGACCGCGGTCAAGCTCGCGGATTTTGTCATGAAAAACAAGGACAAGAAACCGCTACTCGTAGCGGCGGATGTATACAGGCCCGCGGCGGTTCAGCAGCTGGAAATGCTGGCCGGTAAAAGCGGGTTTCCGGTTTTCACGGGAGACGGCAAATCCCCGGTAAATATTTGCATGGAAGGGCTTAAGTACGCACGGAGCGAGAGTTTCGGAGCGGTCATCATCGATACGGCGGGACGGCTCGAGATAGACGGGGAGATGATGGATGAGCTCGTCCGCATCAGGGACGGGCTTCGGCCGCATGAAATCCTGCTCGTCGCGGACGCAGCCACGGGCCAGGCCGCGGTAAACGTGGCACAGGGTTTCGACGACTCGCTCGGCCTGACCGGAATCATACTTACACGCATGGATTCGGATGCACGGGGCGGTGCCGCGCTCTCTATGGCCCATATTACGGGAAAGCATATCAAGTTCATCGGTACAGGGGAAAAGGTCGAGGACTTCGAAAAGTTTCATCCTGACCGGATAGCGGGCAGAATCCTGAATATGGGTGATGTCGTCACCCTCGTTGAGAAGGTGCAGGCCGACGTCGATCTGGAAGAGGCGAAAAAGCTCGAAAAGAAGATCAGGAAGAATACCTTCGACCTGGCGGATTTCCTCGATCAGCTGAAACAGCTGAGGAAGATGGGCCCTCTCGAGAATATACTGGAGATGGTACCCGGTTTGCCGAAAAAGGCGGGAATCAGCGTGGACGAAACGGAACTCACGAGGATCGAGGCCATTATCAACAGCATGACGAAATACGAACGCGCTCATTTCAAGGTCATAAACGGGAGCAGGCGCAAACGCATAGCACTCGGCAGCGGAACCTCGGTCTACGAGGTGAACCGGCTTCTGAATAATTTTCAGCAGATGAAAAAGATGATGAAAAAATTCAAAGGCGGAAAGAGAGGCGGGCTCCCGATGTCGCAATCATCTCTCTCCCCCTTTTAAAAGTCGCCGGGGAAAAGATTACTTCTTTACAAACAATAACAATAAAATTATATTAATGCGCATGGTAAAATGTGTTGCGCAGGAGGAAATGTAGGTGAGTGTCAAGATCCGTCTAACGAGAATGGGAACGAAGAAAAAACCGTATTATCGTATCATTGCCGTCGATTCCCGGAAAAAGAGGGATGGAGCGTATCTGGAAAATCTCGGTGTTTACCATCCACTCGAGAAAGAGGAGAACTCGATCGTCATCAAAGAGGACAGGATACAGGACTGGCTTCAAAGGGGCGCACGGCCTTCACACACGGTTAGGAACCTGCTGAACCGGAAGGGGATACAGTTGAAGTAGCGCGCAAACGACGGAAAAGGAGTAACGTCATGGTGGAGAAAGATTTCCTGCTGTATATAGTAAAGGCGCTTGTAGATGAACCCGATGAGGTGGAAATACACGTAGTTGAAGGCGAAAAATCTACGATCTTCGAGCTCAAGGTCGCCACTTCCGATATAGGAAAAGTAATCGGGAAAAACGGAAGAATTGCAAAGGCGATCAGGACCATACTAAATGCGGCTATAGCGAAATCAGGCAAGCGAATCAGCCTCGATATTCTCGGCTGAAAATTCCCTCATTGTGAATCCCACTGATTGATGGAGATTTCCGCACAGGCAGAATAAGAAGCCTCAACGGTACAAGGGTATGGCTGAGGAGAGTGAATATTTTATCGTAGGGAAAATCCTCAAACCATTCGGTTTGAAGGGTGAGGTAAAAGTCCTCCCTATCACCGACGATCCGGCACGATACGGGGATCTCGAGTTCGTATTCCTTAAAAAGGGGGACTCGTACATGCGGGTCGGAGTGGAGGGGGCTTTCCTCCACGGCGGTTACGTACGGTTGAAACTCGAGGGATGCCGGACCAGGGAAGACGGGGACAAACTTCGGAACAGGGTTCTTTACATAGACAGGCCCAACGCAGCCGCTCTTGAAGAGGGGAGCTACTATTACTACGACCTCTTAGGCTGCAGGGTCCGAACCGGTGACGGCGAGGAACTGGGCACTGTCGAGGATATACGGAACAGCGGGAGCTGTGATGTTTACGTTGTCCGTTCCGTAAGCGGAGAAGAGTACCTGATACCCGCTATACGGGACGTTATTCATGAAATAGACGTTCAAGAGAAAAAAATCATAATAAACGTGATCGACGGACTGTTGTGATGGGCGGGACGGTACACCGGTTCAATGTGGTTACCCTCTTTCCCGATCTGGTGAAGGGGTTGCTGGAAGACAGCATAATAAAGCGGGCTCTCGACAGTGGTATTACAGAGCTGATGACCCTTAATCCCCGGGATTTCAGCAGGGACCGGCACAAAAAGGTCGATGATGCGCCCTTCGGCGGGGGTCAGGGCATGCTTCTCATGTGCGGCCCTCTCTTCGATGCGCTTGAGAGTATACCGGACCCGGGCCGCGTTATCCTGTTGAGCCCGATGGGAGCGGTCCTCAACCAGAAGAAGGTACGGCAGCTCGCCGGATTCAGTGTTGTAACGATGATTTGCGGGCATTACGAGGGCATCGATCACAGGGTTGTCGAGGAATTTGTCGATGAAGAGATCTCGCTGGGTGATTTTATACTAACGGGAGGCGAGATCGCGGCGGCAGCCGTTATTGATTCCGTAACCAGGGAGCTGGACGAGACACTGGGAAACGACCTGTCAAAAACAGAGGAGAGCTTCGACGAAACGGGCCTGCTGGAGTATGAGCAGTACACGCGGCCCGCGGAATACAGGGCAAGGCGCGTTCCCGAGGTTCTCCTTTCAGGGAACCATGCTGAAATACGGAAATGGAAGATGAAACACAGACTTCTGAATACCATGCGGAGAAGGCCCGATCTGATCGAAGAGGGGGACCTCTCCCCAGAGTATAGAGAAATACTAAACGAAATAGAAGAGGAGAGCCATGAACGTCGTAAATGAAATCGAAAAGGAACATATAAAATACGATGAGATCCCCTTTTCCATAGGCGATCTGGTCAGAGTTCACGTAAAGATCGTGGAAGGCAAACGGGAAAGGGTACAGGTATTTGAAGGATTTGTCATCGCCGTCCAGAACAGCGGAACGGGAAAAACCTTCAGGGTCAGACGTGAATCATACGGGATCGGCGTCGAACGTATTTTCCCCCTGCACTCTCCCAGGATAGAAAAGATAGAGATCGTTCGCAGTGGAAGGACCAGAAGGGCGAAGCTTTACTATCTGCGGAAGCGGGTAGGCAAGGCCGCGCAGGTCAGGCCGCTGATCAAGTAGCCGCGGCAAGTTGCCGCGGCAAGGACCGTTGCGCTTCGTCTTCGGCACCGGGACAGTTGAAGGATGGAGTTATTCTCCTATAAACCACTCTGCGATTTCGAAAACAGGGCGATACGGAACGGCTACAGTCGTATCGCGGGTACGGATGAGGCGGGGAGGGGCGCTCTCGCGGGTCCCGTGGTCGCCGCCTGCATTATGCTCGATCCCTCCAACATACCCTCCGGCATAGACGATTCAAAGAAGCTCTCCGCGGCAAAGAGGGAAGAGTTGTACGGGAAGCTCGAGAAATCCGCCCTTTCAATCGGTATCGGGACCATTCCGCCGTCAATCATCGATGAGGTGAATATATACGGCGCCACGAAACTCGCCATGAAATCGGCCCTGGCTTCCATGGATATAAGGCCGGATTTTCTGTTAATCGACTCAGTTAAACTGCTCGATATTACTATTAGCTCCCTTCCTATCGTAAAAGGCGACCAAAAGAGCGTATCGATTGCCGCAGCGAGCATTATCGCTAAAGTCTACAGGGACAGGATCATGAACGGGTATTCCGCGGAATATCCCGCGTTCGGTTTTTCATCACATAAGGGTTATGGAACGAGGATGCACAGAGACGCGCTGGAGCGCTATGGACCGACTCCGATACACAGGATGACGTTCAATCCCGTTAAATCGATGAGAGGGCCATGGAGATTGAGAGAGCAGCCCTGACGGAAATCGTGAAGGGTGGAGGTACGGGAAAACTCAAGCCGGGCGGTTTTTTGAGGGTGGAAGTATTGAAGAGCCTCGGCGGAAAGAGTTTTCTTGTTGAATTCAAGGGAAACCGGCATGTTGCGTTTTTCGACGGTTCCCCCTCAGGACGGCTCTTCATCGCACGCGTCAGGAAGGTCTCGCCCAAGATCGAGCTGCAGTTTATCAGGGCGCTTGACAAGGGTCCTCCCTCCAATTTCAAACTGGAAAATACCGAAATACAAAAATCGTTTATTCAAAAATTGCTTACCACCGATAATTTTTTTGAGAAGCTCATAGTTTATTTAGGCTCCAATAAAAGGAATATAATTAGATCTTTGAAAAAAAGTATCGGGGGCCGTAAGCTCCTCAACATGAAGCCTGCCCGGGACTTGTCCGAGTTCTTCATACTGCAGGGATTACAGAACCTGGCCGATGCGCATACGTATAATGCGTTGCTTCCACTGCAGATCGGACCGGACCGGTACCCCGGTGAGCTGAAGGTGCTCGGGGGGCCTGAAAGTCCTAGTCGAGGCGTTATTCTGAAAATTCATCTGAAAAGTGAAAGAAAAATCATCTTTCTGGTTTTTATGGATTATGAGTCCATTCACTGTTCGATTGCCACGAACAGTGAGGGGGTGCGGTCCCGAATATATGAGAACCGGAAACTGCTCCTCAGCGGACTGCAGTCGATTTACTACAACCGGGAGATAAAAATCAGTTTCATTCCCTGGGAGGACAAAGATTTCCAGGATTTCGGTTCAATTAAAAAAATAGACGTGAAGCTTTAAAAATGAAGAAAAAGAGGGCGGTCGCGCTTCGATACAAAGAGGAGGAATCCGCGCCTAGGATAATCGCGCGGGGCGAGGAGCGGATGGCTGAACTGATCGTGAAAACGGCGCAGGCACATGGAATCCCCGTGGAAGCGAACTCACCGCTCGTCCGAACGCTTATGGAGTTCGATGTGGGAGATTATATACCCGAAGAAGTTTATGAAGTTGTCGCCCAGCTCCTCATATTCGTATACCGGCTGAAATTGGAAGATAGACATGGAAATGAATAAACTGCTCGTCAACGAGCTTAAACCGGGCATGGTTTTCGACAAGCCCGTCTATATTGACATGAATAATATACTCGTTGCTCCCATGGTACCGCTCAAGGACGAGGACATCAAGCGGCTTATCAAGTGGGGGATCGAGGAGGTGGAAACCGAGGGTACGGTTGTCCGCCATGAAGAGCCCGAAAAAAAGAAGGAATCCATAACCGAGCAGGTCAAGAAGCTGACCAGCATGATGACGACGGGGGGGGAAAGCCCCGAGACGGAAAAGCCCATTGAAAAAAGGTACGAGGACCTTGTCCACCTCGTGGAGGATGTTTTTACCAAGGTAAGAAACGGAGCGGGATACGACAAAGAAAAGATATTTTCCGCCGTCTCTCCCCTCATAGATGAAATCAAAAAGGACAAAAACAGGGCAATCGAGGTCTGCACCGGCGATCATGAGGGCAAGTACCTCTACACGCTCGGGGCGACCGTGTGCGTCCTCTCCCTCATTACAGGGCGGTCACTGAAATATCCCGAACACAAGCTCATAGCCCTCGGTACCGGAGCACTGCTCCATGATATCGGCATGGTGAGGGTCCCCGGCTACATAGCAGAAAAAAAAAGCAAGCTCACGCCCGATGAATACAACCGTATCAAGACGCATACGATATACGGGTACAGGCTGATGATGAAGGAGCTCGATCTCAGCAACGAGGTCGCTTCGATCGCCCTGCAGCATCATGAGGCCTATGACGGAACGGGGTATCCGAGAAAACTCTCGGGAAAAGCCATAACGGATTTTGCGAAGATCGTGGCGATCTGCGATGTCTTTGTCGCCATGACCAGGGTGCGGAGCTACCGGGATGAGCATCTCTCCTATAACGCGATGAAAACCATCCTGAGTGAGGCGAATCGAAAATACGATCCCGTGATCATTAAGGCGTTTCTCTCGAATATGGCGATCTATCCCGTGGGCAGTATCGTTCAGCTCAGCAACAGCGTGATAGGAAGGGTGGTGAGCGCCAATCCGAATCAGCCTCTCAAGCCGACGATATCGGTGCTCGTGGATGAGTTCGGAGATAAGGTTTCCGGTGAAAAGATAATCGACCTGAGCAAGGAGTCGCTGTTTATCAAGAAGCCCCTCTCCAAATCCTTCGCCAGGCAACTGGAGAGTGATGAAAGTGAAGGGCAGGAGGGCGATTAAGGGGAAAGAGGGTGAGGAAGAAGTCGCCCGCTTTCTGCGGGAAAACGGATATGATCTGCTTGAAAGGAACTTCCGTTTTAGCCACAAAGAGGTCGATATAATCGCCAGGAAAGAGGACATTATTGTGTTTGTAGAAGTCAAGCTGAGGGACAGCGAACGCTACGGCTCGGGTCTGGAAGCCGTTACGGAGAAAAAAAAGAGGAATATCATTTCCGTAGCCCGCTATTTCATGAATAAGAGGAAGCTTGATCTCAACGTAAGGTTCGATGTAGCAAGTGTTGAATATAGCGGTATCCGTTATATTCCGGATGCCTTCCGTGTAAAGAGTGTGCTATGAAAACGGCCAGGATACCCATGGAAAGGAAATCCGCCCAGAAAAGGGCGGGTGTTGATGTCAATAAGGTCCGCAGGACCAGGATTGAAGAGCTCAAGACCATGATCAACAACGAGGATTATATCTCTGAAGCAGTCGTAAAACTCGCCAGATCGCTCACCACGGGGCTCATGAAAGAGTCATAGAGCCGGACATGCCCGTACCCGTAAAAACCGTTTGTTTCTTATCATCCGCAATAGTACTATAAAGAGGTATCTTCACCATTGTAAGATGCGAGTATTCCGATCAAGTCTGATCCGCAGGATATATTATGAGCAAGAGCAACCAGCGAAGAACAAAACGGTACCGGGGCTACAAGCCCAGGGGGCCTCGGCAGCCGCGCCTGGTTTGTCCCGTATGCAATAAACCTCTCAATGTCACAACCACGGCAATCACCCACAGGGAATCCGGGAAGAAGGCTCATTTTGACTGTGTATTAAAGGAATTGAGAAAATCCTATCAGCTCAATCCAAAGGAAGAGCTCTTCTATCTCGGCGGCGGGGGATTCGGCATAGTGGAGAGGAAGAAAAGAAAGGGCTCCCCCGGGTTTACCATTAAAAAAAGATTTCAATATGAAGAACGGGACTGATCAACTCCGTTATTCCCTACGGTAACGACTCTCCATACATGAACGGGCGTATATCCGAATAATACCCGTGTCCTTCCCGTGATTATTATTTAAACACTGAAACAGAACGGCCGCTCCTGCTGTTTATAGGTGATAGAGGAGGGCCCCATGTTCTTCAGGCTTAAGTCTTCCACCATAACCGGCGTTGAAGCATCCATCATTGAGATAGAGGTCGATTTAAAAAGGGGGCTTCCCGCTTATTCCATAGTGGGGCTTCCCGATCCCGCCATAAAGGAGGCGAAGGAGCGGGTCAGCGCCGCCATACGAAACTCAGGGTATGACTTTCCGCTCGGAGCGTTGACCGTGAATCTGGCGCCCGCGGAGCTCAAAAAGACGGGTTCCGTATTCGACCTCGCCATGGCGCTCGGTATACTGATCGTATCGGGTACACTGGAGTCGGATTGCGATTTTTCAAACTATCTCTTTGTCGGAGAGCTCTCCCTCGACGGATACGTACGGCCGGTTCGCGGAATACTCGCGATTCTCCAGAAAGCACACGCATGCGGTATAGGCCACATCGTTCTTCCGGAGGCGAATATGCGTGAAGCCTCGCTCTATCCCCGGGGCCGCCTGCACCCCGTATGCTTTCTTCATGATGCCGTTGAGGTGATTGCGCATCCGCAGGAAACAAACACGGCAGACTCGCGGCAACGTTACAAACAGCTTCAGGATAACAAGGGAGGGTGCGACCGCTTTCCGTGCGATTATTCCGATGTCAGGGGACAGGCATACGCGGTTAGGGCCGTGCTCCTGGCGGCGGCGGGTAATCACAACATACTCCTCATCGGATCGCCCGGCGCCGGAAAAACGATGATCGCTTCAAGAATCCCGACAATTTTACCTGAAATGACGGAGGAAGAATCGATCGAGACGACGAAGATCTACAGTATTGCGGGTCTTCTCGATGCCGGCAAAGGACTAATCAGGAACAGGCCGTTTCGGGCCCCTCATCACACCGCATCGGATGTGGCAATTATTGGCGGGGGACGGAATCCGATACCGGGCGAAATAACACTCTCACACAACGGTGTGCTTTTCCTCGATGAGTTTACCGAATTCAGAAGCAATATCATACAATCGCTTCGCCAGCCCCTGGAGAGCGGCTTTGTTGTGGTCGCAAGGGCGGATTCCAGGGTCAGGTTTCCTTCGCGCTTCATGCTCGCGGCTGCCATGAATCCATGCCCGTGCGGGTACCTCTTCGATCCCGAAAGGACGTGCCGGTGCACTCCCAGGGCGATTAACCATTACTTCATGAAGATATCCGGTCCCGTCCTCGACCGGATCGATATACAGGTCGAGGTCAAACCGCTTCGTCCCCGGGAAATACTGGAGGGGAAGCCGGTCGAGACTTCAGTCCGCATGCGGAAGCAGGTGAAGCGTGCCCGGGATATTCAGATCAGAAGACAGGGTGTGCTCAACGCGGATCTTCCGGTCCGGAAAACCGAGAAATTGTGCGGTTCCGATTCGGATACGGCGAACCTTCTCTACAAGGCGGTCGACCGCTTCAAATTATCGGCCCGTTCGTATTACAAGATCCTCAGGGTCGCGCGAACGGTTGCCGACCTCGACGAAAGAGAGCGGATCGGTAAGGAAGACGTGCTTGAGGCGCTTTCGTACAGGGAGGTGGAGAGTATCATATATGCGGAGGAAAGGAAGGACGGCGTGGGGGCCCCGGGATGAAGTCCATTTCGTCCGAAACGAGGTCGATGTTGTTTGTAACTATCGCAAGGAGCTCGATACAGCAGGCCAGTTTTAATTGAATTTTGTTAGTATGATTGTTCAGTGTTTCCATCTCCGACAGGATACGGACGGCGGGAGAATTACGTACCGTTTTCATGGCAACACGGTCGATGAGCTTTTTCGATTTCTTAACGTCGCTCCGGTTTTCCAGTACGTTCTCAATTATACTGATGAGTTTTGTTCTCTCAGGCTCTTTCGTGCTCATCAATACGGGTCCATCAATCGATATTCTTAATAACAGTATAACACACTTAATCTAAAATCACTGCGGCAGAGACAATTTTTCGATATGAACCTCATAGATATAATAATAATAATCATTGTCGTCGTATTGTGTATCAGGGGATACCTCAAGGGGTTCCTTCATGGAATATTCACCCTTCTCATCATC